>CAZXFA010000026.1:0-36314 GCA_964640085.1 uncultured Actinomycetes bacterium | reverse complement strand
TGCCCTCCTGCCCTCGGTAGCGGTACGGCGAGCGATCGCTGCGGCAGGGTCACTCCCGTGATCGCCTAGTACCGTGGGTGAGTAGTCGAAGGAGGGAGTCGCCATGGTCACCGTCGGAGTCCTCGTCAAGATCGAAGCGAAACCGGGGAAGGAAGAGGAAGTCGCGAGTTTCCTAGCGGGAGCGCTGCCGCTTGCGCAGCAAGAGCGGATGACAACAGCATGGTTCGCGACCCGCCTGGGTCCGTCCACATTCGGCATCTTCGACGTTTTCCCTGATGAGTCGGGCCGAGAGGCGCACCTAGCCGGGCCTATCGCCACCGCGCTTATGCAGAAGGCCGAGGAACTCCTAGCGGAGCCTCCAACGATCGAGAAGGTGGACATCCTCGCGAGCAAGCTGAGCGAGTAGGTCGGCGAGCGAGAGACCCTGCGGGTTAGCAGAGTACCGCCGGATTGTAATGGGGACTGCTCGATCTCCTGATGAGGAAGCGCCAGACGTTTCACGCCTGAGTAAGCTTGAGAAGCGCATCCCAGTACATCGGGTGCGGCACGCGATCCCCGCGCCGGATCAGCGACATCCGTCCACAGCACCTCAGAAGCAGCCATCCTGCTCCCCACCGCGGTTCACCTGAAGACTACAGGGGGTGCAGCGTTTGGGAGCGACCGAACAGGTCGGTCCAGCCGCCAGCGCCCGAACCCCCAAGCCCCGGCCCCAAGGCCCGGACCTCCAAGAACCCGATCCGCCCGGGGGGCGTTAGGCGTGGGGGGTTGCCGCCAAGGGGTTCGGCCTCCCCAAAGGCCAAGACCCCGATCCGAACCCGTGACCCTAGACCCGAGCCGCCCCAGGGGCGGCGCTAGGGCCTTGGCGCAAGTCCGAACCGTTGACGCGAGGGGGGGGCGGCGTTCGGCCCACCCTTATCTCCTAACCCGTCTACCACCTGATGGGCTGGGGTGGCGGGCGGCGCGGCTGTGCAGGAACCCGGACAGGCCCCCCTTTCGGGTCGACCTCTTGGACGGCTCTGACTGCCCAGCGCATAATCAACAATCAATCTGAGGTGGGGGGCTCATGCGCGTTCGGCTGTTGAGCATGCTGATGCTGGCGGCGGTTTGGGCCTTGACCGCGTGTGGGAGTTCTCCGCCTGCGTCGTCGGCAGCCGTCGCCACGACGCAACCATCGGCGACGGGTGTGGCGAACTGGCAAGTGGTCGCCCTCGGCGACTCCGACACGACCGGCTCGGGCGATCCGTCAGGAGTGGGATGGGTCGGCAACTATGGGCGGTTGCTTGAGCAGAAGATCGGTGTCCCAGTGCAGGTACAGAACCTGGCGGTAGAGGGCAAGACGAGCGACGAACTGCTCTCGGACCTGGGCTCTGACGAGACGACCCAGACCGCCGTCGCGAACGCGGAAGTCGTCCTGATCGGGATCGGCGGAGCAGACCTGAACACCGGGGACTCCAACCTCCAAGCCGGCGCCTGCAAGGGCAAGGCGTGCTACGTACCCGTCCTGCACGCGTTCGGACAGAACTTCGACGCGATCGTCGCCAGGGTCCGAGAGCTGAGGGGCGCAGCGCCAACGATCATCCGTGCGATAACGCTCCCGAACGCCCTGCCCGGTGCGGAGAGCGTGATCCCTTCCTTCGTCACGCCCGAGATCAGCCTCTACCAGGCCGCCACGGAGACAGAGATCATCTGCGCAACGATGGAGAAGTACGGAGGTCGCTGCGTCGATGTGCTTCACGCCTTCAACGGCGGCAGCGGCACCGAGGACGCCTACAAGACAGGCTTGATGAACCTGCAGGACTGTTGCTACGCCAGCAGCAAAGGACAGCGGCTCATCGCTGAGTTGCTGATCAGGACCGGCCTGGCACCCATCGGACAAGCCTCGACGTAGGAGGGCTGTGGCCAGCGGTCTCCGGGACGTCGCCGTGGACATAAGTAGTGACGTAGTGGCCCGGAGGTTCCGGGGCGGGCGGCAGCTCGATCCCGAGCTCAAATGATGGGTTCAAACCGTTCGCACGCTCCGGCGTGGGCGGCCTCCACTTGCATATTCCGGATCTGGATTCGCTAGGCGAGCTTGCGCACCTTCCACGCCTCCGCACTAGGCCATCGCCTCGCCCACTCCACTGGGATGTATGGCTGAGCCTGTGGGTCTGCGCCTTCGCTGGGTGCCTGGATCTCGATGAGGTCCTCGATCTCGAAGCCGCTCGAACGTAGGAGTCGCAACCATGTCACCGTGTCCGATCCGAAACTCGATGTCCTCGACGGCTCCGCTCGGTCCACGCCACTCGAACCGGTGCATGCCGAAGTAGTCTCGATGGAGGCGCGAGTCCGCTGGCGCCTCGTCGTCGTCTGTTGGATAGCAACACATCACAAGAGGGGAGCCGGTCTCGAACACGAGACGACCGCCCCTCCGCAAGATCCGTGAGGCCTCCGGGATCCACCGATACGGGTCGCACCAGATCGCGGCGCCGTACTGGGAGATCGCGAAGTCGAAGCTCTCGTCGGCGAACGGCGCACGCTCCGCGTCGGCATGCACAAGCGGGAAGCGAAGACCGAACTCTTCCTGGAGCATCCGGGCGGTCGAGAGCTGGTTCGACGAGATGTCGAGGCCGACTACCCGCGCGCCCCGACGTATCAGCCAGGCCGAGACGTAGGCGGTCCCGCAGCCCAGCTCGATAGCGTCGAGCCCTGCAAGGTCAGGCAGCAAGTGAAGTTCGGACTCGCGATTTCCCTTGCCCCAAACCGGTTCCTCCCTCGCCCAGGCCTCGCGTCCTCGCTGGATCCAGTTTGGCGCGTCCTCGTCCAGGAGGCTCTGTTCACGAGGGCGTGGTCGTTGGTCTCCATGTTCCGCAACGCTAGTGCGCCGCTCGCGACAGGGCCTAGGATCCATCGGACATGGGCAGGATCCTCCGGTGGGCGTTGCCCTTGTTGGTGATGTCGGTCTCGCTCCAGCCCTGCACCTCATCCGCGATCGACGAGGAGGCGGACACGCCCGCACCCAGCGCCGCGCCGGCGGGGGTGCGGCTGGTGCTCGTTGCGGTGCGCGGCTCGGACGGCTGCTGCCGTGTCTTCACGGTGAACCCGGGCCAAGAAGACGCCAAGGTGTTCTGCACGCTACTGGCGCTCGATCCATCGGGACGGATCGTCTACTCGGGATTCATCCCGGGCTCACCGGCCGGCCACCGGCGACCCAGCGGCTTCGACGCGCCGCCGGGGCGTCACGGGCAGGGCGTGTTCCAACTCCCGATCGACCTCGCTCGTGACTCGTACACAGCTCCATGCCGACCCGCGGCCTGGCACGGCGGCTCGGTCATCTGATCCGTGGATCGATCCGGGACTCAGCCGTTCGTCTGAGGGCGTGACCGTCGCGGAGGAATCGACTCCACGGCTTCCCCGAGGACCGCCGAAGGTGACCGTGACCCCAGCCGGACGCGCGCATCCTGGGCGAATGAGTCACGTCTGAGTCGCGTGCGGTCACGTTCTGACCGAATCACACAGTTGCAGTACGTGCCTGGAACCACGTCCCGAGGCCACTTCCAGCACCTTCGGCTTCCCTTACAAGGAAGAGGGCGGAGGTTCGAATCCTCCAGCGCCCACAGGCTCGGACCCCTCGAACCATCCCTGACCTCCGAAGGTGCTGGTCAGAGCTTTGTGTCTACCTTCCCTGACGAAGAGGACGGGGGGGTCGCTCCCTGGGTTGACACCTTTCTGAATGTAGTCTAAATTTCAATGCAGGTACAAAAATAGAGGGAATTCATGGTCGGTCTTCGGGAACGGAAGAAGGAACGGACCAGGGACCGGATTCTGCGCGTGGCCGCCCGGCTGTTCACCAGGAGCACCTTCGAGGACACCACGATGGAGGATGTGGCTGCCGCCGCAGAGGTGTCGGTGGGCACGCTCTACAACTACTTCGGATCCAAGACCGCGCTTCTCCTCGCAATCGTCGCCGAAGACGTCGAGGCGGTCGCGAGGCGGGGCACCCCCGTGGTGGAGGATCCTGGTGACGATCCGGTCGTCGCAGCCACCCGCGTGATCGACGTCTACCTCGACGTCTACCTCGATCTCGGGCGCGACCTGATGCGAGAGGTGGTGCGCGCCTCGTTCGGCCGCAGCTCCGATGACCTGATGCCTGAGCTTCTGGAGATCGATGAGCGGCTGATGGAGCAACTTCGCGCCATCCTCGCCCATTTCCAGCGCGAGGGACTGATCGCGTCGGATATCTCAATCGATGAGGCGACCGCTCTCCTCTTCTCGACAGTCGTTGCGAATCTCATCGTCTTCATCAGTGTCGAGAGCTTGACCAGCGAAGAGGTTCACGCAGAGGAGCACCGACAGGTCGCCCTAGCGTTTCGCGGCCTCAGGCCGGGTGACGCCCTCGAGACGCCGTCTGGTGAAGCCAGGGCACATCCGCGACGCGAATCCATCCGTGACGCCGGCGCACTCGACGAGCTCGAAGAGCAAGGAGGGGATGATGGGCAATGACAGAACAGCCCGAACGGAGCCGAGGAAGGGACTGGTTCTCGGGTTCCTCTCACTGACTACCTTCATGGTCTTCCTCGACATGGATGTCGTCAACACGGCTCTGCCCGCCATGGCGCGGGACCTGGCCGCTTCCAACTCGGCGCTGGCGTGGATCGTCAACATGTACGCGCTGATCCTCGCTGGCTTCCTGTTGGTGGCGGGAAGCACCGGTGATCGCTACGGGCGCCGCAAAGCCCTGGGGACGGGGTTGGTCCTGTTTGGAGCAGGGGCCGCCGGAGCCGCGCTGGCGGACAACACCACCTTCCTGATCATCATGCGAGGGATACAAGGCTTCGGAGCGGCATTCGCCGTGCCCTCGACGCTGTCAATCATCACTGACGTGTTCCCGAGAGAGGAGCGCGCCAAGGCGATCGCAACATGGACCGCCATCGCTAGCCTCTCGATCTTCGTCGGTCCTGCCTTGGGGGGAGTCCTCGTGGACAGGATCAGCTGGAACGCCGTGTTCTGGATGCATGTGCCACTCGTCGCACTCGGCCTCTATGGACTCCGCTTCATCCCCGAGTCAAGCGACGAGCGGCGCCTCCCGCTCGACGTGCCGGGCGCCCTTCTCTCTACGAGCGGAGTACTCGCGGTCGTCTACGGAGTCCTCCAGGGCGGTGAGGCCGGCTGGACGTCGGGGGAGATCATCGGCGCGTTCACGGTCGGTGGGGTGCTCCTGAGTTCGTTCGCGGTGGTCGAGTCCCGCGCTCGCTATCCGATGCTTCCCCTCCCCTACTTCAAGCAGAAGGACTTCACCGGAGCCTTCCTGGTCCAGTTGTTGACCTTCATGGGCATGATCTCGATCTTCTTCTTCCTCACCCAGTTCTTCCAGATAGTCCAGGACCGCAGCGCGTTCGCCACCGGCCTGGCCTTGACGCCTTCCGCCTTCGGGATGGTGATCGGCGCCTGGATCGCCGGCGAGGCAGTCAAGAAGCTGGGTCCTCGAACCGTCGTCATCGCGTCCACGCTGATCATCATGGGAGCGATGTTGCTGTTCACTCAGATCGCCATCGACACCCCGTACTGGGTGGCGGCGGTCGGGATCTCGATCTTCGGCCTTGGAGCAGGGTTCGGCATGCCAGTGTTGACCGACACGATCATGGCCTCGGTGCCCGTGAACGACGCCGGAGTCGGCTCGGCCATGAACGACCTCAGCCGCAATCTCGGTAGTGCCCTCGGGGTGGCTGCGATTGCCGCGGTGGTCACCAATATCTACCGCTCCGATGTCATCGACGCGGTGAGCGGCACGGTGCCGTCGAACGTCGCCGAGGCGGTAGGAAACAGCGTCGCCGCGGTCGAAGCGATCGCCGCGGGACTTCCGGCGGGCATCTCCACCAGGCTCATCGGCGCCGCGGACAAGAGCTTCGTCGATGCCATCAACGTCGGGTTCATCGCTGCAGCCGGCATCGTCCTTCTTGCTCTCGTGGCGGTCTACGCCCTGATCCCCAAGCGGATGAGGGCGCAGGCTGAACTGGCCGAGGAGGACGCAGATGCTCTGATCAGCGAGACGATCTCATCGGTCCTGGTGATGGAGGGCAGTGTCTCAGGAGATGAGGTAAGGGTCCGAGGAGGAACCCCATGAGGATCGACGCGACCCCCGAGGCCCGGTCGATGATCATTGAGAACGGCGGACTGATCTTCCTGCACCTCACGCCGCTCGCCAGCATCCGGGGCGCGATGCGGCGCTTGGTCGGTCGCGATCACGCCCCAGAACACCGTGGAGAAGCCTTTGCTGCCGGTGGTCGCGAGGACGAGCCTCGTGGGCCACCTCCGGTCGACGAGCGCATGGGTCGCGATCGAGATCGACAGAAACGCCGCGGGCCTCCAGTCATGCCACACGGGGAGGATCAGCACCGCCATGGTCAGGTGGTAGGTGAGCACGTGAACGAGGTCGGCCCGCCAGCTGCTCTCCTTGGTGGCCGCCTGCCGGTCCGTCTGGACGATGAAGTCCCCGAGCAGGTGCCCGGCCAGGACGAGCAAGAACAGGTCACTCATGCCGAGACGTCCCCTTCCGCTTGGAACTGGTGGTTCCACATCGATCCGACTACCTCTCGACGCAGCTCACCACCGGAACGCTGGGATCGTGATGCGTCCCGATGCCGATATCCGGGGCTCATCGGAGGTGCTTCCGCTCTCGCCGGATCCGCCCGCCCCTCACCAGGACGAGTCGCTCGGGCCGTGGGCGATGGCGCTCGACCGGCTCGAGGGGACGCCGGATGTCCAGGATCTCCCTCCAGTACTGCTCGGCTACGGTCGCCATGACTGGCTCCTTCCCGCGCCGGCAGGAGCGGACCGACGACCTGGATGCTCCCTGAGGCATTGCGGTGGCCCATCCCCCCGGATGTCCGGCGTCACCGGCGGGCCATCGGTTCCAGGGATGGGACCATATCGCTCATCGCTCTTGCCCTTCCTCGTTTGTGGCTCTTCACCTTCCGGGACGGCGGGGAAGGAGGAGGGGATACACACCCCTGTTGCGAAGGACTGCTTCCACCGACTTTGAATCGAGCGGGTGCCGCGCGAGGAGCGAGCGTGGACATCGCCGAGCTACTCGGAGTCTCGCATCAGCGCGTGGATCAGTTGCGGCGTCGTCCCGAGTCCCGGCCCCGGTTGATTGTTGCCGTAGAGGCAGCCTGTGGGCCGCATCTGATGTTCACCGTTTGGCCAAGGGTTACAAGGGCGGGGGCGGCTCGCTGGGGCCAACGAACGCAGGTATATGCGGGAAGACTCGCCCGGTCAGACCCCTCACCGCGGACGCTGCCTGGCCCGCGGGGCTTCGGAACGGGCATCCACTGGAGGATCGGCTAGGGGGAAGGCGACGGACGCGAGCCTCCTCGTAGGTGCGGGGCGCCAGGGTTCGTCCTCGCCTGCTTCTCGGTTTGCCAGCTTCAACCGGGGGGGGAATGATGTGCCGGACGCAGGTTCCACACGCTCGCCGGACTCCGTTTGGCGGGTGGGAAGGGAGGACGGTGATGGACGTTCCTATCCGTCGGGGAGGGCTACGCCGCGGCGCGGTCGTGGCCTCGTCGATCTTGCTCGCGATCTCCCTCGTCGGCTTGACGGGGCTCCCGTCCGCTGCCGACGTGTTCGCCAACAACGCGCCGATCACGATCCCAGCAGGTGCGCCGGGGACGACGAGTGGGCCGGCTAGCCCGTATCCGTCCTCGATCGTGGTTTCCGGGCTCTCCGGCACGATCGTGGACGTGAACGTCACCCTCAACGGCTACAGCCACACGTTCCCCGACGATGTCGACGTCCTGCTCGACGCGCCGTTCGGTCCCGACGTGCTCCTGATGACCCAGGCCGGAGGTGCTACCGACGCGGTGTCCGTAGACCTCACGTTCGACGACGCCGCTGCGGCCACCTTGCCGAATGGAGGGCCGATCGTCAGCGGGACGTTCCTTCCTTCCAACTTCTCGACGTGGAGTGGTACGCCGCCCGCGCCGGCTGGCCCACACGCGACGGCCCTGTCCGCCCTGAACGGCACCGACCCGAACGGGGCGTGGCACCTGTACGTCTACGACCAGTTCGCCGCCGACACCGGTTCGATCTCGGGCGGCTGGAGCATCGACGTCCAGACGAACGCTCCGACGATCACCTCCTTCTCCCCGGACACCGGCCCGCCGGGCACCTCGGTCACGATCAACGGGACGAACCTGTCGGGAGCGACCTCGGTCACCTTCGGGGGAGCGCTCGCCGCCTTCACGCCCGTCTCCGCGGTACAGATCATGGCGACCGTGCCGACCGACGCGGTGACAGGGACCATCTCCGTGACGACGCCCAACGGGACCGCGGTCAGCTCAACGGTGTTCACCGTCGAGTCCCCCAGGCATACCCGGAAGGTGACGCTGAGGGTCGGAAACAAGGCCAAGGGGAGGGTGAAGGTCCCCGACGGGTTCACGGCGTGCGCGATGGGCGTGAAGGTGAAGGTGCAACATCGTGAAGGCGGCAGGTGGCGCAGGGTGGGCACGGACCTCACCAACGACGACGGTCAGTACGTCGTCCCCGGCACGCGCGATCCAGGTCGCTACCGGGCAATCGCGAAGAAGACGACCCTGGCCTCGAGCGACATCTGCCTGAAGGCCGTCCGGAAGGTGAGGAAATAGCCGCCGAAGTCGCGCAGGCTGTATGCGCCATGCCACGTGAGGCGGCACGACACTTGGGCCCCGCCTAGGGTTTGTCGTCGGGCGGAGTGGGAGTTTCAGGGCCGTTCCGACCGGCGTTCAGGGCCGGAGGAAGCGGGCGGCCGAGGCGCATACTTCCCGGCATGGGGGACGGATACGCGATCCGGGAGCACCAGCCCGGCGTCTGGCTCGTGAGCGAGCCGCCCCACGTGAACTGCTTCCTGGTGGCAGGCCGGGAGCGCGCCGTCCTCGTGGACACGGGCCTCGGCATCGTCCCCATCCGGGAGGTCGTGGAGCGACTGACCGATCTCCCCCTGGTCGTGGTGAACACCCACCATCACTGGGACCACGTGGGTGGGAACGCGGGCTTCTCCGACATCGCGATCCACGAGGCGGGGGAGGGCGAGCTCCGGCGGGGCCCCGACATGGACGAGATCCGGCCCTACGTAGGATGGGCTCGCGGGATGCTGGAGCGCTTCGGCGAGTTCCGGGCGGTCGACGAGGAGCTGTTCTGGTTCCTGACCGAGGAGATGACGCCTCGCGCGTTCCCCGACGGGTTCGACCCGGAGGACTGGACCATCGCTCGGTCCGTCCCAACCCGGCTGCTCCGCGACGGCGACCTCATCGACCTGGGCGGTCGGGATCTCCAGGTGATCCACACGCCGGGTCACACGCCGGACTCGATCTGCCTGCTCGACGAGCGGAACGGCGTGCTCTTCGGCGGCGACACCTACAACACGGGCCCGATCTACGCGCACCTTCCCGAGTCGGACCTGGAAGCGTTCGCGCGATCGACCGACCGGGTGGCGCCCCTAGCGGACGAGGTGCGGTTCGTCTACGTCGCCCACTTCGCGCGCTACACAGAGACCGGGAGCTTCCTCCGCGAGGTGGCCGACGGTTTCCGGGCTGCCGTGGAGGGAGCCGTCCGATGGGAGGAGGCGAAAGACGAGTCAGGCCTGCCGGCGCGCCTGGCCAGGTTCGCGCGCTTCGGGATCCTCGCCCCGCCGGGCTGAGGGGCTCAGCGGACGGTGACGGGAACCTCCTGCACGAGGTTGTTGCCCATCCCCTGGAGGTTCCACGGTTGCTCGAGGGGTTGGGTGTTCCCGTCGGCGTCGGTGGCCCGGCAGGACAGCACGTGCTCCCCGGGCGTTGCGTCCCACCCGCACGACCAGCCACGCCAGGCCCACTCGCCGACGGACCGCCCGAGCTCCGCCTCGATCCACTCGCCGTCCACGCCGAGCTCGACGCGGGTCACGGGCGCGGTGCCGCACCATGCCCGTCCGGCGATCGTCACCGGTCCCGCTTCGACCAGGCGCCGGCGCGTGAAGAAGTCGGGGATCCCCGGCGGGATCATCAGCGCCCGGACCCGGATCCGTTCGACGGGCTCGCCCGGGTCGTCCTCGTTCGTCTGGTACCGGTAGGCGTCGGCCTGCTGGAACCCGGCGAACGGCTCCCTCACGGCCTCGATCCGGGTGAGCCACTTCACGCTCGTCATCCCGTACCAGCCGGGCACGATCAGGCGGACCGGGAAGCCGTGCTGGGGCTCCAGCGGCTGCCCGTTCATCTCGTACGCGAGCAGCACCTCGTCCCGCATCGCCTCCCCGACGGTGAGCGAGCGTTGGTAGTCGTGTTCGACCTCGCCCTGCAGGCCGCGATCGGCCCCGGTGAACACCAGCTCGGCGGTCCCGGGCGCCAGATCAGCGTCGCCGAGGACGCCGGAGAGGGGTGTGCCGGTCCACTCGGCCGTGCCGATCGCTTCGACCAGCCATGGTTGGCTGCGGGGCCGGGGCTCGAGCCGCGCCCGGCCGTTCCCCGCACACTCCATGGTGACCGGCACGGTCCGTGAGGGGCGCGAGCGCAGGTCCGCGAGGTCCAGCTCGAGAGGCATGCGGACGTTCCCACCCACCCGCAGGCGCCAGGTTCCGGCGTCCACGTCAGGGATGTCGAAGTGGACCAGCAGGTAGTGGAGGCCGGTCGGGGTCAGGTCGTAGCGGAGCGCCTCCAGCGGCATCCCGCGGTTGCGCGTGGCCAGCGCGAGCTCCTCCGCGGTGATCCCCTGACCGGCTTCGGCGACCTCCACCATGGCGAACCAGTCTGTCACGGGAGGGCCGGAGCCGCCCCCGGCGAGATGGGGTACAGTAGGGCCGGATCCCTCCCCGACGGGTCGAGGCGATCCCGAACGCCCCGCCGAGACAGCCCACCGATAGCGGTGGCGGCTGCATCGAGAGGTAGGCGGTGACCAAGGAGGCATCGTGAGCGCGACGCAGGGTTCTCGATCGGAAGGCCGCAGCATGCTGACCGCCGAGGGCAAGAAGCTCCTGGAGGAGCGCGCCCGCCGGCTGCGCGAGGAGACGATCCCGGAGATCGTCACCCGGCTGGATGAGACCGACCGTGACGCGCAGGTCGAGGCGGAGTTCGCGCGCGCCAACGAGGAGCTCGCCGAGATCGAGTACATGCTGCGACACGCGGCGGTGGCCGAGGAGTTCCCGGGCGATCCGCAGGTCGTGGAGATCGGCGACGAGGTGACCGTGCGCTTCGAGGATGGGACCAGCGAGCGGTACCTGATCGTCCACCCCGTGGAGGCATCGCTCGACGACGTCCGGATCTCCGCCGAGTCGCCGCTCGCCAAGGCGATGCTCGGCCACAAGGTGGGCGAGGAGGTCGAGGTAGAGGCGCCGGCCGGTGCGTACCGGTGCCGGATCGTGGCCGCCCGCCTCCTGGATGAGAACGGAGCCCGGGTCGCCCGTCGCGCCCGCCAGGGCTAGGAGGGCAAGGAACCGCAAGGAAAGGGCGGTCGAGCGCAAGGATCCGCTCCGTCGCCAGGTTCCGGGCGTGGATCCCCCTGCCTACGATCGTCGGCGTGGGACGCTACCTGGTCCGGCGGAGCCTGTTCCTGATCCTCGTCCTGGTGGTCGTCTCGCTCGTGACGTTCGTGATCTTCGTCAAGCTCCCCGCCTCCGATCCCGCACGACGGGCCGTGGGCAAGGCGACCACCCCCGAGAACATCGCCGCCGCTCGTGAGGCGTTCGGCCTGGATCGGCCGGTCTGGGCACAGTACGCGCGGTTCGCCCAGGGCCTGATCCCCTGGCCCGGCCTGTTCCTGAACGAGGAGGTGTACTTCTCGTACTCGAACTTCGTCCCGGTCAAGCAGGAGATCTTCAAGCGACTGCCGACGACGCTGACGCTGGCCGTGGGCGCGGCGGCGATCTGGCTCGCGATGGGCATCCCGATCGGGATCGTCTCGGCGGTCAGGCGTCGGAGCTTCGCCGATCGGGCCGGGATGGTGTTCGCGCTGTTCGGCGTCTCCGCGCCCGTGTTCTGGCTGGCGTACGTGTTCCTGTACGTGTTCTGGTTCCGGCTGGGATGGGCGCCGTCCTCGGGCATCCCGATCGGCGCGAGCACGTGGGAGGCCGTGACCCAGGGACGCTTCATCCTGCCCTGGATCGTCGTCGCGTTGACCTACGCCGCGTTCTACGCGCGGATGGTGCGGGGGAACCTGATCGAGACGATGGGGGAGGACTACATCCGGACGGCCCGCGCGAAGGGACTGTCGGAGCGGCGCGTGATCTACCGGCACGGCCTGCGTGCCGCGCTCACCCCGGTGGTGACGATCTTCGGGCTCGATCTCGCGGGTCTGCTCGGTGGCGTGTTCATCACCGAGACGGTGTTCAACCTCCCCGGGATCGGCCAGTACGCGGTGCGCTCGATCTTCGTGAACGACTTCCCCTCGGTGATGGGCGTGACGATCGTCGGCGCGTTCTTCATCGCGCTCGCGAACCTGGTGGTCGACGTTGCCTACGCCTACGTCGACCCGCGCGTGCGGCTGACCGCCTAGCGGTTCTCGCGCCTGCCGAGGCCGCGGCCGGAGCCCCCCAGCAGCCCGAGGTCGACTGCCACGCCGACCACGATCAGGATGATCCCGGCCGCCTCGGTGCCGCCCCCTTCCGCCTGGAACTCGTTCTGCGCGACCGCGTAGGCGATCGAGGTGGTCGGCAGGAAGAGGAACCCGAGCAGGCCCCACCAGCCGCTGGTGAACGCCCGGTTCAGGTAGTTCGAGAAGAGCCACATCAGGAACATCACGAACCGCGGCGTCAGCAGCGCGAGGAGGACGACGAGGCAACCCATCGCCCGATGCTATCCCGGAAGGGCCTGCGCTGTTGCGTGACTCGAACATATGTTCCATCCTGGACCGGCGGCCATAGTCGAGGACCCCATCCGCTATCGGGGTGCGGGACGCCGTCCCAGCGTGCCCAGGGCCCCCGGCCCTGGACGCCGCCGGACTCCGAGCGTGAGACTCCGGCCGTTCTCGCATCGGAGGGTGCTCCCAAGGACGAACCCGAGAGGAGGGAGAGAGGCATGCCGGTAACCACCATCCAGGTGATCGAGGGTGTGTTCACCGACGAACAGAAGAAGGCGATGATCGAGAAGGTGACCGAGGCTGAGGTCGAGGTCCAAGGCGAAGCCATGCGTGACGTGACCTTCGTGATCATCGAGGAGGTCAATCCCTCGAACTGGGCGATCGGCGGCAAGTTCCCGAAGTTCAAGGCCGGGTAGGGACACATCGAACCTCATACGAAGGCCTGGTAGCCCGAGCCACCGGGCCTTCGTATGCGATGGCTTCCGCGCCGCAGCGCCAGCCGCGCCTGATGGCGTTCACGTCGCCGAGGAGGCGGGCCACAGAGCAGAGGAGAGTCTTGCTTCCGCCTCCCGATCGTCGGCCGATCGCGAGCGGCTGTCCCGCGCGGGACACGAGCCGCGGCAGCTCACGCTCGAGGACGTCGGCCGATCGACGCATCGACTACCCTTCGCCGGGATGGAGGGGTTGGATCGCATCCTGGAGCTCCAGGAGCTCGACACGACGATCGACCGGCTCGGACATCGGCGCGAGCAGCTCGAGGCCGAGGAGGAGCTCACCGTCGCGCGCCGGCGGATGGAGGAGGCCGAGTCCCGCCTGGGCGAGATCCGGCTGGGGCTCGACGCTGTGACGCGCGAATCGGTCCGCCTGGAGAACGAGATCGCCTCGATGACGGCCAAGCTCGAGGCGGAGGAGAAGCGGATGTACGACGGCTCGATCGCGAACGCGCGGGAGCTGGAGGCGCTCCAGCGCGAGATCGACGCGCTCAGGGAGCGACGGGGCCGAGCCGAGGACGAGCTGCTGGAGCAGATGGTGCGCCGCGACGACATGGAGGCACGTGCCGCCGAGGCCGACCGCGCGCTGCAGGCGGTCCGGGACGAGGTCGACGCGATGGGGGGCGACGCCGCCCGGGAGCTCGAGGAGACGGTTACGATGCTGGCCGATCGACGTCGGGAGCGCGAGGCGCTCGCCGCCGGGCTCGACGAGGAGCTCCTCGAGCTCTACGAGGACCTGCGTCGCCAGAAGAAGGGCGTGGGCGCGGCGGCGATCGTGGACGGTGTCTGCCAGGCCTGCCACGAGAAGCTCTCGGCCGCGGAGCTCGACCGGTTGAAGCACACCGATGGCGTGAAGAGGTGCGAGTACTGCCGCCGGATCGTGGTCTTCGCCTGATCGTCGCCTGCGACGGCGCCGCCCGCGGCAACCCCGGCCCGGCCGGCATCGGCGTCCGGATCACCGACGCCCACGGGAGGGTCCTGGCCGAGATCGCGGAGGGGATCGGGGAGGCCACCAACAACGTCGCCGAGTACACGGCCGCGATCCGCGGGCTGGAGCGGGCGGGCGAGCTCGGGGCCAGCGAGGTGCTCCTGCGTTCGGACAGCCGGCTGCTGGTCGAGCAGTTGGCCGGTCGCTACAAGGTCCGGAGCGCGAGCCTCCGGATCCTGCACCGGCGCGTCCGAGATCTGGCCGCTGGGTTCGACCGCGTCCGGTACGAGCACGTCCCCCGCGAACGGAACGTCGATGCGGACCGCCTGGCCAACCGCGGCGTCGATGCGTGGCTCGCCGGAGCTAGGCCTCGATCTCCGTCGACGGCACCTCTCCCGCCGGAGGCGGTGGAGGAACCACCGTGACCAGGTCCTCCAGGGGGAACTCGAAGCGCCTGGCCCGCCGGCCTTCGAGGTAGACGAGCGAGAGCACGCGGCCGGCGGCATCCTCCTGCGCCGGATAGGCGAGGATCCCGTCGACCGCCGTTCCGGCGGGGATCACCGCCAGGGAGCCGGTCATGGCGCCCTCGAGCCGTTCGAACCCGCCGCCGCGCCGGACGGCCAACGCCGCACCGTCAGGATCCAGAACCACGTCTCGGTCGCCGCCGTTCTCGACGATCACGTTGAACTGCCAGTTGGGCGGGAAGGTGAACAAGGAGTCGAGCGTGACGGTGAGGTCCCGTTCCGTCCGGGTCTCGTCCTGGAACCGATGGATGCCGTCGGACATCGGGACGCCATCGCGCAGGAGGTCGACGACCAGGTATCCGCCGGGCGAGGTGCGGACCAGGGTCATGGGACCGTCCAGGATCCGGTTCCGTTGGAACCGTTCCCCGTCGGTGGGATCGAACGCGAACGTGACCGAAGCCGACACGGAGACCTGGGCTCCGTTCGCCCGACCCGCTTCCACCGTTTCCACGAACACGATGTCGCGGAGGTCGGTCGTCGCCTGGATCATCCCCGGGAACTCCCGGTGCTGGACCCCGAGCCAGCGGACCCACGTCTGGAGGTCGGCGCCCGCGACCAGCCGCGCCAACGGTCCGACACCCACCCGCCCGGAGTCGGCGTACGCCTGCACGAACGCCACCGCGGCGTCACGGGCCCCGGAGGCCTCGAGCGCGGTGCCCGCGACGAGCTGCTCCCGGGCGATCGGCGCGACCGGTCCCTGCGGCTCGGGGGCGCAGGCCACGAGCCCGAGCGCGACGAGGAGGAGGGCGGGTTGGCGCATCGATCGCCCGATGATACGCGCGCCTATACTCGGGGCGGAGGAGTCGGCCGGGCGACCGCGGGCGATGAGCTCGAGGAAAGTCCGGACTCCGCAGGGCAGGGTGCTGGGTAACACCCAGGCGGGGCGACCCGCGGAAAGCGCCACAGAGAGCAGACCGCCCCCTCGGGGGTAAGGGTGAAAGGGTGAGGTAAGAGCTCACCAGCGGGCCGGGTGACCGGTCCGGCTCGGCAAGCCCCACCCGGAGCAAGGCCAAGCAGGGAGCGCACCCGGGTGACCGGTGGAGGGTGGCCCGCCCGAGCTCCCGGGTAGGCCGCGCGAGGGCTTCGGCCCCGGGGTCCCGTCGCGAGGCGGGGCTCAGAGAGATGGTCGCCGCCGGCCCGCGAGGGCCGGTACAGGATCCGGCTTACGGGTCGACTCCTCCCTATCCCCGCGGTCCCGGGACTGTGTCGAGCGCGCGGCGGAACTGCTCGCCGGCGTGGTAGCTCGAGCGGACCAGCGGCCCGGCCTCGACGTGCGCGATGCCCGTCGACTCCCCGAGCTCCTTCCACCGGGCGAACTCCTCGGGCGCGACCCATCGGTCCACGGGCAGGTGGAGGGGCGTGGGCTGGAGGTACTGGCCGATCGTCACGATGTCGGCCCCGGCCTCGGCCAGATCGCGGAGGGTGTCGGGGATCTCCTCGGGTCGTTCGCCCATGCCGAGGATCAGGTTCGACTTGGTGACCTGTCCGGGCCGCAGGCGTTCAACGATCCGCAGGACCTCGAGCGAGCGATCGTAGCCGAACGCCGGGCGGATCCGGCCGTGGAGCCGCCGGACCGTCTCGAGGTTGTGCGCGAAAACGTCGGGCCGCGAGTCGATCACCGTCGCGATGTCCCGCTCGCCCCCCTTGAAGTCGGTGGGGAGCACCTCGACCCTGCAGCCAGGAACGGCCTCCCGGACCGAGCGGATCGCCGCCGCCCAGATCCGAGCGCCGCCGTCGGGAAGGTCGTCCCGGGCGACGCCGGTGAGCACGACGTAGCGGAGCCCCATCTCCCGGACCGCTTCGGCCACGCGGCGCGGCTCGTCCTCGTCGACCGGGTCAGGCCGCGCGGTCATGACGTCGCAGAAGCCGCAGCGACGCGTGCAGCGCTCGCCGAGGATCAGGAACGTCGCCTCACGCTGCTCCCAGCACTCGTGGATGTTCGGGCACATCGCCTCTTCGCATACGGTGTGCAGGGAGCGCCCGTGGACGATGCGCTGGAGGTCGTGGTAGTTCGGTCCGGTCTGGAGTCGGACCTTGAGCCAGGGCGGCTTCCGTCCGGCGGACGCCGGGACCCCGTTCGTGCCGACGATCGGCAGGTGAAGGAGTCGGCGGTGCGGGTTGTGGTCCCGGTCGGGGATGGGAGCCATGCCGGCCAGTCTAGCCAGCCTCCGCTCGATCCAGGACACGTGAACGGCCGAGGGAGCGCTGGGAGGGCGAGGTTCAGAAGCGGGCGAGCTCGAGCATCCGACCGTAGATCCGGTCGGCGTCGAGCAGGAACGCGTGCTCGAGGTTGGTGGTGAACCCCATCGCCGGGACGTCCGGCCCGCCGAGCCGGGCGATCGGTGCATCGAGATCGAACATCGCCTCCTCGGCGATCGTCGCGGCGATCTCTGCCCCGGCGCCGTAGGTCCGGTTGTCCTCGTAGACGACCATCGCCTTCCCCGTCTTGCGCGCGGACGAGAGGATCGTCTCCTTGTCGAGCGGGCTGATGGTCCGCACGTCCACCACCTCGGCCGACATGCCCTCCTCCTCCTGGAGGCGGGCCGCGGCCTCCAGGCAGAGGTGCAGCATCAGGCCGTAGGAGACCACCGTGAGATCCTGTCCCTCCCGCTTGACGTCGGCTGGCCCGATCGGGACACGGAACGGCTCGTCGGACACCTCACCCTTGATCAGCCGATAGGTCCGCTTGTGCTCCAAGAAGAGGACCGGGTCCGGGTCCTCGATCGCCGACCGCAACATCCCCGCCGCGTCCGAGGGCGTCGAGGGGACCACCACCTTGATCCCCGGGATGTGACCGTAGAAGGCCTCGATCGACTGCGAGTGGTAGAGGGCACCGTGCACGCCGCCGCCCCACGGGGCGCGGACGACCATCGGCAGGCCGAAGTCCCCGTTGGACCGGTACCGCATCCGCGCCACCTCGGAGACCATCTGGTCGAAGGCAGGGTGGATGAAGTCGGCGAACTCGATCTCGGCCACGGGCACGAGCCCGTGGAGCGCCATCCCAACGGCCACGCCGACGATCGCGCCCTCCGCGAGGGGGGTGTCGATCACCCGCTGCTCTCCGAACTCCTCCAGGAACCCCTGTGTGACGCGGAACACCCCACCCCGGGCGGCGACGTCTTCGCCGAGGACGACCACCCGCTCGTCGGCCGCCATGACCTCGTGGAGCGTGTCGTGGATCGCGGTGACGAGGTTCTTCTCGGTCACGCCCGGTCGCCCTCGTGGAAGAGGTGGCGCTCGAGCGTCGATGGTTCGGGATCGGGGGCGTTCCAGGCGTCCTCGATCTGCCGATCCACGTCCGCCTTGACCTCCTCCGCGATCGCCGCGGCCTGCTCCCGATCCAGGATCCCCTCGTCGCGAAGGCGATGCTCGAAGCGATGGATCGGGTCGTTGTGCTTGGCGGCCTCGACCTCCTCGCGGGAGCGGTAGGTGCGGTCGTCGTCGTCGGAGGTGTGGGGGAAGAACCGGTAGGTCTTGGCCTCGATCAGGGTAGGCCCCTCTCCCGCCATCGCCCGCTCGACCGCCTGCTTCATCGCGCCGTAGCACGCGAGCACGTCGTTGCCGTCGACGATCACGCCGGGGAAGCCGTATCCGTCGGCGCGGTCCGCCACGTTCTCGATCGCCATCTGCTTGGACTGCGCGACCGAGATCGCGTACTGGTTGTTCTCGCAGATCCACACCACCGGGAGCCGGTGGATCCCGGAGAAGTTCAGGCCCTCATGCCAGATGCCCTCGGAGGTGGCTCCCTCGCCGAACCAGCAGCCGACCACCGCCTCCTCGCTGCGCAGCTTCACGGCGTAGGCGATCCCGGCGGCGTGGGGGACCTGGCTCGCGATGGGGGAGGAGTGGCTGATGATCCCCAGTCGCCGCGATCCCCAGTGACTGGGCATCTGACGCCCGCCCGAGGACGGGTCGTCGGCCTTGGCGAACAGTCCCAGGAAGATCTCCATCGGCGTCATCCCGGCCACCAGGACGACACCGACGTCGCGGTAGTACGGGAGCCAGATGTCGCGGCCGCGGCGCATCGCCCACGCGGTGCCCACCTGGCAGCCCTCGTGACCGGAGACCGGGACGACGAACGGGGCCTTCCCCTGCCGGTTGAGGCGGAACGAGGCCTCGTCGATCGCCCGGGCGATGACCATCGTCCGGTACATCGAGAGGAGGTCGTCCGAGGAGAGGCCGAGAGCCTCGTGCGAGGTGTCCGTGGTTACTTGGGTCGCCACATCGCCTCCTCGGGGGAGTCTAGCATCCGCCCCCCTCCGGACCGGTCGCGAACGGTGGTTCAGTACGCTACGCGCGATGCAGCGGAGGGACCGCCGGGAGTTGGCGCTGGCCCTGATGCGAGAGCTCGGGGGTCCGGGAGCCGCCGATCCGGACGGATCGATGCGGCTGTCCGATCTTGGGATGGATTCGCTGTCCTTCGCGGAGCTCTCGGCCGCGCTCGAGCAGGAGTTCGGGCTGGACCTCGCTCGGGCCGACCTCGACGCATCGAACACCGTGGGAGAGGTGCTACTCGCGGTCGAGCGCTCCCCCGAGCGCGCCGGACCGATCGGGCTCCCCGCGGGGACCGGCCGGCTCCAGCGGCTGGCCGATTCCCTCGGTGGTCCGCCGCTCGGGTGGTGGGTGGGACTCCGGGTGGATGGAGCCGAGCACGTCCCCCGCTCGGGCCCAGCGATCGTGGCGATGAACCACGAGAGCGCGCTCGACATCCCGATCGCCGTCCTCGCGTGCCCCCGGGGGATCACGTTCATGGCCAAGCGGGAGCTGTTCAAGAACGCCTTCGTAGCCTGGGCGCTGCGGGAGCTCGGAGGGTTCATCGTGGAACGCGATCGCTTCGACGTGGCGGCCGTCGAGATGGCCCTCGCGGTGCTGGCAGCCGACGGCGTACTCGGCATGTACCCGGAGGGGACGCGCAGCCCGGGTCGGCTCCTTCCGTTCCTGGACGGCGCGGCCTGGCTCGCGCTGCGAACGGGGGCCCCGATCGTCCCGTGCGCGATCTCGGGCACCGAGGACGGCCGGCGGGCGAGCCGACCGCGGGGTGTGCGCGTCCAGGTCTCGTTCGCGCTGCCGATCGAGGTCGCGCCGGTCGCGGACCCTCATGAGCGGCGGAGCCGCGCGACCCAGCTCACCGCGCGGCTGCGCCACGAGATCTCCTCGCGCCTCCCGAGGCGGGAGGGCTCCGAGGCCCCCGCCCGGCGAGAGGACCCAGATCCTCCCGGCACGCGCGTCGCGGATCGGCGGCCCCAGGTTGACGATAGGATACCCCCCTAGGGTAAACTGGTCCTCGCGGCGAGGAGGAGCGATGGCGGGCTACAGCATGAACAAGAAAGAGCTCCAGGACCGGCTCCGCCGGATCGAGGGCCAGGTGCGAGGTGTCCAGCGGATGGTCGAGCAGGACCAGTACTGCATCGACATCCTGACCCAGTTGAACTCGGTCACGGCGGCGCTCCGCGCGGTGGGGATGGGGTTGCTCGACGATCACGTGCGCCACTGCGTGAAGGAGGGCATCTCCTCGGGGGACGGCGACGCGAAGGTGGAGGAGATGTTGGCGGCGGTGGCTCGGTTCGCCGGGAGGCTCGCCTGATGGTGACAACGCGGGAGCGGACCCCGGATGCGGGGGATCTCCGCCTGGACGTGCTGGGCATGACGTGCGGTTCCTGCGCGGCACGGGTGGAGCGGACGCTGAACAAGCAGCCGGGCGTGCAGGCGGCGGTCAACTTCGCCACCGGCGAGGCGGTGGTCCGATTGGACGACGGAGCCGCGCCCACGTTCGATTCCCTCCGCGAGGCGGTCCGGGCGCGCGGCTACGACCTGCGGATACACGTCGACGAGTCGGAGGAGGCCGCGCGGCGCGAGGAGCGGGGTTGGCTCCTGCGGCTGGCGGTGGCCTGGCCGCTCGGCGTCGCCACGATGATCCTCTCGATGGCGTTCATGGATCAGACCTGGGCCCGGTGGACGGCGCTCGCGCTCACGACGCCCGTGCAGTTCGTGGCGGGCTGGCCGTTCCTCGAGGGAGCCGCGATCCGGGCACGCAGCCTTTCGGCGAACATGGACACGCTGATCGCGGTGGGGACCCTGGCCGCCTACGCCTACTCCGTGTGGGCGCTGCCAGGGATGGAGGACCTGTACTTCGATACGGCGGCGATCATCATCGCGTTCATCGCGCTGGGGCGGTGGCTCGAGGCGCGGGCCAAGGGCCGGGCGTCCCAGGCGATCAAGCGCCTGCTCGAGATAGGGGCCAAGGAAGCGCGGGTCCTGCGCGACGGCAGGGAGCTTCGGCTCCCGGCCGACTCGGTTCAGGTCGGGTGGCTCGTCAAGGTCCTTCCCGGGGAGAAGGTCCCGGTCGACGGCCGCGTGGTCGAGGGGGCCTCGGCCGTCGACGAGTCGATGCTGACCGGCGAGTCCGTACCGGTCGAGAAGGGTGCGGGGGACGAGGTCGCCGGCGCCACGGTGAACGTGGACGGCGTCCTCACCATCGAGGCCACCCGGGTCGGGCAGGACACCGCGCTCGCGCAGATCGCCAGGCTGGTGGCCGAGGCCCAGGGATCGAAGGCCCCCATCCAGCGACTGGCCGACCGCGTGGCAGGCGTGTTCGTCCCGGTGGTGATGGTGATCGCCGCGGCCACCGCCATGGGCTGGTACCTGGTCGACGGCACGGTGCGAGATGCCTTGATCCCGGCCGTCGCGGTGCTCATCATCGCGTGCCCGTGCGCCCTCGGTCTGGCCACTCCGGCGGCGTTGATGGTGGGCACGGGTCGCGGCGCGCAGATGGGGGTCCTGATCCGCGGGGCCGAGATCCTCGAGCGGTCACGGGCCGTGAACGCCGTTGTCTTCGACAAGACGGGGACCTTGACCGAGGGGCGTATGCGACTGATCGAGGTGGGCGGGCGCGCGGATACGCTCGAACGAGCGGCCGCGGTGGAGACGGGGAGCGAGCACCCGATCGCGCGCGCCATCGTGGAAGGGGCGGCGGAGCGCGAGGTGGCGGTCCCCGGCTCCACCGGGTTCCGGGCCGTGCCCGGCCGGGGCGCCCGGGCGCGGGTGGATGGGGTCGAGGTGCTCGTCGGCCGCCGCTCGTTGCTGTCGGACGCGGGGTTCCACGTTCCGCCCTCGGTGGAACGGTACGCGCATGCGTTCGAGGAGCAGGGGCATACGGTGTCCTGGGTCGGTTGGGATGGAGAGGCGCAGGGCGTCGTGGCGGTGGCGGACACGGTGAAAGCCGGGGCTGGCGATGTGATCGGGGCGCTGCACACGCTCGGCGTCGAGGTGGTGATGCTGACCGGCGACAACCGGACCACCGGGGAGGCGATCGCGGCTCAGGTCGGGATCGACCGCGTCCTCGCGGAGGTGCATCCCGAGGACAAGGTCGAGGAGATCCGACGACTGCAGACCGAGGGCAAGGTCGTGGCCATGGTCGGCGACGGCATCAACGACGGACCGGCGCTCGCCCAAGCCGACCTGGGGATCGCGATCGGGACCGGTACCGACGTGGCGATCGAGGCGAGCGACATCACGTTGATCGGGGACGACCTCGAGGGCGTGGTGCGTGCCATCCGGCTCTCACGACGGACGTTCCGGACGATCGCCGAGAACCTGTTCTGGGCCTTCGGGTACAACGTCGCGGCGATCCCGCTCGCGGCGTTCGGCCTGCTCAACCCGATCATCGCCGGCGCGGCGATGGCGGCCTCGTCGGTCTCGGTGCTGACGAACTCGCTGCGGCTGCGCCGGTTCAGAGGCTGACGGAAGAAGCGAGGGCGCGTCGACGTTGTGGCGGGGTGTTACCCGCGAGACACTGGGAAGGATGGAGGACATGCAGCAGGTGACGCGGACCGGCCCGGTCGTCGTGGAGGCGACCGACGAGAACTTCATGGAGACGGTCGTCGAGGAGTCGAAGCGGCGTCCGGTGATCGTCGATCTGTGGGCAGCCTGGTGCGGCCCATGCCGGGTGATCGGCCCGATCCTGGAGAAGGTCGCCCAGGAGCGCGGCGGGGCCTTCCAGCTCGCCAAGCTGGACGTGGACGCCAACCCGTACACGGCCGGGCAGTTCGGCGTCCAGTCCATCCCCACCGTGGTGGCCTTCCGGGAGGGCAAGCCCGTGGACGGGTTCGTCGGCGCGATCCCCGAGCCCATGGTCAACGAGTTCGTCGATCGGATCCTGCCGGGCGAGGCGGACCTGGAGGCGAAGGCCGCGCTCGAAGACGAGCTGGACGGCGACCTCGGCGATGCCGAGGCCGGGTACCGCGAGGCGCTCGAGGCGGACCCCAACAACCGGGAGGCTCGTCTGGGCCTTGGGCGGGTCCTGGCGGAGACCGGACGGGACCAGGAGGCGCGCGAGACCCTGATGCCGCTGCTGCCCGAGCCCGGGGCCGAACGGCTGCTCTCCACGCTCGAGGTTCGGTCCTGGACGGACCTCACCGAGGTGGGCACGCTGGCATCTGCAAAGCGCCTGGCGGCCCAGGGGAGGTACCGGGAGGCGCTGGATGGGATGCTCGGCGCCCTCCGCGACGACCCCGACGCGAGGCAGGCGATGCTCGAGGTGTTCGCCGTGCTCGGCGACGAGGACGACCTCGTGGCCGAGTTCCGGCGCAAGCTCGCCAACGCGCTGTTCTGAGCATGGCGGACGTGCACGACTCGATCCGCGCGTTCTGGGACGCGGAGGCGCACACGTACGACGGCACGAAGTCCCACGCGGTCTCCGACCCCCTCGAGGCCGCCGCGTGGCGTCAAGCGCTGCACGAGGCCCTGCCCGCGCCGGGCGCGAGGGTGCTGGACGCCGGGGCCGGTACGGGCGCGCTGTCGCTGCTCGCGGCCGAGCTCGGGTACCGGGTCACTGCGCTGGACCTGTCGCCCGGCATGCTCGGCAAGGCCGAGGCCAAGGCCGAGGAGCGAGGGCTCGGGGACCGGATGCGATTCGTGGTGGGCGGCGCGACGGAGCCGCCGGGGGGGCCCTTCGATGCGGTGATGGAGCGCCACGTGCTGTGGACGATCCCCGATCCGGTGAACGCGCTCCGCGCCTGGCGCGAGGTCGCCGGCCGCCTGGTGCTGTTCGAGGGGGTCTGGGGCCAGACCGGGCTCTCGCGGCGGGCGGCGGACCTGGCCGCCGAGGGGATCCGCAAGCTCATCCGCACCCCGCCCGACCATCACGCGCCCTACCCGGAGGAGGTCCTGGCGGCGTTGCCCCTGGCCCGTCTGCCCACTCCGGTGCCGCTGATCCACGCGGTCCACGAGGCCGGATGGCGAGCGGTTCGGATCAGGCGCCTCCGCGACGTGGAGTGGGCGGCGCGGCTGCACGAGCCGTGGCCGCTTGGATGGCTCGAGCAGCGCCCCCGCTACGCGCTCGTGGCCGAGAGCGCCTCGACGAGCTCGGACAGCACGTCCAGGTAGCCGTCGATGTCCGCTCCGGTCGCCGGGACCGAGACGGCCGGCCCCGCGAACTCCATCGCCTCCCAGACGCCGCGGTTGGCCATCCACAGCCGAAGGAGGCGCCACAGCTCCCCGTCGTGCGCGGCCCGCCCCTCCGCGCCGGTTCGGGCGAGCTCCCCCGTGAAGGCGTACCCACTGCGAGCGAACAGCCGATGCGCCTTCCAGGGGAGGCCACCCGTCTCCGCCACGCGGTCGATCCCGTCGGCGAGCACGGTCCCCAGGCGCGCCGTGCGCTCGTAGGCTTCGTCGGTCAGCACGTCGGTCAGCGCCGCCCTGGCCGCGGCCAGCTGGAGCGGGTTGCCGAACAGGGTGCCGCCCGTGGCGATCTCGTCCTCGGCGGTGCCGGGACCGCCGAAGGTCTGGACCGGATGGAGGAGGGCGGCGAGGTCCGCTCGCATCCCGTAGGCGCCGATCGCGACCCCGCCGCCGATCGACTTGCCCAGGGTCACGATGTCGGGCTCGAGCCCCCACTGACCGACGAGACCGGCCGGCCCGCAGATCAGCGTGTGTGTCTCGTCGACGGCGAGCACGGTCCCCGTCTCGCGGGTGATGCGGCGCACCGCCTCGTGGAACCCCGGGTCGGGCAACACCACCCCCAGGTTCGTGAGCGCCGGCTCCATCAGCACGCAGGCCACGTCGCCGGGGGCCAGGGCACGTTCCAGGGCCTCTGCGTCGTTGAACGGCACGATCCGCACGTGTGCCGCGACCTCGGACGGGAGGCCGCGGTACCCGGCGGCGGGAGCGTCGTTCCCCGCGATGACGAGCAGCTCGTCTGCGTGGCCGTGGTACGTACCGTCGAACATCACGAGGGTCGGTCGACCGGTCGCCACGCGCGCGATCCGGATCGCCTCGGTGTTCGCCTGGGTCGCCGACAGCGTGAACTGCCACTTGGGCAACCTCCAACGGAGCGACAGCTCCTCAGCCACGACGATCGCGTCCTCGCTCGGCATCAGGAACTGTGCCCCGAGCCGCACCCGCTCGCCGACCGCTCGGACGACGGGCTCGGGACCGTACCCACAGAACATGGAGGTATCGGCGATGTTCACGTCGAAGTAGCGGTTCCCATCCACGTCGATCACGTGGGCTCCGTCGCCGCGGGCCATGTACACGGGCGGGTGACCGTGGAGCGAGGCCATCCAGGCCATCGGGATCCCGAGCGGCATCGACCTCCGGGCACGATCCAGCAGCGCCGCGGACCGGGGGCGCTCGGATCGGAAACGCGAGAGCTCGCGGTCGGTCAGCTCGCCGACGCGGCGACGATCGATCCCTGCGCCATGCGTGACGGCCACGGCTCCTCCAAGAGCTCCAGGCGGAGGCCGAAGACCTCCTCGAAGCACCGGGACACGAGCGGGACCATCTCGTCCACGCTGACCCGACGCCCGGCGAGCTCGGACAGGGAGGTTACGCCCTCGTCGGGGAGGCCGCAGGGCACGATCGCGTCGTACCAGGACAGGTCTGTGGTGCAGTTGAGGGCGAAGCCGTGGAGGCTCACCCGCATCCGCATGAGGCGGACCCCGATCGCACAGACCTTCCGGGGGCCGCACCACACTCCGGTCTGCACGTCGCTGCGGTGCAGCGTCAACCCGATGTCCCCGGCCGCACGGATCACGACCTCCTCGACGGCGCGGACGAACCGGAGGGCGTCCGGTCTCGTGCCCAGGTCCAGCACCGGATAGCCGACGAGCTGCCCCGGTCCGTGGAACGTGAGCGATCCGCCGCGGTCGATGAACCGCAGGTCGGCACCGGCCTCCCGGATCCGTTCCTCGGTCCACCGGATGTGATCGGGCTTCCAGCGTCGTCCGGCGGTGAATACCGGCGGGTGCTCGAGCAGGATCAACGCGTCCTCGCCCTCGCCCCGGAGGCGGGCTTCGGCGAGCGCGTGCATCGCCTCGTTCGCCTCATCGTAGGCGACGAGCTCCCGCGGCCGGATCAGCTTGGCCCGAGACATCGACCTACAGCGCCAGGTCCTCCGCGAAGTCCCAGATCTCGAGGTTCGTCTTCACCCTGGCGAGGAACTGTGACGCCAGGGCGCCGTCGATCACCCGGTGGTCCCAGGACATCGAGAGGTAGACCATGTGCCGGATCGCGATCGCGTCGTCGACCACCACCGGTCGCTTCTCGACCGTGTCGAACGCGAGGATGGCGGTCTGCGGCTGGTTGATGATCGGGACGCTGATCAGCGAGCCGAAGGGTCCGGGATTGGTGATCGTGAAGGTCCCCCCGTGGACCTCGTCGGGCTTGAGCTGCTTGGCGCGCGCCCGGGTGGCCAGGTCGTTGATGCCGCGCGCGATCCCGAGGAGGTTCATCGTGTCCGTCCCCTTGAGCACGGGGACGATGAGCCCCTCGTCGTAGCTCACCGCGATCCCCATGTTCACGTAGTGGCGCAGGACGATCTGGTCCTCGCGGAGCTCGCTGTTGACCATGGGGTAGGCGAGCAGGGCCTCGGTCACCGCCCGGGTGACGAACGGCATGTACGTGAGGCCGAACCCTTCGCGTGCTCTGAACGCCTCCTTGAGGCGTTCGCGGAGGCGGGCTACGTTCTCCACGTTGACCTCGACCGCGTTCCAGGCGCGGGCGGAAACGTCCAGCGACATCTTCATGTGCTGGGCGATCGCCTTCCGGATGTGGGTGACGGGGACGACCTCCTCCCCCCCGGCGGCGGCGGCCGGCGCGGGCGGGGTGACCGCGGGTGCCCGGGCCGCGGCTGGCTCCTTCTCCCGGGCCGTCACGAAGCTCAGCACGTCGTTCTTCGTGATCCGCCCACCGGTCCCGGTGCCGCTGACCTGCGTCAGGTCGACGTCGTTCTCCTCGGCGAGCCTTCGGACCAGCGGCGAGAGGATGTGGGACCGCGGTCCCTTCTCGGGTGACGGGGCCGGCGCCGTGGCCGTCGCAGCCCGCTTGGCCGGTGCCGCCTCCTCGGCCGCGGGTGGCTCCGCAGGCGCCTCCTCGGCTCCGGGTGCCTCCTCGGCCTCGCCCGAGGGTTGCACGCCGTCCCCGTTGATCTCGGCCAGATCGGTGCCGACCGAGACCGTTTCCCCTTCGGGCACGAGGATCTTCGTGAGCTTGCCAGCGGCCGGCGAGGGGACCTCGGTGTCCACCTTGTCGGTGGAGATCTCGAACAGGGGCTCGTCCTGAGCGACCGTGTCGCCCTCCTGCTTCAGCCACTTGAGGATCGTCCCCTCGACGACGGTCTCGCCGAGCTGGGGCATCTTCACCTGCGTCATGGGTCCTCCCGGCTACCAGGCCGACAGCCTGCGGATGGCGTCCTCGATGTCGGCGGGCTGGGGCAGGTAGGCGTCCTCCAACGTGGGGGAGAACGGCACCGGGACGTTGGGCGGCGCGATCCGGACGACCGGCGCGTCGAGCGTCTCGAACCCCTCCTCCGCGATGACGGACGCCACCTCGGCCCCGACGCCGAGGAACCGATGGCTCTCGTACAGGACGACCGCCCGGCTGGTCTTGGCGACCGACGAGAGGATCGTCTCGGTGTCAAGCGGGACGATCGAGCGGAGGTCGACGATCTCCACCTCGATGCCATCCCGGGCGAGGGTCTCGGCGGCTTCCAGAGCGTGGTGCACCATGGCGCCGTAGGCGATCACCGAGACGTCGGTGCCCCCGCGCTTGATCTCCGCCTTCCCGATCGGGACGAGGAAGTCGGGATCCTCGGGGACCACTTCCTTCACCCGCCGGTAGATCCACTTGTGCTCGAGGAACACGCACGGGTTGTCGTCGCGGATCGCCGATTTCAGCAGGCCCTTGGCGTCGGTCGGGAACGCCGGGCACATCACCTTCAGGCCCGGCGAGTGCGCGAACCAGGGTTCCGGGTTGAACGAATGGAAGCTGGACGCCCGCACCCCCCCGCCCGAGGGTCCGCGCAAGACGACCGGCACGGGGACGCCGCTGCGGTAGTGGTACCGGCCGAGCGCGGTCGTGATCGTGTCGAACCCGCTGGACATGAAGTCCGCGTACTGGAACTCCGCCACGGGACGAAGCCCCTCCATCGCGGCCCCGAGCGCCATGCCGACGATCGTCTCTTCGGCGATCGGGGTGTCCATCACGCGTTCGGAGCCGAAGCGGTCGATGAACCCCTCCGTCACCTTGAACGCCCCCCCGTACACCCCGATGTCCTCGCCGAGCAGGAACACGCGCTCGTCGCGTTCCATCTCCTCCCAGAGCGCCTCGGCGATCGCGACCAGGTAGGTGGCCTCGCCCGCGTCCGACCGCTTGCCGCGGGGCTCGGCCCCGTGGCCCGCCGCACCTGCTTCGACCTTGGTGGTGGCAGCCATCAGGCCTCGGTCCCACCGCCCCGACCGGGGTCGCCCTGCCAGTAACCCTCCTCCACCCACAGGCCCCGGGTCACGTCACCTGGCTCGGGGAACGGCGAATCCAGCGCGAACCGGTGGCCCGCCTCGAACTCGCCCTTGATCCGCTCCTCCAGGCGCTTCACGTGGTCGTCGTCGATCAGGTCGTGCGAACGGAGGAGCTGCTCGAACCGCGTCACCGGATCGCGGTGCTCCATGTGTTCCTCGAGGAGCTCCTTCGGCACGTACTTCGCCGGGTCGTGTCCGGCGTGGCCCCGCCACCGGAGGCTGATCGCTTCGATCAGGGTCGGGCCCTCGCCCGATCGGGCGCGCTCGACCGCCTCGCGCGCCGCCGCGTGGACGACGAGGACCTCGGCGCCGTCCACCCGGATGCCGGGCATCCCGTAGGCCGCGGCCCGCTCGGCGATGGTGGGAACGGGGAACTCGAGCTCGTTCGGCGTCGAATAGGCGTACCCGTTGTTGTTCACGACCCAGACGACGGGAAGCCGGTAGATCGCGGAGACGTTGAGGGCCTCGTGCCAGCGACCGTTCGACGTTGCCCCGTCGCCGCAGATCGCCATCGCGACGCGGTCCTCGCCCTTCCGCAGGTACGCGAGCGCGGCGCCGCAGGCGGGCGGGTAGGCGATCGGGAGGTGGGACATCACGGTCCAGGTCCGATTGCCCGCCCAGTCCCCGATGTGGCTGTTGCCGTCCCGTCCCCGCGTGTATCCATCGATCCGGCCCCAGAACTGCGCCATCACGCGCCGAAGATCGAGCCCCTTCGTCAGCTGCGCGGACAGGTCGCGGTGCGTGGGGAAGAGCGAGTCGTCCTCCCGGAGGGCGAACGCCACCCCCACGTGGGTACCCTCCTGCCCGCGACCCGAGTAGATCGCACCGGGGAGCCGTCCCTGTCGGTAGAGAGCCTCGATCCGCTCGTCGAAGTAGCGGCAGAGCTTGAGCTTGTACAGGATCTCGTGGAGCTGGTCGTCGGGCAGGCCGGCGCGCCAGTCCTTCTGGGTCCGCTTCTTGTCGGATACCTTGGTCGCCACGACGGTCCCCCTACGCGCCGTGCAACGGCTTCCCGGCCAGGGCGAGGAAGGCCTCGCCCACGCCCTCGGACAGGGATGGGTGCGGGTGGATCAGGGCCGCCACCTCGGTGGGGACCGCCTCCCAGTTCACGATCAGCATCGACTCGGAGATCAGGTCCGTGACGTGCGGACCCACCATGTGCACGCCGAGGACCCGGCCGCCGTCCTTCTCGGCGACGATCTTCACGATGCCGCCCTCGCCCACGATGTTCGCCTTCCCGATCCCCTGGAAGCTGAGAGTCTCGGTCTCCACCTCGTGGCCCTGCTCGGTCGCCTGCGCCTCCGTGAGGCCGACCGAGGCGATCTCGGGGGTGCTGTAGGTCACCCTCGGGATCCCCGTGTACACGATCTCCGGGGTCGCGGTGCCCGCGATCCGCTCCGCCACCGCATAGCCCTCGGTGAACGAGACGTGGGCGAGCTGGAGGGGCGTGGCGGCCGCGTCGCCCAGCGCCCAGACGTGCTGGACGGTGGTCTGGAGCTGCTCGTCCACCTTGACGAACCCGCGGTCGAGCTCCACGCCGAGCTCCTCGAGCCCGAGACCCTGGGTGACCGGCCCCCGACCCACGGCCACCAGGCAGATCTCGGCCGTCGTCGTCTGCCCTTCGCCTCCAGCCCGGAAGGTCACCTCGACGTGGTCCCCGGCGTCCTTCACGTCCTCGACGGAGGCGCCGGCGTGCCCCGCGATGCCCCGCTTGCGGAACGCGCGCGCGATCTCCTTGGAGACCGCCTCGTCCTCGAGCGGTGCCAGCCGAGGCAGCGCCTCCACCACGGTGACCTCCGCGCGCATCGAGCGGTAGAAGCTCGCGAACTCCAACCCGATGGCCCCCGCGCCGATGATCACCACGGAGGCGGGCAGCCGGTCGAACCAGAGCGCCTGGTCCGACGTGATGATCCGCTCGGTAATCTCGAGCCCGGGGAGGAGGTTCGGCTTCGACCCGGTGGCCACGACCACGTCCGTCGCTTCGATGCTGCGACCGTCGACCTCGACGGCCGGCCCTGGCCGCACGGTCGCCGAGCCACGGATCACGTCCACCTTGCGCGCCTTCACGACCCCGGTCACGCCGGACACGAGCTTGTCGACGATCTTGGTCTCGAAGGCCTGGATCGCATCCCAGTCGGGCTCGCCGGAGGCGCGTATCCCCCACTCGTCCGAGCGGTTCACCGCATCCATCACGGCGGCGGATTGCAGCAGGGCCTTCGTGGGGATACAGCCGCGGAGCAGGCAGGTCCCGCCGATGCGTTCGTCGCGCTCAACGAGGGCGACGCGCTTGCCAAGCTGAGCCGCGCGGAGCGCACAGGAGTACCCGCCCGTGCCCGCTCCGATCACGGCTACGTCGTAAGCGTCCCCCATCGCTGCACGCCATGCTACCGCGGTTCCTCCGAGCACCGGGGCGAACGTAGGATGGCCCCCCGGATGGACGACGCGGAGCTTCATCGCACCCCCCTCGAGGAGGTCCACCGCGACCTTGGGGCCAAGCTCGGGGCCTTCGGCGGCTGGCTGATGCCGATCGAGTATCGAGGGGTACTGGCGGAGCATCGGGCCGTGCGGGAGCGCGTCGGGCTGTTCGACCTCAGCCACCTCGGGAAGGTGGACGTGGTTGGTCCGGAGGCGTTCGATGCCCTCCAGGGCCTGCTGACCAACGACCTCCGACGGGTCGAGGTCGGACGGGCTCAGTACCACCACCTGCTGAACGAACGGGGTGGTGTCGAGGAGGACCTGTTCCTGTACCGCCTGGCTCCGGACCGCTGGTTCCTCGTCCCCAACGCCTCGAACACGGACAAGGTCGTCCGCGCCCTCCGCGAGACGCTCGATCCGGCGGCGGTGGCGGCGCACCCGGACCGGTGCTTCCTCGGGGTCCAGGGGCCGGCCTCGCTCGAGGTCGTGCGCGGTCTGTGGCCGGAGGCCGCGGACCTGTCGTACCTGGGCTGCATGGTCGTGTCCCACGCGGGGGAGGAGGTGATCGTGGCCCGGACCGGCTACACGGGAGAGCGCGGCTACGAGCTCTTCACCCGGGCGGGGCTCGCGAGCGAGCTCTGGGAGCGGCTGTCGGCGGGGACAGGTTTCCAGGTCGAGCCTTGTGGCCTGGGGGCCCGCGATGTCCTGCGGCTCGAGATGGGCTATCCGCTGTACGGGCAGGATCTGGTGCCCGAACGGACATCGCTCGAGGCGGCGATGGGCTGGGCGGTCTCGTTCGACAAGGGAGGGTTCCGGGGGCGCAAGGCCCTGATCCGCCAGCGGGAGGAAGGGCTTCGGGCACGCCTCCGCGGCCTCGTCACGACAGAGCGACGGTTCATCCCTCGCGCCCATCAACCGGTGCTCGCCGGCGGCGAGCCCGTGGGGGAGGTCACGAGCGGAACCTTCTCTCCGCTCCGCGGCGCCGGGATCGGGCTCGCGTACGTGTCGCCGGCGGGTGCGTTCGGGCCGGGGACCCGCGTTGAGATCGACATCCGGGGTCGACGCGCCGCCGCGACCGTGACCCGGCCGCCGTTCGTGGACCGGTCGCCGCGCTAGACCGGTCCCACCACCTGGAAGACGCGCGGGCGGGCCGCGGCGATCATGTCCGCCACGGTCGCCCCACCGAACTCGGTCCGCCGGAGCAGCCTCTCGAGCACCGCCGGCGCCCGGCGCGAGTCCGGGACCACGGCGACCACGACGTACAGGGTGGAGGCCGGGATCCCGACCTCGCGCACCGGGCCGTAGCCGGGGGCGGCGACGAAGTACGCCCACCGGATCGGACGGTGGCCGACCATGCAGGTGCCGTGCCCCTGCGCGACGAAGTCTCCTGGGGAGTCCGGATCACCCGAGGCGAACGCGGGCCGATGGTCGACGATCACCTGGCGCAGGGTGGCCCGGCAGGACGGCCCGTGGGTGATCATGTCCAGCGCCGGCCCGGACGCGGCCAGGTAGTAGTAGTCGGAGGGGACGCCGACCCGGGTCCCGTCCACCCACAGCGCGGCCAGCCCCTCCATCGGCGGCCGGTCTCCGTTCCAGCTCTCGGGCCTCGGTGCCGCCACGAACCCACGGCGGGCGTCGTCGGGCTCACCGGCCAGGCGTGGGTGCCAGTCGTCGCGGATCAGCGCCCGGACCTGGCCGGCCTCCACCTCGCGGAAGGGGCTCGGCGACTCGGTGATCACGAGCTCCACGGTCGGTGCGACCTGGGGAGGAGGCAGCGCGTCGCGGCATCCCGCGGCGGCCAACGCGATCGCGATCCAGGGGACGAGTTTGCGCACGCCGGTACCCGACGGCAGCATAGTGCAGGTCCGCGGCCCGCGCAGGCTCAGGCCTCCGGGCTCGATCTCGGGGTGGCGACCCACGACGGCTGGGTCCGGACGGCCACCTCGGCCGCGCGCAGACCATCGGTCACGACGTCGGCTTCACCGACCTATGGGCGCGCCGCCGGAGCGACCGAACCGGCTACTCGACGAGGCCGCTGCGGATGGCGATCGCGACGGCCTGGGCCCGGTCGTTGGCGCCGAGCTTCTCGAAGATGCGTTCGAGGTGCGTCTTCACCGTGTGGGGTGAGATCCCGAGGTCGTGGGCGACCTCCTTGGTCGTCGCTCCGTAGGCGACCTTCTGGAGGATCTCCTTCTCCCGCTTGGACAGGGGAGGGGTCTCGACGCGCTTCTCCGCGATCTGGACCTCCTCGATGAAGGCCCGCGTCAGCTGTGGGTGGATCACGGCCTTGCCCTCCAGCGCCAGCCGGGCGGCGTTCACCAGCTCATCGGCTGAGGCGTCCTTCAGCAGGTAGCCGGAGACGCCGGCCTGGATCGCCTCGCTGATCGAGGCGCGCGACTCGTCCACCGTGAACAGGATCACGCGGGTCTCGGGCGAGGCGACCCGGATCGCCTTGGTCGCCTCGATGCCGTTCATCCCGGGCATCCGCACGTCCATGAAGACGATGTCCGGAGACAGCTCGCCTGCCTTGCCGATCGCATCCTCGCCGCTCTCGGCCTCGCCGACGACGACGACGTCGTTCTCCAGATCGAGGGCGGCGTGCAGCCCCTCCCGGGTGACCGGGTGGTCGTCGACGATCAGGATCCGGATGGCAGGCATCGGTCGTGGAATAGTCCTCAGCTCCTAGGCGTCCCTTAGGATAGAGGTTCAACCCACCCGAAGGAACGAAGCTCGTGGACCAGAACACGACGCAGGCCAGGTCGGCCGATGCCTCCCAGGGGAATGACGGGCCGGTGACCGAGGAGCAGGTCCTCGAGGCCCTGAAGCACGTCGTGGACCCGGAGCTCGGGATCAACATCGTGGATCTTGGCCTCGTGTACGAGGTCGATGTGTCCGAGGAGGGATCGGTCCACATCGAGTACACGCTCACCACGATGGGGTGCCCGATCGGTCCGTTGATCGAGCACCAGATGCAGTCGTTCCTCGCCAACGTCCCCGGCGTCACCCAGGTGCAGGCGGAGATGGTGCTGCGGCCGCCGTGGAGCCCGGAGATGATGTCCGAGGAGGCCAAGGCCGCACTCGGCTACTTCTGACCCGACCTTGACACTTCGCAGGTGCTTGGGGTTGACTCGCACCTGCAAATCCTATCCGGGAGATCGGGAATCGTGATCCGGACGAGGTGCCGAGGGCTGGTGGGCGCGATGATCCCCAGCCGACTCTGCTGTCTCGGGAGGGTCGCCGGGCGGTAGCCCTCGATGCCGTGCACGTGTGTCGGGCCGCCGCCGGCGGCCCGTTCGCGTTCCCAGGAACCGTGACGAGCAGGAGGAGAAGACGATGACCGGATACGCGAACCCGGACGCGCTGGTCGAGACCCATTGGCTGGGGGAGCACCTCGACGACCCGAGCATCCGCGTGATCGAGGTCGACGAGGACACGACCGCGTACGAGAAGGGGCACATCCGCGGCGCCGTCGGGTGGGATTGGAGCGCGGACCTGCACGCGTCGGCGGGGCGGGACTACGTCGACCGGGCCGAGCTCGCCGATCTCCTGTCCCGCGCCGGCGTCGGTGATGACAGCACCGTGGTCCTGTACGGGGGCAACAACAACTGGTTCGCCGCCTACGCGTACTGGATCCTGAAGTTGCGCGGGTTCGACCGCGTGACACTCCTGAACGGCGGCCGGAAGAAGTGGGAGCTCGAGAGCCGTGAGCTGACCCCGGAGGCCAAGATCTACGAGCCTACGCGGATCGAGCTCGCGGCGTCCGAGCGGCCGGAGATCCGGGCGCTCCGCGACGAGGTGCTCGGCAAGCTCGGCGCGGCCGCGTTCGTGGACGTGCGCTCGCCCGAGGAGTACCGGGGGGAGAAGCTCGCGCCCGACCACCTGCCGCAGGAGCAGGCGCAGGTCCCCGGCCACGTCCCAGGCGCGGCCAACATCCCGTGGGTCAAGGCCGCGAACGACGATGGGACCTTCCGGCCGGCCGACGAGCTGCGCACGCTGTACGAGGCCGAAGGCGTCACGCCCGATCGCGAGGTCATCGCGTACTGCCGGATCGGGGAGCGATCAAGCCATACGTGGTTCGCGCTGACCGAGCTCCTCGGGTACGGGAACGTCAAGAACTACGACGGCTCCTGGACCGAGTACGGCTCGCTCGTCGGGGTTCCGGTCGAGAAGGGGTAGGGCGATGACCGCGCTCGACCGCTGTTGGAGGGCAACCCCCGGTCCGCGTCGGAGTTCGGCCACGGCGACCTGACGGCGCCGCCGGCCCGACGTCTGCCGATCGTGGGTCGTATCGACGCTCGCCTGTGGAACGAGCCGGTGGACGCCGAGGTCGCGGCCTCGCTCGAGGCGGAGGGTCCGGGGAGGCCGGGCCCCTCCCGTCGTGTATTCCGACCCCAGAAGTAGACTTTCGGCCCCTTCCCTAGGTATCCTGGCTTCGGAACCTGGAAGACCCGTACCGAGGAAAGGATCGTCGTGGCCATCACCCAGGAAGAGCACCTCAGGGAACTCTCCAAGGGCTATCGCTTCGACTGGAAGGACCCCGCCCACTACGTGTTCGAGCCCAAGCGGGGGCTGAACGAGCAGGTCGTGGAGGAGATCTCGCACATCAAGGACGAGCCCGACTGGATGCGGAAGTTCCGCCTGAAGGCCCTGAAGCATTTCCAGGGCCGACCGATGCCGTGGTGGGGTGCCGACCTGTCGGAGATCGACTTCGACAACATCTACTACTACCTCAAACCCACCGAGGGCCAGGCCAAGACGTGGGACGACCTGCCCGAGGACATCCGCGGGACGTGGGACAAGCTCGGGATCCCCGAGGCGGAGAAGAAGTACCTCGGCGGCGTGAGCGCGCAGTACGAGTCCGAGGTCGTCTACCACAAGATCCGCGAGGAGCTGGGGTCGATGGGCGTTCTGTTCAGCGACATGGACACCGCCCTGCGGGAGCACCCGGACCTGGTGAAGGAGTACTTCGGCACGATCATCCCGCCGAACGACAACAAGTTCGCCGCCCTCAACTCGGCCGTGTGGTCCGGGGGGTCGTTCATCTACGTCCCGCCCGGCGTGCATGTGGACATCCCGCTCCAGGCGTACTTCCGGATCAACGCGGAGAACATGGGGCAGTTCGAGCGCACGCTGATCATCGCGGACGAGGGCGCGTACGTGCATTACGTCGAGGGGTGTTCGGCGCCGATTTACACGAGCGACTCCCTGCACTCGGCGGTGGTGGAGATCATCGTGAAGAAGGGCGCGCGGGTCCGGTACACGACCATCCAGAACTGGTCGACCAACGTCTACAACCTGGTGACGAAGCGGGCCGCCGCGTACGAGGACTCCGTGATGGAGTGGATCGACGGGAACATCGGCTCGAAGGTCACGATGAAGTACCCGT
>CAZXFA010000025.1:35104-36618 GCA_964640085.1 uncultured Actinomycetes bacterium | reverse complement strand
TCGTCGTACAGGTCCTGGCCGTACATGTAGGTGCGGACCTCGCCGTCGCCGATCCTCACGTCGCCGGGCGGGTCGGTGGGGAAGGGCTTCGGCTTCTTGCCGCGGCGCCGGTAGGAGTCGACCACCGTGAGCACGAGCGCCACGAGGAAAGGGACGCCGAAGAACGTGAGCACCGCGCGTCTGAGGAGCGTCCTGAGCTCGCCGAAGGACCAGAGGCCGGGACCCTGGGTCGTGGGACTTGGAGTGCTCACGGGGTCAATGTAGTCATCGGGCCAAGGCCCCGTGGGGCAACGGCGCACCCTCTTCGGGACATCGGCGGCAACCGGCGGTGGGGAAGTGTCGGTACCGCGTCGTAGTCTCGGTGGGCATGAGGCCCGTGACCGATCTGGAGCGCCGCGTCGCGCCCTTCGAAGTCGTCTCCGAGTACCAGCCGTCGGGAGACCAGCCCACGGCCATCGCCGACCTGGAGCGCCGGATCACCTCGGGGGAGAAGGACGTCGTCCTGCTCGGCGCCACCGGCACGGGCAAGACGGCCACCGTCGCGTGGGCCGTGGAGCGGCTGCAGCGGCCGACCCTGGTGCTCCAGCCCAACAAGACGCTTGCGGCACAGTTCGCCAACGAGCTGCGCCAGCTCTTCCCGGACAACGCGGTCGAGTACTTCGTCTCCTACTACGACTACTACCAGCCCGAGGCCTACGTCCCGCAGACCGACACCTACATCGAGAAGGACTCATCGATCAACGACGAGATCGAGCGGTTGCGCCATTCGGCGACGGCGGCCCTGCTGACCCGCCCCGACGTGCTGATCGTGGCCAGCGTGTCGTGCATCTACGGGCTCGGCTCTCCCGAGGAGTACCTGGGACAGATCCTGCGGGTGCACGCGGGCGTCGCGCTCGACATGGAGTTCGCGAAGCAGCGGTTGGTGGACATCCGGTACGACCGCAACCAGGTCAACCTCGTCCGTGGCAAGTTCCGGGTGCAGGGGGACGTCCTCGAGGTCCACCCCGCCTACGAGGAGACCGCGGTCCGGATCGAATGGTGGGGGGACGAGATCGAGCGCATCACGCGGTTCGACCCGATGACCGGCGAGCTGCTCGGGGAGCTGAAGGAGATCACGGTCTACCCGGCGACGCACTACGTCGCCTCCGAGGAACGGATGAAGCGGGCGATCGTGGGCATCGAGGAGGAGCTCCATGAGCGCTTGGGCTGGCTGGAACCCCGGGGGAAGCTGCTCGAGGCAGAACGGCTGCGGATGCGGACCACCTACGACCTCGAGATGCTCCGCGAGGTCGGGTTCTGCTCGGGCATCGAGAACTACTCGCGCCACATCGACGGACGACGACAGGGGGAGGCACCCTATACCCTGCTCGACTACTTCCCGGACGACTGGCTGTGCGTGATCGACGAGTCTCACGTGACGGTGCCCCAGATCCACGGGATGCACGAAGGGGACCGGACCCGGAAGGAGACGCTGGTCGAGTTCGGGTTCCGGCTACCCTCGGCGCTGGACAACC
>CAZXFA010000025.1:2769-35094 GCA_964640085.1 uncultured Actinomycetes bacterium | reverse complement strand
CGGCCGCTGCGGTTCGACGAGTTCGTGGACCGTGTCAGGCAGGTGGTCTACATGTCGGCCACGCCGGGGGACTACGAGCTCCGGGTCTCCCGCCGGGTCGTCGAGCAGATCGTCCGACCGACCGGGCTCGTGGATCCCGAGGTCCAGATCCGCCCGACGAAGGGGCAGGTGGACGACCTGATCGAGGAGATCCGCGGGCGGGCGGACGCGGGCCAACGGGTCCTCGTGACGACGCTGACGAAGAAGATGGCCGAGGACCTGACGGACTACCTGCTCGAGATGGGGGTCCGGGTCCGATACCTCCACTCGGAGATCGACACCCTCCAGCGGATCGAGATCGTCAGGGACCTGCGCCTGGGCGAGTTCGATGTGCTGGTGGGGATCAACCTCCTCCGCGAGGGCCTCGACCTGCCCGAGGTCTCGTTGGTCGCGATCTTGGACGCCGACAAGGAAGGGTTCCTCCGCTCGGGGACCTCGTTGATCCAGACGATCGGCCGGGCCGCCCGCAACGTGGACGGGACCGTGATCATGTACGCCGACGAGGTGACCGATTCGATGCGGCGCGCGATCGACGAGACCCAGCGGCGTCGCCGGATCCAGATCGGGTTCAACCGGGAGCACGGGATCGACCCACAGACGATCCGGAAGAAGGTCTCGGACATCCTGCTCACGATGGGGGTCGACACGGCGTCCCCCCCCGAGCGCAAGCGCCGCCGGCACGAGCGACCGGAGATGCCGAGCGAGGAGCTGGAGCGCCTGATCCTCCAGCTCGAGGAGGAGATGCACGACGCGGCCAAGGATCTGCGGTTCGAGTACGCGGCGCGACTGCGGGACGAGGTCGTCGACCTCCGCAAGGAGTTGAAGGCCCTCCGCCAGGCCGGCGTCGGCGGCGTCGGCTGAGCACGGCTTGCGCTGCAACCATCCTCGGGGTAGGGTCGCGATCCCTACTCCTGGAGTCGAAAACCGGTGACCACCCAGGTGTCCTCCGGTCCAGCCCCTCGCCGGAGGACGGGTGTGGCGGCGTTTGCGGGGCCGTCGGGAACGGCCCGCGATCCTCCGGGCGCGCCCGAGCACGGTCGTTCCTTCGTGCGATGGAGAAGGAGGATCACGTGTCGAGAGCCTTCAGGGTATCGATGCTCGCCGTGTCCATGGTCGCGACGCTGGTCGCGCTGCCGGGGACGGCTGCGGCTCAGCCGGTCAAGGAGGCGGTGAGCACCTTCGACCACACGCAGAACCTGCACCCGATGGGCTTCTCCGACCGCGAGAACACGACGAGCCCGTTCACGGCCAACTCCGATCTCGCGTTCTGGGGCAAGCTGGCCTATCACGGCAACTACGACGGGTTCCGCATCGTCGACATCACGGAACCCGACAACCCCGTGGAGGTCCTCGATTACCGGGAGTGCTTCGGGAACCAGGGTGACGTCGTCGTCTGGGACGACATCCTCGTTCGGTCGTGGAACTCGCCCGCTCCGGCCGGGGCGACCTGTGACGGAGAGCCCGTCCTTCCGGGCGTGTTCGGCAACTGGGAGGGCGTTCACGTCTTCGACGTGAGCGACCCGACGGACCCGGATCTCGTCGCGTCCGTGGAGACCGAGTGCGGGTCCCACACGGCCACGGGCGTCCCGGACCCGGCGAACGGGCGCCTGCTCATCTACAACTCGCCCTCGAGCGGCGCCTGTCCCGGGATCGACATCATCGAGGTGCCGCTGGACGACCCGGGCAGCGCGAGCTACCTGCGGTTCGAGCCGGCGGGGCGGAGGTGCCACGACACCGGCGTGATCCTCGGCGAGGCGATGATGGCTGCCTGCGCGGGCGGCAACGGGTTCACGGTGTGGAGCCTGGACGCGGCGGACGGGGGCTCGCTCGAGGACCCGGTGCAGCGGTACTCGAAGTCGATCCCCGGGGTAGGGATCGGCCACTCCGCCTTGTTCACCTGGGACGGTCAGGTGCTGATCTTCGGCCACGAGCCCGGCGGCGGGGCCGGGGCGCGCTGCCAGGCCACCAGCACGGAGGTCGACCGCACCCTGTTCTTCTTCGACGCGGACGACGGCACGGAGCTCGGCACGTTCATCCACCCGCGACCGCAGACGGACACCGAGAACTGTACGTGGCACAACTACAACGTCGTGCCGACCACCAAGCGGTACGTGATGGTCTCCGGCAACTACCAGTCCGGGATCAGCGTGCTGGACTTCAGCGACCCGGAGAACGCGTTCGAGGTCGCGTACGCGGACCCGGCCCCGCTATCCGAGACGAGCCTGGTCCTCGGCGGCGACTGGTCCACGTACTGGTACGACGGCCGGATCTACGAGTCCGACATCACGCGCGGGCTGATCGTCTGGAACCTGAGCGACATGGCGACGGCCGGCGCCAAGAAGTCCGGGCACCTGAACCCGCAGACACAGGAGTTCACGCTCTAGCAGGGGTGCCACCGACGGTGGGGTGGGCGGTCGGCCGCCCACCCCCACTATCATCCCCGGGGTGAGCCCGTCGCTGAAGGTCAAGGCTCCGGTCGCCTGGCTCGGGCCCGGGAGGACCGTGCGGCACGCGGCAGTGGTGGCCGACGGGGGGATGGTGGCGTACGTCGGTCCGAGCGCGGGGTCGCCGGAGGCGGACGAGGCCGTCGAGGTCGACGGGTTCCTGATGGCGGGGGTGGCGGACCGCCACGTGCACATCCGTCTGGCGGACCCCGGGGCGATGCTGCTCGGCGGTGTCACGGCCGTCCGCGACCTCGGGTGGGAGCCGGACGAGATCTTCGCCCTCGCCGACGCCTCGGAGCTCCCGACGTTCACCGGCCCGCTCATCCGGGCGGCCGGACCGATGTTCACGGCCCCCGGCGGGTATCCGTCGGCCGATCGGTGGGCCACGGTCGGTACCGCGTACGAGCTCGTGGGTCCCGACCACGCCGCCTGGGCGGTGGGGGAGTTCGCTCAGCGCGGGGCGACCGCGATCAAGGTGTCGCTGAACTCGGTCGCAGGGCCCACGCCGAGCGACGCCGAGCTCGCGGCGATCGTGGGAGCGGCGCACGAGCGGGGTCTCCCCGTCACGGCGCACGTGGAGGGTCCCGGGCAGGCGGAGCGGGCGGTGGGGGCCGGGATCGACGAATTCGCCCACATCCCGTGGACCGAGCGCGTGCCCGATGCGCTATTGCAGTCGGCAGCGAGGACGATGAGGATGGTGTCCACGCTCGACATCCAGTCCTTCGGCGACATCACGCCCGAGCTGCGGGTGGCCACGGACAACGCGGCACGCTTCCGGGCGGCCGGGGGCCGCATCGTCTACGGCACGGATCTCGGGAATGGCCCGATCCCACCCGGGATCGATGTCCGCGAGACGCTCCTGCTCCACGAGGCGGTGGGCATGACCACCGAGGAGGTGCTCGAGGCGCTGGTGGCCGGTCCGATGGGCGAGGGTGCTCCCGCGGACCTGATCGCGACCGCGAGCGATCCCCGCGAGGACCTGCACGCCCTCGGCGATCTCCTCCTGGTCGTGCGAGCCGGCCGGACGATCTCACGAGGTTGACTCGGGGGGACCTCACCCCCTCCCGCGCAAGCCGCACCCCGAACGATCAGCGGAGATCCTGGAGCTCTTCGAAGCACCGGTCGATCTCGGCCTCGGTGTTGAAGAAGTGGGGGCTGATCCGCAGCCCGTCGCCGCGGGAATCGGTGCACACGTCCCGCGCCAGGAGCTCGTGGCAGATCCTCCCGGCGTCGGGTCCTACACCCACGTTCACCACGCCGCCGCGACGCTCGCGGTCGCGCGGTGTCCGGACGGACAGCCCGAGCTCGTCGGCGCGGGCGATCACGTGGTCGGTGAGCTCGCCTTGCCGGGCCCGGATCCGCTCCGGCGTCACCTCGGTGATCACGTCGAGCCCCCCCTGGGCCAGGAAGACACAGGGCGCGGGCGGGGTCCCGTGCTCGAAGCGCCGGGCCGTCGGGTGGAGGTCGAGGTGCTCCGCGTCGAACGCGAACGGCTCGGCGGTGGCGAACCAGCCGGTCACCATGGGCTCGAGCGCTGGGATCAAGTCCCGCCGGACGTACAGAAACGCCAGCCCCGGTCCACCGCACAACCACTTGAGCACGCCCGCCGCGTAGACGTCGCACCCCAAGTCGTGCAGGTCCAATGGCACGATCCCGATCCCGTGGTAGTCGTCCACGAACGAGTAGGCCCCCCGCTCGCGGGCGATCCGACAGACCTCCTTCACGTTCACCAGGGCGCTCGAGCGGTATAGGACCCGGTTCACCATCACGACCGCGGTCCGCTCGTCGATCGCCCGCTCGTACTCCTCGATCGGGATCGTCAGGCCGTCCGGGGATCGGAGCCACTCGACCTCGACCCCGCGGCGCCCCTGCGCGAGCCAAGCGTGGCCATCGGTAGGGAAATCCAGCTCCGACAGCAGGACCTTGGGGCGTGCGTCGAAGTCGAGCGCCGAGGCGATGGTGGAGATCGCGATCGAGATGTTCGTGGTGATCGCGAGCTCGTCCGCGTCGCACCCGGCCAGCCGGGCGAACGAGCGCTTCAAGGTGGCCATCGCGGGGAAGACGTCTTCGAGCCAGACGTGATCGGGCGCGCCCTTCCGGGCCCATGCGTCGAGGTAGGTCTGGAGCCCGATCCGTGCCCGGTTCGGGATCGGGCCGAGCGATGCGCTGATCAGGTAGGCCTTGCGGTCGAGCACCGGGAACTCCCCCCGGTAGGACGCCGGGTCCCGCTCAGTCCTCGTCGGGGTCCCCTGGGGGCTCGTCCTCGTGCTGGAGCAGGTAGTCGATGTACAGCGGGCGCAGGGCATCGGCCAGGTCGCCCCGGTCGGCGTCCACGAGGTCGTTCAGGAGCGCCAGCGGGCGCATGATGTCGGCCTCGCTCCGTTCCTCGTCCCCGGTCGCGGCCCGGGCCTCCGGGATCGTCCGCAGGAGGTCCCACAGGAACCCCACATCGAGCCTCCGCCACGCGAGTCGGGTCGCCCGATCGTGGAGCTCCGCGGAGGGCAGGGATCCGAGCTCCTCTCGGGTCGTCATGCGCGAAGCCTACCCGGTGGGCCCTGGCCTCGTCGGGACCGGCCCGTACAATCCGTGCGATGGGCACCGACGCGCTCGTGATCCACGGGGCCCGTGAACACAACCTGAAGAACGTCACGCTCGAGCTTCCCCGAGACAGGCTGATCGTGTTCACGGGTCTGTCCGGCTCCGGGAAGAGCTCGCTCGCCTTCGACACGATCTACGCGGAGGGGCAGCGACGCTACGTGGAGTCGCTGTCGGCCTACGCGCGGCAGTTCCTCGGGCAGATGGAGAAGCCGGACGTGGACTTCATCGAGGGACTCTCGCCGGCCATCTCGATCGACCAGAAGTCCACGTCCAGGAACCCGAGGTCCACCGTCGGCACCATCACGGAGATCTACGACTACCTGCGGGTCCTGTACGCACGGATCGGTCATCCGCATTGCCCCAAGTGTGGACGGCCGATCGGACGGCAGACGCCCGAGCAGATCGTCGATCAGGTGATGCAGCTGCCGGAGGGGACCCGGTTCCAGGTCCTCGCCCCCGTGGTACGGGGCCGGAAGGGCGAGTACGAGAAGCTCCTGCAGGATCTGGCCCGGAAGGGGTTCGTGCGGGCACGGGTGGACGGCGAGGTTCGCGACCTCGCGGACAAGATCCGTCTCCCGCGCCACTACAAGCACACGATCGAGGTGGTCGTGGACCGCCTGGTCGCCAAGCCCGACATCCGCCGCCGGGTGGCCGATTCGATCGAGACCGCCCTCGAGCTCACCGAAGGGGTGGCCTCGATCGCGGTCGAGACGCACGAGGGCGAGGACGTGCAGACCTTCAGCCAGTCGCTCGCCTGCACCTACGACGGGCTGTCGTTCGACGAGCTCCAACCGCGGAACTTCTCCTTCAACTCGCCCTACGGCGCCTGTCAGACCTGCGACGGGCTGGGTACCCGGTTGGAGGTGGACCCGGAGCTCGTGGTCCCGGACGCGGACCGCTCGATCGACGAGGGTGCCATCGTCCCTTGGGCGGGTTCCCGTCTCGAGTACTGGGACCGGGTCCTAACGGCCGTGGCCGGGAGTCACGGCTTCGACACGGCCACTCCCTGGCGGAGGCTGCCGAAGAAGGCTCGCGACGTCCTCCTGTACGGCTCCGACGAGGAGATCCACGTCCGCTACCGGAACCGGTACGGACGGATCCGCTCGTACTGGACGACCTACGAGGGCGTGATCCCCGCGATCGAGCGGCGGCACGCCGAGACGGATTCGGAAAGCCAGCGCGACAAGCTCGAGCAGTACATGCGCGAGATCCCCTGCCGTGCGTGCGGCGGCGCGCGCCTGCGACCCGAGAGTCTGGCCGTCACGGTGGGCGGCATGAACATCGCCGAGCTGACCGATCGCTCGATCAGGAGCACCCTCGCGTTCGTCGACGGGGTCGAGCTCTCCGAGCGGGAGAGGATGATCGCCGAACGGCTCCTGAAGGAGATCCGGGAGCGGCTGACGTTCCTCGTCGACGTCGGGCTCGACTACCTCACGCTGGGGCGGGCGTCGGCGACGCTCGCCGGAGGCGAGACCCAGCGGATCCGCCTGGCCACGCAGATCGGCAGCGGTCTCGTGGGCGTCCTGTACATCCTGGACGAACCGTCGATCGGTCTCCATCAGCGTGACAACCGGCGCCTGATCGACACCCTGATCCGGCTGCGGGACCTGGGGAACACCCTGATCGTCGTCGAGCACGACGAGGCCACGATCGAAGCCGCCGATCACATCGTGGACATCGGCCCGGGCGCTGGAGCCGCAGGCGGCGAGATCGTCTACTCCGGGGAGCTGAAGGGGCTGCTCGAGGCCGACGGCTCCCTGACAGGCGCCTTCCTGTCTGGGCGCCGGATGATCCCCACGCCGGAGGTCCGCCGTGCGCCACGCGGGAGGTGGCTGAAGGTCCTCGGAGCCCGCGAGCACAACCTGAAGGGCATCGACCTGCACCTGCCCCTCGGGCTGCTGGTCTGCGTGACGGGCGTGAGCGGCTCCGGGAAGTCGACCCTGGTGCAGGAGGTACTGCTGCGCGCCCTGATGCAGAAGATCTATCGGTCGCGAGCCTTGCCGGGCAAGCATCGACGGCTGGTCGGCTGGGAGCAGATCGATAAGGTGATCGACATCGACCAGTCTCCGATCGGTCGGACCCCGCGATCGAACCCGGCGACCTACACGGGCGTCTTCGACCACGTCCGGAACCTGTTCAGCCAGGTACCGGAGGCACGGGTCCGCGGGTACAAGCCGGGCAGGTTCTCGTTCAACGTCCGGGGTGGACGCTGCGAGAACTGCGCCGGAGACGGGCAGATCAAGATCGAGATGCACTTCCTCCCCGACGTGTACGTCACTTGCGAAGTGTGCAAGGGGCATCGGTACAACCGCGAGACGCTGGAGGTGCGCTACAAGCACCGGTCGATCGCCGACGTGCTCGAGATGAGCGTGGACGAGGCGCTCGGGTTCTTCGAGAACATCCCCGTGATCAAGCGACACCTTCAGACGCTCTGGGATGTCGGCCTCGGGTACGTGAAGCTCGGGCAGCCGGCCCCCACCCTGTCCGGCGGCGAGGCCCAGCGGATCAAGCTCGCGTCCGAGCTCCAGAAGCGGGCCACCGGGAACACGCTCTACATCTTGGACGAACCGACGACCGGACTGCACTTCGAGGACGTCCGCAAGCTGCTGAACGTCCTCCAGCGGCTCGTGGCCCAGGGCAACACCGTCCTCGTGATCGAGCACAACCTGGACGTGGTGAAGACCGCGGACTGGATCGTGGATCTCGGACCGGAGGGCGGCGACGCGGGGGGCGAGATCGTGGCGGCGGGGCCGCCGGAGGCCGTCGCCGAGCACCCCTCGTCGCACACGGGACGGTTCCTGGCCGAGGTGCTCGGGACCCTGCCGCTGGCCGCCGCAGGCACCGCCAACGAGCCGTGATCGCGACCGGGGGCGTGTGAACGCGCGACCCCGCTGGGAGCCAGCGACCTTGCTAGGATTGCGCGCGCTCATGACCCGGAAGCTGCTGCCGCTCGTCCTCATCCTGTCCCTGGCGGCCGCTGCGTGCGGGGCGCCCCCCAACCCGCAGGTCGACTTCGGCTCCGGCGTTCGGTTCGTCCCGATGGTGGCCGACTCGCTGAACGACGCCGGCCGCCACCCCTCCGTCGTCGTCGATGGCCAGGGCCTGCCGGTCGTCGGCTACTTCGGGTTCCCGGAAGACTCCCCCGAGGAGGCGCTCCCCGCGGCCCGCCCGGTGGGAGCCCCCTCGATCCCGGGCGTGCTGATGGCGACGGGGGGGGAGAGCGGCCTCTGGACCCGCGGTGCGATGGCGCTGGAGGAGGAGATCCCGAACGTGGAGATCCCCTTCAACCCCGCGCCCGAGCCCTCGGTCGCGGAGCTGACGCCCGACGGGGTCACCGGGCTTCAGATGGTGGCCGACGGGGAGACCTTCCACGCCGCGTGGGGATCGGCGGACGGGCTGTTCTACGCGACGGGCTCGCTGGACCCCGATGCGGGATCCCAGGTGCAGCTCGTCAAGGTCGCGGATACCCCGCCCACCGGCCCCTCGATCGCGGTCGACGCCGATGGGACCCCGTGGATCGCCTACTACACCTCCGCCTCCGAGGGAGCCACGATCGAGCTCGCCACGCCGGACGGCGTTCGCTGGTCGGTGGACACGATCGCGGAGGCGGCGGGTTGCGAGACCTGCCGGACCGCCGCGATCGACGGTCCGGATGGTATCGCCGTCGCGTACTCGGACGGCGGCTCCGAGGTGTCGCTGGCGACCAACGGGGGCGCCGGCGGCTGGCAGAGCATCCAGGTAGCGGCGGACGGTGGGCAGGGGCTGTCCGGAGCCCCGACCGAAGGTGGATATGCGCTGGCGTTCTACGACCCCGCCGGACAGGTCACCGTGCTCACCGGCACGCCAGGATCCTTCCGAGCGGAGGCCGTATCGCAGACCCTCTCCAGCGACTCCGCCTCCGCCCCGGGCGCGGGCACCTCGATCGCGGTCGACGACGCGGGCACCATCTGGGCGGCCTGGCACGACGCGAGCACGGGCGTAGGGTTCTCCTCAGGCGACGGTGGGACGTTCACGCAGATCGACACCGCGGGGACGACCGCCAACGGCGCGATGCCGGCGGTCGCGGTCGCGCCTGACGGGAGCGTGGCGTACGTCTCCTGGTACGAGCCGGACACGCAAGACCTGCTGGTCGGCGCCTACGGCGACCTCAGCGGCCTCGCGATCGCCGGCGAGCCAGGCGCCGGAACGCCGCCCACCGAGGGACCCACGAGGCCGACCGGGCCGACCGGAGGCCCGACGACCGGGCCACCCGCGTGCGAGCCGGACGGGACGACCCTCGCGATCGCCGCGCCGGTCGGGGCGGCGGCGAGCGGCTTCGACCAGGACTGCCTCGCGGTCCCCGCCGGAGAGCCGTTCACGATCGAGTTCGACAACCAGGACACCGGGGTCCAGCACAACGTCGCGATCTACAGCGCCGACCCGATGGCCGATCCCTCGGCCGAGAGCTTCTTCGTTGGCGACATCGGCGTCGGCCCCGACACGATGACGTACGAGGTGGATGCCCTCCAGGAAGGAACCTACTTCTTCCGATGCGACGTCCACCCGACGACCATGACCGGCACGTTCGTCGTCGGCGGAGGTGGTGGCGGTGGTGCCACGGGCCCGACGGGGGCCACGGGCGGTGGCGGGGCAGGTGCTCTCACCGTCACGGCCGCGGCCCTCGCGTTCGATACCTCGGAGATCCGGCTCGCGGCGGAGCAGGAGACCGTGATCACGTTCGTGAACGACGACGCCGGCGTCCAGCACAACATCGCGATCTACACCGACGACTCCCTCACGGAGGAGCTCTTCAGCGGCGACCTGGTCACAGGGCCGGCCACGATCGACTACGCGATCCCGGCGCTCCCACCTGGGGAGTACTACTTCCTCTGCATCGTGCACCCGAACATGAACGGGACCGTGATCGTCGGGTAGCAGCCCTCGGGCCGGTCCTCGAGCCTCGGTCTGTGGCCGCGGCCGCGCTACGATGGCCGGCGTGAGCGTCCTCCGGCCGAGCTCCTCCGCGATCCCCGATACCCCCGGGGTCTACCTGTTCCGGGATACCGACGGTCGTGTGGTCTACGTGGGGAAGGCTCGGTCGCTGCGGAAGCGCCTGCCCAACTACTGGGGGCGGGACCTGCATCCGCGCACCGAGGCGATGATGGCCGCCGCCGGAACCGTGGAGTGGATCGTGGCCTCGGGCGAGGTCGATGCCCTGATGCTCGAGTACAACCTGATCCAGGAGCACCGGCCCCGGTTCAACGTCCGGTACCGCGACGACAAGTCCTACCCGTACCTCGCTCTGACGGTGGGGGAGCGATGGCCGCGGGCCCAGGTCCTGCGGGGGGCCAAGCGCCGGAACGTCCGGTACTTCGGGCCGTACGGGCACGCGTACGCGATCCGGCAGACCCTCGACGCGCTCACCCGCGTCTTCCCCGTCCGCACGTGCTCGAACGCGTTCTTCGACCAGCGGGCCCGGGCCCGTCGTCCGTGCCTCTACTACGACATCGGGCGGTGCGCCGGTCCGTGCGTGCCGGAGGCGACCGGCGTCACCGAGGAGTCGTACCGCGAGCACCTCGACGCGCTCGCGAACTTCCTCGGGGGAAACGCGCGGCCCATCCTGGTGCGGCTCGAGCACGAGATGCGGGCGGCCGCCGACCGCCAGGAGTACGAGCTCGCGGCCAAGCACCGCGACCAGCTCGCCGCGGCTCGACGCGCGCTCGAGACCCAGGAGATGGTGCTCGCGCGGCCCGAGGACCTCGACGTGGTCGGCTTGGTGGAGGACGACCTCGAGGCAGCCTTCCAGGTCTTCTTCGTCCGTCGGGGCCGCGTGATGGGTCGGAAGGGGTGGATCGTCGACCGGGTCGAGGACCTGGACCGCGGCCAGCTGGTGGCCTCGTTCCTCCGCGAGCTGTACATGGAGCGTGAGGAGGTGCCCTCGAGGGTCCTGGTCCCCGAGCGCCCAGAGGGAGAGGACGTGTTGACCCGATGGCTGGCGTCCCGACGGGACGGCCCGCTGCGGTTCGCCGTCCCGGAACGCGGGGCCAAGCGGAAGCTCCTGGACACCGTCACCCAGAACGCCCGTGAGCACTTCCAGCGGCACAAGCTCCGCCGGGCCTCCGATTTCGGGGCACGTTCTCGAGCGCTCGCGGAGCTGGGATCCGTCCTGGGGCTCGAGCAGGCCCCGCTGCGGATCGAGTGCTACGACGTCTCGAACCTCGGGCCGACCGACACGGTGGGGTCGATGGTCGTGTTCGAGGACGGGCTCCCGAAGCGCGCAGACTACCGGCGCTTCGAGATCCGCGGCGTCCCGGGGCAGGACGACCTCGCCAGCATGGGAGAGATGCTCCGACGGCGCCTCGCGCGGCTCGATGCCGGGTCGCCGCAGCCGGAGGCTCGCCGTCGCCGTTTCGCGTACCCTCCCTCCCTGATCGTCGTCGACGGCGGCCGGGGCCAGCTCGCGATCGCCACCCAGACGATCGCCGAGGCCGGCCTGCGGATCCCCGCCGTGGGGCTGGCCAAGCGGCTCGAAGAGGTCTTCCTCCCGGACCGGCCGGAGCCCCTCCGGATCCAGCGCGGCTCCGAGGCGCTGTTCGTCCTCCAGCACATCCGCGACGAAGCGCATCGGTTCGCGGTGACGTACCACCGGAGGAAGCGGGAGACGCGGGCGCTGGCCTCCTCTCTGGACGAAATCCCGGGCATCGGCCCGGCGAGGAAGAAGGCGCTCCTTCGACGGTTCGGATCGGTGGCCCGAATCGCGCGCGCGGGGGAGGAGGAGATCGCGACGACCCCGGGGATCGGACCGGATCTCGCCCGCGCGGTTCTCGAGCGGCTCACGTCCCTCCCGCAGGAGAGGCGCACGGCGTGACCGCACGGCCCGAGGGGCGGACCGGGTCCAGGGCGGGCGACGACCCTCCCGACCCAGCCACGGCGGTGCCCATCCGCCAGCCGGTCGAGCGGAAGCGCGCCACGCGCCGGCCCTCCCGCACCCGTCGGCGGCCCGCCGGTCCGGGCTTCACCATCATCACCGGCCTGTCCGGCGCCGGGAGATCGGAGGCGGCGCGGTGCCTGGAGGATCTCGGCTACTTCGTGGTCGACAATCTCCCGCCGTCCCTCCTGCCCAAGATGGCGGAGCTCGTCGGCAAGCCCGGGGGGCCCACCCGGGTGGGCGTCGTGCTCGACGTTCGGGGCGGGGTGTTCTTCGGCGAGCTGTCGCGGGCATTGGAGGAGCTGGAGGAACTCAGGATCGCCTTCGCGATCCTGTTCCTGGAGGCCTCCGACGGGGACCTGGTGAACAGGTACGAGGCCACCAGGCGTCGTCACCCCCTGGCGCCCGCCGATCGGGTGGTCGAGGGGATCCGCAAGGAGCGCCTGATGATGGAGAGCCTCCGCGGCGACGCGGATCTGATCATCGATACCTCGGCCCTGACCCCCCACGAGCTCCGGGACCGGATCCGGGACGCGTTCGCCGATGCCCCGCTCGACCGATCGCTCCGGGTGGCGCTGGTCTCGTTCGGATACAAGTACGGCGCCCCTCGCGATGCCGACCTGGTCCTCGACGTGCGCTTCCTCCCGAACCCGCACTGGGTCGACGAGCTGCGTCCGCTACCGGGGACGGACGAGCGCGTTCGCACGTACGTTCGCGGCCAGCAGACCTACCGGGAGTTCATGCGCCGGCTCCGGGCGCTGCTCGGCTTCATGGTCCCCGGGTTCGTGGCCGAGGGGAAGTCCTACCTCACGGTGGCGGTGGGCTGCACCGGCGGACGCCACCGGTCGGTCGTCGTGGTCGAGGAGCTCGCCCGGTTCTTCCGGGACAAGGGCCTGTCCGCCACGGTGGACCACCGCGATCTGGACCGCTGAGGCACCCCCAGCGGTCACCGAGGGACCCGCTAGGATGGCCGGAACCCTCCGGAGGAGGATGACCATGAGCGTGAAGGTCGGCATCAACGGGTTCGGCAGGATCGGGCGCAACTTCTTCCGGGCCGCCAAGGCGCTCGGGAAGGACTGGAGCTTCGTCGCCGTGAACGACATCACCGACGCGAAGACCCTGGCCCACCTTCTCAAGTACGACTCGGTCCTCGGCACCTTCGATCGGGAGGTGGGCGTCTCCGACACCGGCATCACGGTGGACGGGGACGAGCTGCGTGTGATCGCCGAACGCGACCCGGCGGCCCTGCCCTGGAAGGAGCTGGGCGCCCAGGTCGTGATCGAGTCCACCGGGCTGTTCACGAAGCGCGAGGACGCGGACAAGCACATCGCGGCGGGCGCCGAGAAGGTCATCATCAGCGCCCCGGCCAAGGGTGAGGACCTGACCATCGTCCTCGGCGTGAACGACGACATGTACGACCCGGCGCAACACCACGTGATCTCCAACGCCTCCTGCACCACCAACTGCGTCGCGCCGATGGCCAAGGTCCTGGACGATGCGTTCGGCATCGAGCAGGGGTTCATGACCACGATCCACGCGTACACGAACGACCAGCGGATCCTGGACCTGCCACACAAGGATCTGCGCCGCGCCCGGGCGGCCGCGGTGAACATCATCCTGACCTCGACGGGCGCGGCCAAGGCCACCGGGCTGGTCCTGCCGCACCTGAAGGGGAAGATGGACGGGATCGCGATGCGCGTGCCGGTGCCCGACGGATCCGTGACCGACCTGGTCGCGACGCTCCGTCAGGAGGTCGCGGTCGAGGACGTCAACGCGGCCTTCGAGGCGGCCGCGGGCTCCGGCCCACTGTCGGGGGGCCGTCTCGTGTACACCGAGGATCCGGTGGTGTCGACCGACATCGTGGGCACGCCCGCCTCCTGCACGTTCGATGCCTTGTCGACCATGACGATGGGGCCCGTGGCGAAGATCGTGGGCTGGTACGACAACGAGTGGGGCTACTCGAACCGGCTCGTCGATCTGGTCGAGCTCGTGGCGGCCTCCCTCTGAGGCCCCGGTGAAGATCCGGACCCTCGAGGCGCTCGGCGATCTCTCCGAGCGGCGCGTCTTCGTCCGCGTCGACCACAACGTCCCGCTCGAGGGCGGCAAGGTCGCGGACGATGCCCGGATCCGCGCCAGCCTTCCGACCCTCACCGAGCTCCTGGATGCGGGGGCGGGGTTGGTCCTGGCCTCTCACCTGGGTCGGCCGAAGGGACAGGTCAAGGACGACCTGCGGCTCGCCCCCGTAGGCGACCGGCTCGGCGAGCTGCTCGGGCGTGACGTGAACGCGCTCGACACGGTGACAGGGCCCGAGACACGCGCCGCCTGTTCCCGCCTCGGGGCCGGTCAGATCGTGCTCCTCGAGAACCTGCGGTTCGACCCTCGCGAGGAGGCCAACGACCCCGGGTTCTCGGCGGAGCTGGCGGACCTGGCCGACGCATACGTGGACGACGCCTTCGGGGCGGTGCACCGATGGCACGCGTCGGTGGCGGCCCTCCCCAGCCTCCAGCTCGAACGCGGCCGCCCGATCGCCGCCGGCCGCCTCCTCGAGCGAGAGGTAGCCGCGCTGTCGCGGCTCCGGGTGGATCCCGAACGACCCTACGTGGCGGTGCTGGGCGGAGCGAAGGTGTCGGACAAGCTCTCGACGATCGCGGCGCTGGCCGATCGGGTCGACGCGATCCTGATCGGGGGCGCGATGGCTTTCACCTTCATCGCGGCCGAGGGGGGCGAGGTGGGCGACAGTCTGGTGGAGCCCGAGCGGTTCGAGGAGGTCCGAGCCGCCAAGCGGCGAGCCGACGAGCGCGGCGTGGTGATCCAGCTCCCGGAGGACGTGATCGTCGCGCCCGAGATCTCGCTCGACGCGAAGCGGTCAACGGTCCCGGCGACCCAGATCCCCAGAGGGCAGAAGGGTCTCGATATCGGCCCGCGCAGCGTGGAGGAGTTCGCCCGCTCGATCGCCGACGCGGGCACGATCCTGTGGAACGGCCCGATGGGGGTGTTCGAGCTCGAGCCGTTCGGCTCGGGCACCCGGGGGGTGGCGACGGCGATCGCCGGATCGCGCGCCTACCGCGTCGCGGGGGGAGGCGACAGCCTGGCCGCGATCGCGAAGTACGGCCTCGAGGACGGCTTCGATCATCTGTCCACCGGCGGGGGCGCCTCCCTCGAGTTCCTCGAGGGACGATCGCTGCCGGGCATCGAGGTTCTGGAGGTCGGATGAGCGACAGGCGTCCGATCATCGCGGCGAACTGGAAGATGCACAAGACCCACCTCGAGGCGATCCAGGCCGTCCAGAAGCTCTCCTACCTGCTCGACCGGGACGACCCCGAACACGTGGAGATCGTGATCTGCCCGCCCTTCACCGCCCTCCGCTCGATCGAGACCCTGCTCCAGAGCGACCGGCTCCCGTACGGTCTCGGCGCGCAGGACGTCCATTGGGAAGAACAGGGGGCGTTCACCGGCGAGGTCTCGCCGGGCATGCTCGACGCCCTCCGCGTCGCCTACGTGATCGTCGGGCATTCGGAGCGGCGGGAGCATCTCGCGGAGACCGACGAGACCGTGAACCGGAAGCTCCGAGCCGTGCTCCGACACGGGATGACCCCGATCCTGTGCGTGGGGGAGACCTCGCAGGAGCGGGACGCTGGCGCCACCGAGGACAAGGTCTCCGGCCAGGTGACCCGCGCCCTGGCCTCGGTCGCCGAGGAGCAGGCTCGGACCCTGGTCGTCGCCTACGAGCCCATCTGGGCCATCGGCACCGGGCGGAACGCGGAGCCGGCCGACGCTGGTCAGGTGATCGAGGTGATCCGCGGGACGATCGCGAGCCTGTACCCGCCGCAGACCGCCCAGGCGATACGCGTCCAGTACGGCGGGAGCGTCAAGGCCGGGAACATCCGAGACTTCATGGCGCACCCCGAGATCGACGGGGCCCTCGTCGGCGGGGCGAGCCTCGATCCGGAGGAGTTCGCCCTCATCGTGAAGTACCGCTGAGACCGCACGGGGTTGCGACATCCTGCCCTTCCCGCCTCGCGGGACGCGACGGTCGCGAGCATGCTGCCGCGGGTATCGCTACGATTCCCGCCATGAGCCGTTGCCCTGCGGCGCGTCGGGTGGCTAAGATTCCGCGGCCCCACGGCGAGAGGGAGGCCGTCTGACGCATGTCCCAGGTCACGTCCGACGCAGCGCCGAACCCCGAGGGCCCCGAACAGGAGGCCACGGTCGAGGTCTCCCAGCAGGTCATCGGGCGCTCCCCGTGGGAGCTGTTCTGGCGGCGCTTCCGCAGGGACCGATTCGCGATCGCCGGCGTCGTCATCATCGCGCTCATGGTCATCTGGGCCGTCTTCGCCCCGCTCACGGAATCGATCACCGGGCACGGGAAGAACCAGGTCTTCCTGGACAAGCTGGACGCGTTCGGCATCCCGACGGGTCCGAGCGGCGAGTTCTGGTTCGGGCTGGACACGGCCGGACGGGACATGTTCGTCCGCGTGGTCTTCGGGGCGAGGACCTCGCTAATCATCGCCTTCTTCGCGACCGGGCTGGCCACGTTGATCGGCGTAATCCTCGGGCTGCTGGCCGGGTTCTACCGGGGCAAGGTCGACACGGTGATCTCGCGGACGGTGGACGTGTGGCTCTCGCTGCCGGTGCTCCTCCTCGCGCTGGGCCTCGCGGCGGCGTGTGGCCTCCAGCCCTGTCTCGGAGGGCTGATCCAGCCTGGGCTGCTCGTCGTGAGTCTCATCATCGGGCTGTTCAACTGGCCGTACATCTGCCGGATCGTCCGCGGACAGGTGCTCTCCCTCCGCGAGAAGGAGTTCACCGAGGCGGCCCGGGCCCTGGGATCGACCAACCGGCGGATCATGCTCCGGGAGCTGCTCCCCAACGTGGCGGCTCCGATCATCGTGTACACGACGCTGATCATCCCCAACAACATCCTGTTCGAGGCCGCGCTCTCGTTCCTCGGCGTCGGCGTCCCCCAGGAGACGCCGTCGTGGGGGCGGATGCTCTCGGACGCCAGCGGGATCTTCACGGTGGCCTGGTGGATGATGCTGTTCCCCGGACTGTTCCTGTTCCTGACCACGCTGGCGTTCAACCTGGTCGGCGACGGGCTCCGGGACGCCCTCGATCCTCGCACGGGGGGTTGACCGTACAAGAGGCAGGGAACCGGATCCGCGAAAGGAGGGGGATCGGGAACGTGCCCGACGGCCCGCGGTGTCGCATGCCCGCGGCCCGGGCAAGGAAAGGGGAACTGGATCGGAGAGGGGGGTTTCGGTGAGACGATATCTCAAGGTACTGGCGCTGGTCGCCGTGCTCGGGCTCGTGGCCGCCGCCTGCGGCGGCGAGGACGAGGTGGAGCCGGGCCAGACCGGGCCCGGTGCGACCGGTGCGACCGGGGAGACCGGCGCGGCCGAGTTCCAGCCGGGCGGCACGCTCGAGCTGGCGCTGCTCGGTGACGTGAGCGCCGCGTTCGATCCGCAGAAGGAGTACTACTCGGTCACGTGGGGCATGTACCGGTGCTGCCTGCTCCGGACGCTCCTGTCCTACACGGGTATGCCGACCGAGGAGGGGGGGTCGGAGCTCCAGCCGGACATCGCGACGGCGTTGCCGGAAGTGTCCTCCGACGGCCTCACCTACACGTTCACGCTGAAGAGCGGCATCCACTACTCGCCGCCCTTCGAGGACGTCGAGGTGACCGCGCAGGACATCGTGCGCGCGCTCGAGCGTGAGGCCGATCCGGACGCCTCGGTCAACGGCTACAGCTTCTACTACTCGCCGATCACGGGGTTCGATGCGTTCGGCGCCGGTGAGGCGGACGCCATCGAGGGTCTGTCAACGCCCGACGACCAGACCCTGGTGGTGGAGCTGGACAGCCCGGCCGGCTACCTGGCGCACCTGTTCTCGATGCCCGCCACGGCCCCGATCCCGCCGGACGACCCGGACGAGCGGCTCGGCGCCGCGGAGGGCCACACGAAGGACTACGGCAGGTACCTGGTCGCCACCGGCCCGTACATGTTCCTGGGGAGCGAGAACCTGGACTTCTCGCTGCCGGCGAAGGACCAGACCCCGGTGGCCGGGTACGAGCCCGGGCAGTCGATCCAGTTCGTCCGCAACCCCTCGTACGACCCGGCGACGGATGGACTCCGTCCCGCGTACGTGGACGGGGCGAACATCTCGATCGGCGGCGACAACAACGACCTGTACAACAAGGTGCTGGCCGGCGAGCTAGACCTCGTGCTGGACGGGATCGTCCCGCCACAGGTCCTCCGCCAGTACTCGACGGACCCGACGCTCCAGCAGTTCCTGCACATCTACTTCTCGGATGCCGTGCGGTACCTGTCGTTCAACGTGGCCACGCCGCCGTTCGACGACCTGCACGTCCGGAAGGCCGTGAACCTCGCCCTCGACAAGGCGGGGATGCGGACCCTGCGCGGCGGCGAGTCGGTGGGTGAGATCGCCGGGCACGTCTTCGTGGACGCGCTCGAGAACAACCTGCTACGGGACTACGACCCGTACGCGACTCCGAACGACGCGGGCGACGTCGAAGCCGCCAAGGCGGAGATTGCCCAGTCGGCGTACGACTCCGACGGCGATGGGGTCTGCGACGATCCGGCGTGCGATGCGGTGCTCGCCATCACGGACGAGGCCGACCCGTACCCGGACCAGGCCGCGCTGATCCAGCAGAACCTGGACCCGCTGGGGATCACCCTCGACGTGAAGTCCTTCGAGCGCACGACGATGTACGCGAAGTGCAACGACCCGAGCGCGCGCATGGCGATCTGCCTGGCGCCCGGGTGGGGGAAGGACTTCCCGGACGGATACACGTTCGCCGACCCGCTGTTCGGCTCGGCGGCCATCTTCCCGAGCTGCTGCAACTACGCGCTCGTGGGAGCCAGCTCCGAGCTGCTGCAGGAGTACGACTACGATGTCACCGAGGTCCCGAGCGTGGACGAGGAGATCACGGCGGCCAACGCCACGACGGGTAACGACCGGTTCCAGGCGTGGGCGGACCTCGACCAGCTGTTGATGGAAGAGGTGGTCCCATGGGTGCCGTACCTCTTCGACAACAACGTCGACGTGACGTCGCAGCGCATCATCAACTACTCGTTCGACCAGTTCGCGGGCGTCCAGGCGCTGGACCACTTCGCCATCGCGCCCGAGGCCCAATAAGGGAGGACGGACGAGCGAATCGGGAGACGGAGGGGGGCCGCCCGGGGGGGCGGCCCCCCCTTCCTCCTGACCGAGGGGGGTAAGATTCCGGACCGATGGGCAGATACCTGATCCGGCGGAGCCTGTTCCTGGTCTTGGTCCTGTTCATCGTGTCCCTGGTCACCTTCCTGATCTTCGTCAAGCTGCCGGCGGCCGACCCGGCCCGCCGGGCGGTCGGGCGGGCGACGACCCCGGAGAACGTGGAGAACGCCCGTCGGGCGTTCGGGCTCGACAAACCGATCTACGTCCAGTACGCGCGGTTCGCCAAGGGGCTGATCCCGTGGCCGGGCCTGTTCCTCAACGAGGACGTCTACTACTCGTACTCGAACTTCGTCCCGGTGAAGGAGGAGATCTTCCGGCGCCTGCCGGTGACGATCGCCCTGGCGGTCGGCGCGTCCATCGTGTGGGTCCTGATCGGGATCCCGATCGGGATCGTCTCGGCGGTCCGACGACGATCGATCGCCGATCGCGTGGCGATGGTCTTCGCGCTCTTCGGCGTCTCGGCCCCGGTCTTCTGGCTCGCCTACCTGTTCCTGTACCTGTTCTGGTTCAAGCTCGGCTGGGCACCCTCCTCCGGGATCCCGATCGGGGTGAGCGTGCTCGAGGCCGTGGCCCAGGGGCGGTTCATCATGCCGTGGCTGGTCCTGGCGCTGGCCTTCGCCGCGTTCTACGCGCGGATGGTCCGTGGGAACCTGATCGAGACGATGGGCGAGGACTACATCCGCACGGCCCGGGCCAAGGGACTATCGGAACGTCGGGTGATCTACCGGCACGGGCTCCGGGCAGCGCTCACGCCGGTCGTAACGATGTTCGGCCTGGACCTCGCCGGACTGCTCGGCGGCGTGTTCATCACCGAGACGGTCTTCAACCTGCCCGGCATCGGGCAGTACGCGGTCCGATCGATCTTCCTGAACGACTTCCCATCGGTGATGGGCGTCACGATCCTCGGCGCCTTCTTCATCGCGCTCGGGACGTTGCTGGTGGACGTCGCCTACGCCTTCCTCGATCCGCGGGTGAGGTACACGTAGTGCCGGAGCCCTTGCTCGAGGTCCGGGACCTGACAGTCCATTTCCCGACCGACGACGGCCTGGTGAAGGCGGTGGACGGTATCTCCTTCACGCTGGCGCCGGGGGAGACGCTCGGCGTGGTGGGGGAGTCCGGTTCGGGCAAGAGCGTCTCGTTCCTCACCGTCATGGGCTTAATCACGAAGCAGCAGGCGCGGATCGAGGGAGAGATCGTCTTCCAGGGCCAGGACCTACTGACGCTCCCCGTCGAGGAGATGCGGAACGTCCGCGGGGCCCGGATCTCGATGATCTTCCAGGATCCGATGACGTCTCTCCATCCCTACTACAAGGTCGGCACCCAGATCGCGGAGGCGATCCGGACCCATCAGAGGGTCTCGAAGCGTGAGGCGCGGGAGCAAGCGGTGGAGATGCTCCGCCGCGTGGGCATCCCCCGACCCGATGAGCGCGCGGACCAGTTCCCCCACGAGTTCTCTGGCGGGATGCGACAGAGAGCGATGATCGGGATGGCGCTCTCGCTCAACCCGGACCTGCTGATCGCCGACGAGCCAACGACCGCCCTCGACGTGACGGTGCAGGCCCAGATCCTGGATCTGATCGACCGCCTCAAGCAGGAGTTCAACGCCGCGGTGGTCATCATCACGCACGACCTCGGCGTGGTCGCCGAGCACTGCGATCACATCCAGGTGATGTACGCGGGTAAGATCGTGGAGGCCGGCGATCGGCGCGACATCTACTACGGGGCTCACCACCCGTACACATGGGGGCTGCTGTCGTCGATCCCGCGTCTCGCGGAAGAAGAGACGCACGAGCGGCTGAACCCGATCCGCGGGTTGCCGCCCTCGCTGATCTTCGTGCCGCCGGGATGCGCCTTCCACCCTCGGTGCCCGTACGCCTTCGACCGCTGCAGGACGGAGATCCCCGAGCTCCTTCCGGTGGACGGTCACCACGCCTCCGCATGCCATCTCTCCCTGACGGACAAGGAACGGATCTTCCAGGAAGCGGTGCTGGTGCGGCGATGAGCGTCCAGGTGAACGAACGACCCGACCAGGCCCCCACGGACGAGCGCCGGCCGCTCGTCCGGATCCAAGGGGTGCGCAAGCTCTTCCCCATCACCCGGGGGATCGTCTTCCAGAAGCACATCGGCGACGTGCACGCGGTCGATGGGGTCGATCTCGAGGTCTACCCGGGCGAGACCGTGGGTCTGGTGGGGGAGACCGGCTGCGGGAAGTCCACGCTGGCGCGCGTCGTGACACGTCTGTACGACCCTACGGAGGGCACGATCGAGTTCGACGGTCGGGACATCACCCGTCTCAAGGGTCGGGAGCTCCGCGCGCTCCGCCGCGACATGCAGATGATCTTCCAGGATCCGTTCGCATCCCTGAACCCGCGGAAGAGGGTCGGGTCGGTCATCGGGGAGCCTTTCCGGCTCCACGGGACGGTCCCGCGGAACCGGATCAAGGGCGAGGTGCAACAGCTCATGGAGCTGGTTGGCCTGAACCCGGAGCACTACAACCGCTACCCGCACGAGTTCTCCGGAGGTCAGCGCCAACGGATCGGCGTCGCTCGCTCACTCGCGCTCCGGCCGAAGCTGATCGTGTGCGACGAGCCCGTGTCCGCCCTCGACGTGTCGATCCAGGCACAGATCCTGAACCTGCTCGAGGACCTGCAGGAGGAGTTCAAGCTCACCTACCTGTTCATCGCCCACGACCTGTCGGTCGTGAAGCACGTCTCGGACCGGGTCGCGGTCATGTACCTGGGGAAGATCGTGGAGATGGCCTCCGGCCCCACCCTCTACAAGAACCCCAAGCACCCCTACACGGGGGCCCTGCTCTCGGCCGTCCCCATCGCCGACCCCGACCTCGCGGCGCACAAGAAGCGGATCATCCTCGAGGGCGACGTCCCCTCCCCGATCGATCCGCCCTCCGGGTGTCGGTTCCACCCCCGCTGCCCGAACGCCCAGTTCCCCAAGTGCAGGGAGGAGGAACCCCTGCTCGAGCCCCACCACCCGGGCCAGGTGGCCGCGTGCCACTTCCCCCTGGAGGACCGGGCCGTCATCGAGACCACCGGCGCTTAGCCGGTACACTGGGGAGCCGCCATGCTGAACGTCATCGCGCTCGTCCTGAACATCCTGTCCAGCCTGTTCTTGATCGTGTTCATCCTGCTCCATTCCGGCCGGGGGAGCGGCCTGTCCGACATGTTCGGCGGCTCCAGCACGCTGTCCGGCGGGACCGCCCTGGAACGCCGCCTTGACCGCATCACCGTCGCCACGGCGGTCATCTTCGGGCTCTCGACGTTCTGGCTGTCCTGGCAGTGGACGTGACGGCTGGGCGCTCGAACCTCGGTTGATAGGATTGACGGCGCTCCCGTCGGAGTGGCGGAACCTGGTAGACGCGCATGGTTGAGGGCCATGTGGGCGCGAGCCCGTGGGGGTTCAAATCCCCCCTCCGACACCGCACCTAGCCAGCTCCGAGCGTGGCGACGAAGCGGCCTATGGAGGGCTGGCGGGAGCCTCCGGCCGGTGATCAGATGGGCAAGAACTCATTGGCGGCGCGCAGCACGCCGAGCGAGAGGTCCCATGCCGCGAGTTCCGCCTCGTCCATCGTCGGCATGAGTGGCTCGCCGGCGCCGTCGGGGCCGAGCACACAGGGAAGGCTCGCGCACACGTCAGGACCGACGCGCACGGAGACCGGGATCAGGGTTCCGGCCTCCCGTCCGATGCACCGCACCAGCCCACTCACCGTGAGGCCGATGGCGTGCCGTGTCGCGCCGGTCCGCTCGATCACCTTGTAGGCCGCGCTGCGCACGTCGGTCTGGATGTGCGCGTACCAAGCCGGGGTGAGGTCCATCTCGCGCTGCGATGCGAAGTCGGCCAGCGACATCGCCCCGATGCGAGCGCCGCTGAAGAGGAACACCGACGAGTCGCCGTGCTCGCCCACCACCCAGGCGTGCACGCTGCGGGGATGCACGCCGCACTCGGTGGCGAGCAGTTCGGTGAATCGCAGGGTGTCGAGCGATGTCCCGGAACCCATCACCGAGGTCGGCTGTCCCGCCCACCGCCTCGTGAGGTACTCGGTGAGCACGTCGACCGGGTTGCTCACCACGATCGCGACCCGCGGCAGCCCGCCGCGCTCGATGGCGTCGGCGGTCGTCACCATCACCTCCAGGTTCTGGCGCAGCACGTCGAGCCGTGACTGCCCCACCTCGGTGCGCGCGCCGACGGTGACGATCAGCACGTCCTCGGGCTCAACCTCGTCGAAGGAACGGCCGCGGACCACCGCGCTCGGGAGCAGTGGCATCGCGTGGAGGTAGTCGAGCGCATCGCCTATCGCCTTGTCGCGGGAGCGCGCGTACAGCGTGAGTCGGCCGGCAAGCCCCTGGAACAGCAGCGAGCCCGCGCTGGCGATGCCCACGCCGCCCGTGCCCATGACCCCCACGTGCAGACCGGCCATCGGTGCAAGCCTAGTCCGTCCGGGCGTCCTCTGGCCGGTCGATCCGACCGATCCCGGCTCCGTCAACGGATGAGGAACGTCGTCCGCGGATCCAGGTTCTCCTCGGGGGTGACGAGCGCGAGAGCACTCGAGCGCAGCGTTCCCGACCCGGTCCCGGTGAGGCTCACGGCCGCAGCGGCGGCGTGGTCGAGAAGGCTCACGATGACGCACCGGTCGTCACTCCCGAGCGCGATGTGGAACGACTCGAGCGTCCCTCCCATCGATCCGATCGTTCTCCGCGCCGCCGCGAGACGCCCGCCTTCCCTTCAGCCAGTACGCCCTTCGCCCCGTCGCGGGTATACCTCCCGACGATCACGTACCTGCGCGCCGCCCTCCTCCGTTCCGCGGGGACGCCTCCTGCAACCATCGCGTCTGCGGCGTGGGGTGGACGCGACCCTACAGCCGTCTGCCCCCGCGGTTGCGTCGGATCAGGGTCGAACGGGAGCTTCTCGGACGTCCTCGTAGACGCGCTACGCGCCGACCCCTTCGAGCTCGTGCCGACCGTATCCACCCGACGGGAGACGGACGCCGAGGTCCCCGCACGGCGAACCCGCAGGCGAGGATGGGAGCCGGCACGTCCACGCGCTGCCGGTGCCCCGATGGGGCCCCGGACTATGCTGTGGCCGCCCGCGAGCCCGGAGGTGGGACATGACCGCTGGCACGGCGGATCTCGCGTTCGTGAACGGCGCCATCTACACGGTGGATGCGACCCGTCGGTGGGCTGAGGCCGTCGCCGTCCGAGAGGGACGGATCCTCGCGGTGGGCACCGATGACCAGGTCCGCGACCTCGTCGGTCCCAGCACCGACGTGATCGACCTCCGGGGTCGCATGCTGGTGCCGGGGTTCCAGGACGCTCACGTCCATCCGCCGAGTGGCGGCCTGGAGATGTTGCGGTGCAACCTCACCGAGGCGTTCGCGATCCCAGACTACGAACGCATCATCGCGACGTACGCGGACGATCATCCGGACGCGGAGTGGATCACCGGCGGTGGCTGGTCGATGAGCATCTTCCCCCGAGGGAACCCGTCCACGGATCTGCTGGATCGGCTCGTCCCGGACCGTCCCGCCTTCCTGACCAGCAGGGACGGCCACACGGCCTGGGTGAACTCACGCGCGCTCGAGGTCGCTGGCCTGACCGAGGAGACGCTCGACCCACCCGACGGGATGATCGTGCGGAACGGGGAGGGTCGTCCGGCCGGGGCCCTGCACGAGGGCGCGATGTCGCTGGTCGAGGAGCTCTTGCCGGAGGACACCCTCGAGGACTGGATCGCTGGCCTGCGGGTCGCCCTGCGGTACCTGCATTCGCTGGGCATCACGGCGTGGAACGACGCGATCGTCGGCGGGTCGTACCCGACGCTGGAGGCCTATCGAGCCCTCGCGGCGAAGGGTGACCTCACGGCACGGGTGGTCGGATCCCTGTGGTGGGACCGGCATCGGGGGGAGGAGCAGGTCGACGACCTCCTGACACAGAGGGAGCGCGCTCCCGTGGGGCGGTTCGTCGCCACGAACGTGAAGATCATGCAGGACGGGATCGTCGAGAACTTCACCGCCGCCACCCTGACGCCCTACCTCGACGAGCGGGGCCGGCCCACGGAGAACGCCGGCAAGTCGTTCGTCGATCCCGAGGCCCTGAAGGGGTACGTGACCCGGTTGGACGCGGAGGGGTTCCAGGTGCACTTCCACGCCCTCGCCGATCGAGCCGTTCGGGAGGCGCTGGACGCGATCGAGGCCGCGCGCATGGCCAACGGCCCGCGTGACCTCCGGCACCACCTCGCACACATCCAGATCGTGCACCCGGAGGACATCCCGAGGTTCCGTGCGCTCGGCGCGGTGGCCAACGCCCAGCCGCTCTGGGCGGTGAACGAGCCTCAGATGCTCGAGCTCACGATCCCGTTCCTCGGCCCCGAGCGCTCCGCGTGGCAGTACCCGTTCGGCAGTCTGGTGCGCGCGGGGGTGACCCTGGCGATGGGCAGCGACTGGTCGGTCTCCAGCGCGAACCCCCTGGAGGAGATCCACGTCGCTGTGAACAGAGACGCGTTCCCAGACGCTCTGTACGTACCGGACCAGCGCTCGGTCACCGGCCCGTTCCTCCCCGAGCAGCGCCTGGACCTGCCCACGGCCATCGCCGCGTTCACGATGGGTTCGGCGTACGTGAACCACCTCGATCAGATCACCGGTTCGATCGAGGTGGGCAAGGAGGCTGACCTAATCGTGTTGGACCGCAACCTGTTCGAGCATCCGACGGACGAGATCCACGCGGCTCGCGTCCTGCTGACGCTCGTCGGCGGGGAGCGGGTCTTCGCCGCGGACGACCTCTGACCTGGGGTCAGGGCTCGTCCTTGCCAGGCCGCGTCCCCCACGGCGACGATGGCCGTCCACCCACCGGGCCGACGCGAGGCATCCGGAGCCCGGATCGGCGCGAGGAGGTCCCGATGGTGTTCGACATGAGCCTGGTGCAGCGTGGGGCGCGGAACCGACGCACCCCCTTCTACGAGGCGACCCAGCGGTACGGGCCGAAGGGGTTCACCGTCTACAACCACATGTACTTCCCGATCCGGTTCGGCACGTTCGAGCAGGAGTTCGAGGCGCTGCTCTCCGCCGTGACCCTGTGGGACGTGGCGGTCGAACGCTGCCTGGAGATCTCGGGCCCGGACGGCTTCCGGTTCGCTCAGCTGCTCACCCCGCGCGACCTGTCGAAGTGCGCCGTCGGACAAGGCAAGTACGTGATGATCTGCGACTCCGATGGCGGCATCGTGAACGACCCCGTCCTCACGAGGATGGGCGAGAGCACGTTCTGGTTCGCCCTCGCGTCGTCGGACGCGCTGCTGTTCGCGCGGGGGCTGAAGAACGCCTATCCGGATCTGGACGTGACGATCCGGGAGGCCGACGTCGCGCCGCTCCAGGTCCAGGGGCCCCGGTCCAAGGAGCTCATGACTCGGCTCTTGGGGCCCGAGATCCTGGAACTCAACTACTACCACTGGACGGAGGGGAAGATCGCCGGCGCGCCCGTGGTCGTCACCCGAACCGGCTGGACCTCCGAGGTCGGTTACGAGGTGTACCTGACCGACACGGCGAAGGGGACCGAGGTCTACGAAGCCATCATGGAGGCCGGAGCCGACCTCGGGATCCAGCCCACCGGCCCGAGCGATATCCGACGTATCGAGGGCGGGATCTTCAACTGGGGCGCCGATATGACCTACGAGAACACCCCGCTCGAGATGGGGCTCGAACGCCTGATCGACTGGGACCTGCCCGACGAGGCTTCGATCTCGCTCCCGGCGCTCCGCCGGATCCGAGAGGAGGGCGTCCGACGGATGATCAACGGGGTCCGGCTCGACGGCGCGCCGTTCCCGGAGCTGAACAACGTGAGGTGGCCGATCGTCGAGGGCGGCGAGAGGATCGGGAAGATAACGTCCGCGATCCACTCGCCCCGCCTGGCGCAGAACATCGGCTACGCCTGGCTGCCGGTCGAACGCTCGGAGCCCGGCGTGAGCGCGGCCGTCCAGACCGAATGGGGGCCCCGAACCGCCACCGTGGTTCCCATGCCGTTCGTGGACCCGGACAAGAAGATCCCAGTGTCCTAGAGCTGATGGGTCGTTCAACCCGGCGGGCGGGCATGGGATGTGGCACTCGGTTGCACTGAGCCTCCTGATTGAACGATGATTCAGTTCGGGAGGCACCCTCCTGAGCGAAGGGAGCGACCGATGGTGAACGAGCGTCCGGCGATGCTGGAACAGAGCGCGACCATCTACTTCGGCCCCTGGTACCGGCGGTCGCCGTTCTTCGAGGCCACACGCCGGGCGGGCTGTTCGGCATACGACGTGTACAACCACATGCTCCTGCCCGCCTACTACGACGACCCGATCACCGAGTACTGGGCTCTGCTCAACGACGTGGTCGTGTGGGACGTCGCGGTCGAGCGGACCGTCGAGATCCGTGGCAAGGACGCGGACCGGTTCGTCGACATGCTCACCTGCCGGGACCTGACGACGTGTCAGGTGAGGCAGGGCAAGTACATGATCGTGACCGCTCCCGACGGCGGCATCGTCAACGACCCGGTCTTGCTCCACGTGGGGAGGGACCGCTGGTGGATGCAGCTGGCCGACTCGGATGCGGGCCTGTACGCACTGGGCGTGGCGACGGGCTCGAACCTCGACGTGGAGATCGACTACCCCGACGCCTACCCCATGCAGGTCCAGGGTGCGAAGGCCGGGACGGTCCTCGAGCGGCTGGTGGGTCCGGCGATCTACGACCTGAAGTACTACTGGTGCGATCGGTTCGAGATCCGCGGCATCCCCGTCCTGATCAGTCGAACGGGATGGACCGCCGTCCAGGGGTTCGAGATCAACCTCCTCGACCCCGGCCGCGGCGACGACCTCTGGGATGCCGTCTTCGAGGCGGGGGAAGGGCTTGGGATCCGCGCGACGGCCCCGATCGAGGCCCGTCGGATCGAGGCCGGCATCATGAACTACAACTCGGACATGACCCATCGGGACACGCCGCTCCACATCATGGGCCTGGAGCGGCTCGTCGAGGACAAGCCGCAGGACTTCATCGGGAAGGCGGCGCTGGAGGAGCTCAAGGAGCGGGGCGTCGACCGCAAGCTGGTGGGGATCGAGTGGGAGGGGGAGGAGCTCCCCGCCGAACTCACCTGGTTCTGGCCGGTCGTGCGGAACGGTGAGCCGATCGGGAAGGTGACCGATGCCGTCTGGTCTCCGCGCCTGGAACGGAACATCGGATACGCGTGGGTGCCGATCGCGCTCGCGGAGCCCGGCAGCCGTCTGGACGTGGAGTCCGAGCACGGACAGCTCACCGTCACGACGGCCCGGATCCCGTTCATCGACCCCCGGAAGGAGGTGCCGGCGGCGCCGTTGAAGGCCGGATGAGTCTCGGCGCCCCAGCCGGAACGACGATGGCCCGCACGCTCGACCGCCGGCCCGCGCCCACCACGCCTCCGCCGCGGGCGTTCCGGAAGGCCCTCCTGGTGCTTGAGCGGGCCGTGAAGGAGCCGATCTGGGATTGCCGGATGTGTGGACAGTGCATCCTGCACTCGACCGGTCTGTCGTGTCCGATGCGCTGCCCCAAGAACCTGCGGAACGGTCCGTGCGGCGGTGTGCTCCAGGATGGGCACTGCGAGGTGATGCCCGAGATGCGATGCGTCTGGGTCCAGGCATGGGAGGGCTCCCGGCGACTGCCGCTGTGGCGGGACCACCTGGAGCACGTGCAGCGCCCGGTCGATTGGCGGCTCCAGGAGACCTCGTCCTGGGAGAACCTGATCACCGGGCGCGATCGAGTCGTGCCGGCCGGATGGGGGTCCGGGCGATGAGCGCGGCATCGGCTCGAAGCGGACTCCACGCGCTGCTCCAGGCGGGAGAGTTCGTGGTCACGGCCGAGCTCCAGGCGGTGGACTCGGCCGATCCCGCTGCCGTCCACGAGCTGGCGGATCTGCTGCGGGGCAAGGTCGATGCGGTGAACTGCACCGACAACAGCGCGGCGCACGCCCACCTCGGCCCTCTTGCAGCCGCCCACCTCCTGCTCGATCGGGGGGTGGAGCCGATCATGCAGCTGACATGTCGGGACCGGAACCGGCTGGGCCTGCAGGCAGACCTGCTGGGGGGGGCCGCGCTCGGGGTGCGGAACGTCGTTCTCATGACCGGGGACGACGTCTCGGCCGGCGACCACCCGGAAGCCAAGCCGATCTTCGACCTGGACTCGATCCACCTCCTGCGGATCGCTCGGATCATGCGGGATCAGCGACGGTACGTGTCCGGACGTGCACTCGCCACGGCGCCCGGGTTCCTGATCGGTGCGGTGGAGAACCCGTTCGCACCACCGCTCGATTTCCGGCCGATGCGGCTGGGCAAGAAGATCGAGGCCGGGGCCGAGTTCATCCAGACGCAGATCTGCTTCAACGTAGACAAGCTGCGGCTGTTCATGGCTCGGTGTGGGGAACTGGGCCTGCTGGACCGGGTGTGGATCCTGATCGGCGTGTTCATCCCGAGATCGGCCCGCGCCGCCCGGTATCTCCGGGACCAGGTCCCCGGGGTCGACGTCCCCGCCACGGTGGTCGAGCGACTGGAGGCCGCCCCCGACGGCCGCCAGGCCGAGACCGGCATCCAGATCGCCCTCGAGATCGTGGAGCAGGTCCGGGGGATCCACGGTGTCCACGGCGTGCACCTGATGTCGATCCGGAACGAGGAGGGCATCATGGGCGTGATCGAGCGCGCCGGTCTGCTGCCCCGCCCCACCTCGATCCCCGCGTCCGCCGGCTGACGCGACCTTCCAAGCTCAGCATCCTCTCAGCCCTTGGATCCAACCTCCCAGGAAGTGTCGGAAGCGGGATGAGCGGGGAGACTGGGTAAGAGATGAGGCGGACACCGATCGTGCTGATCCTCGCGGGCGCCCTCGCGCTCGCCGCGTGCTCGAGCCCTTCCACCCCCACGGAGAGGGCCGAGCCCCGGGCGGAGTTCCCGTCCCCAACCGCCTCCCCCTCCTTCGCGACGGGGAGCGACGCCGTGGTCGAGGTGGTCGACCGGGTGCTCCCCGCGGTGGTGAACGTCGTGAGCGAGGGCTCAGGTGGCCAGGGCGAGGGGACAGGCTTCATCGTCCGCTCGGACGGGGTGATCGTGACGAACTACCACGTCGTCGAACGTGCCACGAGCGTCACGGTGCTGACCTCCGAGGAGGAGCCACGCGAGTTCCCGGCCCGCGTGATCGGGGGCGACATCCAGGCGGACGTCGCGGTGCTCGACGTCGAAGCGGAGGGCCTGCCGACCGTGGCACTCGGCAGCTCGTCGGACCTGGAGCTCGGGCAGCGGGTCGTGGCGATCGGCTACGCCCTCGGGCTGGAGGGCGGACCATCGGTGACGAGCGGGATCGTCTCCTCCCTCACCCGGGGGCCGCTCACCGTCTCGGACCCGAACTGCGAGGTGTGCGAGGGCGGTCAGCGCGTCTACACGGACGTGATCCAGACGGACGCCGCGATCAACCCCGGGAACTCCGGAGGGCCGCTCGTCGACCTTGCCGGACAGGTGGTGGGGATCAACTCGGCGGGGACGACCGTGGCGGAGAACATCGGGTTCGCGATCCAGATCGACACGGTCAAGCCCACGGTCTTCCAGGCTGCCGACAACCCCGACGAGCCCGTCGCGTTCATGGGCGTGGGATCCGCCGACGCGACCGATCCGCAGGTGCGATTCTCGCTCGAGCCGCCGCTCGACGAGGGTGCGGTGATCGTGAACGTCGTCCCAGACGGCCCCGCCGATCGAGCCGGGTTCCGGGTGGGAGACGTGGTGGCCACGTTCGACGGCACGCCCATCGGGAGTGCCCAGGACCTCGGTGAGGCGATCCGCTCGAAAGACCCGGGCGACCAGGTCGACGTGGTGGTGGTCCGAGGTTCCGGGGGCCGGGTCACGCTGACCCTGACGCTCGGCGTGAACCCCGTGCCCGTGGGCTGACCCCGGTCGCTCCCGGGGGGGCGTACGCTTTAGCCTGACCCGATGAAGGTCCGGCTGCGCAACCCCGAGCGGGAGGTCGAGGTCACCGGGGGACGGAAGATCCACGAGATCCTCCGGGAGCTCGAGATCGATCCCGACACCGTGCTCGTGATCCGCGGACGCGAACTCGTGACGCGCGAGGAGCGCCTAGCCGAGGGCGACGAAATCGAGGTGCGTCCGGTGATCAGCGGCGGGGCGGGCATGAGGTGCCGCCGTTGCCGGGCGCCCGCGGTGGTTGAGCTCCGCCGGCACAACGCCGCGTTCTGCCGGGATTGCCACCTGCGCCACGTACGGGAGCAGATCAAGCGGGCGATCGCCGCCTACGACATGTTCGAGGCGGAGGATCGGATCCTGGTGGCGGTCTCCGGGGGGAAGGACTCGCTCGCCCTGTGGGACGTACTGCTCGAACTCGGATATCGGGCGGATGGTCTGTACCTAGGGCTCGGCATCGGAGCGTACTCCTCGCGCTCGCGCGATGTGGTGCAGGCCTTCGCGCAGGAGCGAGGAGCTGGGCTGCTCGAGGTGGACCTCGCCCAGGAGTACGGGTTCGACGTGCCGACCGCGGGGAAGAAGGGCTCGAGGTCCACCTGCGCGGTCTGCGGCCTGTCGAAGCGGTACGTGTTCAACAGGGCGGCCCGCGACCACGGGTACGACGTGATCGCGACCGGCCACAACCTGGACGACGAGGCCGCGACGCTGCTGGGCAACACGCTCCGCTGGCAGACCGACTACATCGCCCGCCAGTCCCCCGTCCTGCCGGCCGAGGATGGCCTGGCGCGGAAGGTCAAGCCGCTCTACCGCCTCTCCGAGCTCGAGACGGCCGCCTATGCGTTCCTGCGCGGGATCGACTACGTCGTGGAGGAGTGTCCATTGGTCGCCGGGAACACCCAGCTCCGGTACAAGGACGCGATCAACCGGCTGGAGGCGGCGTCGCCGGGCACGAAGGCCCAGTTCTTCCTGAACTACCTCGAACGCGGAGCGCCGCTCTTCTCCGCGCAGGACCCTGCGGAGCTCCACCCATGCGAGCGTTGCGGGCAGCCGACCACCGCCCGGTTCTGCGCGTTCTGTCGGGCGCGGGCCCAGATCCTGGGGGAGCGGCTCGGAGAGCCGCGGGGTGGGGCCGAGCGGGGGGAGCGG
>CAZXFA010000025.1:0-2669 GCA_964640085.1 uncultured Actinomycetes bacterium | reverse complement strand
GGGGGAGCGGCTCGGAGAGCCGCGGGGTGGGGCCGAGCGGGGGGAGCGGAGGGCGCGTCGGGTCGCCCGGGAGCTATCCGAGGAGGTGCTCCCGGTCGAGATTTACGGCGAGGCCCCCACGTGAGCGGCCCCTTCGAGGCGGGCGAGCGGGTCCTGCTGGTCGATCGTCGCGGGCGCCGCTACCTGCTCCGGCTGCAGGCCGGCGAGACCTGGCATTCGCACGGGGGAGGCCTCCCCCACGACCTGGTGATCGGCTCGGCCGAAGGAGCGCTCGTCCATTCCGCGACCGGCATGTCCTTCCGCGCTTTCCGGCCTCGGATGGCCGACTTCATCCTGAAGATGCCCCGGGGTGCCCAGGTCCTCTATCCGAAGGACTTGGCCGCGATCCTCGTCCAGGCCGACGTGTTCCCCGGTGCGCGGGTCGTCGAGGCGGGCACGGGGTCGGGATCCCTCACCATCGCCCTGTGCCGTGCCGCCGGGCCCGAGGGACGGGTGGTGTCGTACGAGCTGCGGCACGAGTTCCGCGAGCGGGCAGCCGCCAACATCGAGTCCTTCCTGGGCAAGCTCCCCGCCTGGCTCGAGCTACGAGAGGGGGATGTCCGAGAGGTGGCGGGCACCGGGGATCGGTTCGATCGCGCGGTGCTCGATCTCCCCGAGCCCTGGGAGACGCTGGAAGCCATCGCCGCCGTGCTCGCGCCCGGGGGCATCGTGTGCGGGTACCTCCCCACCACGATCCAGGTCCGGGAGCTGGTCCTCGCCCTCCAGGATCGGGGCTTCGAGCACGTGGAGACGTTCGAGGTGCTGCACCGCTCCTGGCACGTGACCGAACGCAGCGTCCGCCCAGACCATCGGATGGTTGGACACACGGGATTCGTCACGATCGCTCGGCGAGCCGGCTGAGGCGAACCGACAAGCCTCTCCGCATCGTATGCATGGCTGACCGGTTCGACGCGGAGGCAGGTGTAGACTTCCGCACACGCGGGAGGTGACGGAGATGCCCGTGCCGGATCCACGCGAGCAGCAAGAACAGGCCGAGAAGCAGATCCACGAACTCCAGACGCAAGTGCGATTCCTGGAGGACGAGATCGCGCTGCTCCGGCGTCGGATCACGAACGCCCCGCGACAGGTCAAGATCCTCGAAGAGAAGCTCATCGAGACGAAGGCCGACCTCGCGCGGGCGCTCGCGCAGAACGAGAAGCTCGCCGCGACCCTCGAGGCCGAGAAGGATCGGATCCAGGGCCTCCGCGAGGAGGTGGAGAAGCTCAGTCAACCCCCGGCCTCCTTCGGCGTCTATCTGGGTGAGAACGAGGACGGGTCGGTCGACGTGTTCACTGCCAGCCGGAAGATGCGGGTGAACCTCTCGCCCGAGATCGACCGGGACACCCTCCACCGCGGTTCCGAGGTGATCCTGAACGAGGCGCTGAACGTGGTCGAGGTGCTCGTTCCCGACCGCAGCGGCGAGGTCATGAAGGTCAAGGATCGCCTGGGGGACGACCGCGTGGTGGTCGTGGGGCACGGGGACGAAGAGCTCGTGGCCACGATGGCCGCGAGCCTCCGGGGCGAGCCGATCCGCGCGGGGGACCCGCTCCTGATCGACCGGAGGTCCGGCGTCGCGCTCGAGAAGCTCCCCAAGGAGGAGGTCGAGGAACTGGTCCTGGAGGAGATCCCCGAGGTGAGCTACGAGGACATCGGGGGTCTCGAGGAGCAGATCGAGGCGATCCGCGACGCGGTCGAGCTGCCGTTCCTGTACGCGGAGCTGTTCCACGAGCACCAGCTCGACCCGCCGAAGGGCGTCCTCCTCTACGGCCCGCCGGGCTGCGGGAAGACGCTGATCGCCAAGGCGGTGGCCAAGTCCCTGGCCGACAAGGTGCGTGAGCGCACCGGACGGCAGGACGCGCACACGTACTTCCTGAACATCAAGGGCCCGGAGCTGCTGAACAAGTACGTGGGCGAGACCGAACGCCAGATCCGGCAGATCTTCCAACGCGCGAAGGAACGCAGCGAGGAGGGTCTCCCGGTGATCGTGTTCTTCGACGAGATGGACTCGATCTTCCGTACGCGCGGCACGGGGATCTCCAGCGACGTCGAATCGACGATCGTGCCGCAGCTCCTCTCGGAGCTCGACGGGGTGGAGACGCTGAAGAACGTGATCGTGATCGGCGCGTCCAACCGGGAGGATCTGATCGACCCCGCGATCCTGCGTCCCGGTCGGCTGGACGTGAAGATCAAGATCGAGCGACCGGACGCCACCCAGGCGGCCGACATCATGGCGAAGTACCTGAACGACAGGGTACCGATCCACGCGGACGAGCTCCGCCGCTCCGACGGCAACGTTCGCACGGCGGTCGCCCGACTCGTGCACGTGACCGTGGACCGGATGTACGCGGCCAGCAACGAGAACCGGTTCCTGGAGGTCACCTACGCCAGCGGGGACAAGGAGCTCTTGTACTTCAAGGACTTCAACTCGGGGGCGATGATCGAGAACATCGTCCGGCGGTCGAAGAAGGAGGCCATCAAGCGCTTCCTGTCCACGGGCGAGAAGGGGATCCGGGCCCACGACCTCCTGAACGCGATCCGCGACGAGTTCAAGGAGAACGAGGACCTGCCGAACACCACCAACCCCGACGACTGGGCCCGCATCTCCGGCAAGAAGGGCGAGCGGATCGTCT
>CAZXFA010000024.1:0-36692 GCA_964640085.1 uncultured Actinomycetes bacterium | reverse complement strand
CCAGCGGTTCATCTACGGAACGGATCAGGTGCTCATCCAGCGGAACAGCCGATCGCTCGGTGATGTCGCGGACTCGATCGCGAACGAGCCTGGGGTCAGGAGGTGAGCCGCGTTGTCCCAGCCCGCTTCCCTCGCATTCCTCACCCTCACGGTCCTTGCGCTGGGTGCCGGGTACCTCGGTCCACCGGTACCTCGCGAGGCGAGCTGGTCGCTTCGGACTGGCTGGGGACTGGTGGCAGACGCGGTCGCAGCGCCGATCGCTGTCCCGATGATCCGGAGACAGGCCGCCCTCGGCGGTCCAAGGCCGTCCTCACTTGGTCTCTTGTCCTTTCCGGAAGCAGAATCCATAGCCCCTGGGGATGGCAGGTGCGTGTCCGAGGCGGGACGGACCCGCGACGGTCTGCGGTGGAGGAGACGCGGACATGTCTGTCTGCCTGCGGTTTCGCCGCTGTACCCACTCAAGCTCGAAATCGGTACATGCGGATTCGGAGTTCGTAAGTTCCGAGGAGATCCCAACCGAGACGGGGCAGAGGGCGGGGATGACCGCGGTTCCAGTGTTAGCACAACTGAAATGCCCCTCTGACCCGCGGCTTCGGTTGTGGGCCCCCGGGGACTCGAACCCCGAACCTGCGGATTAAGAGTCCGTTGCTCTGCCAGATTGAGCTAGAGGCCCGCCGCAGTCTAGCAAGCGGGTCCGCGAGCGTGGGGTGACCGAGGGGACTCGAACCCCCAGCCTCCAGGACCACAACCTGGCGCTCTGACCACTTGAGCTACGGCCACCACGGTCGGCGAGGCGATTCTAGCAGCGCCCCTTCCCGGCCCGAGGTTTCGGCTCCACGTGAGGAGGCCGCAAGGCTCGGAAAGCGGCCTGGAAGGGAGACGTAACCGCAGCCCGCCTAGCATCGGAGACGAGCGATCCGGCCGGATCCGAGGGCCTCCGGGCCGATACGACATCCGAACGAAGGAGGAACCCATGCGACGAACCCTGTTCGCGCTCGCGCTCGCCGCGGTCGTCACCGCCCTCGCGGCCGGCCCGGCACTGGCGGCCGGAGCCGGAGGGGTGACCGGTCCCGCGTTCTACGTGGACGGCGAGGTGTACCGGACGGTGGGGACGCCGACCGACCTGTCCGGGACCGGGGCGCCCGCGCACACGTTCGACGTGATCTACGACCTCGGCGGCGCCCAGATGAACGTGGCCGAGGCCGCCCCCGGCGATCGGGACTACAACGGCGGTCGGTGGCAGGTCCACGCGATCTCGTTCAACACCGACTACGCGACCACCCTGGCCGCGCACGATCTGAACGGCAGCGGCGCGCTCGACAGCGACGCCGAGATCGCCTCGGCGCTCGCCGACGGCGGCGCGAGCGGCGCCACCGACCTCGGCGTGGTCGCCAGCTTCGTCTGCCCGGTGATCCACCTGCCATAGCGGTCCCCGCGGGACCAGCGGAGGGCCGGACCCGGGGGTCCGGCCCCTCCGCTTGACGAAGGCCCTCCTCGGCGGGAGACTTGAACCGCCGTTCAAACTGCGAGAGCCCAGCCGAGGGGGCGCGAGCGAGATGACCGTACGCGAGACGATCGAGCTCGACCTGGAGAGGATCGACCACCTGATCGAAGAGGAGGAGGGCAAGCTCGAGCCCAAGCACCAGGCCTCGATCGACTACAAAGAGGTGGCCAAGCGTTCGGTGGCGGGCGGGGTCGCCTCGAGCTGGCAGGACTCGCCGCCGCACGCGATCTACGTGGAGCGGGGCGAGGGGTCCCGGATCTGGGACATCGACGGCAACGAGTACGTCGACTTCCATCTCGGGTACGGCGCGATGGTGGTGGGGCACGCCCACCCGAAGATCGTGGAGGCGATCGAGCGGCAGGCTCGGCTAGGAACGCACTTCGCGCAGCCGACGAAGGACCTCGATGCAGTGGGGGAGGACCTGGCCGATCGGTTCGGCTTGCCGCTGTGGCGGTTCTGCAACTCGGGGACCGAGGCGACGCTCGAGGCCGCGCGCCTGATGCGGGCGACCACCGGTCGCGACGTGCTGCTCAAGATCGAGGGCACGTACCACGGCCATCACGACGCCTTGATGTTCTCCGTCGTTCCCGATCCCGAGCTGATCGGTCCCCGCGAGCACCCGGTGACCGTCCCGCAGGCGCTGGGGATCCCGGACACGTTCGCCGACCTGGTGCGGGTGGTGCCGTTCAACGACCTGGCCGAGGTGAAGCGGGCCCTCGACGAGCTCGACGGACGGGTGGCGGGGATGATCATCGAGCCCGCGATGATGAACTGCGGCGTGATCATGCCCGAGCCCGGGTACCTCGAGGGCCTCCGGGACCTCCTCCACCGGCGCGGCGCCCTGCTCGCGTTCGACGAGGTGAAGACCGGTGCCACGATCGCCTACGGGGGTGCCGTGGAAGCCTTCGGGGTGAGGCCCGACGTCGTCTGCCTAGCCAAGGCGATCGGGGGCGGTCTCCCGTGCGGCGCGATCGGCGCCACCGAGGAGCTGTTCCGCCCCGTGATCGAGGGCGACTACGACATGGCCGGGACGTTCAACGGGAACCCGATGACGATGGCCGCCTCCCGCGCGGCCCTCACCGAGGTGCTCACGAAGGACGCCTACGGTCACCTGAACGAGCTGCACCGGACCTTGGTCGAGGGCTGCGAGGCCGCGATCGAGGAGCACAGGCTCCCCGCGTACGTGACCGGGCTCGGCGCCAAAGGCTCGGTGATCTACCGGTCGACGCCGGTCCGGGAGTACCGGGACGCGATGGAGATCGACGAACGCATCACCTACCTAGCCTGGCTCTTCCAGCAGAACCGCGGCGTGTTCAAGTCGCCGTGGACCAAACAGGAGACCTGGACCACGTCGGTGCAACACGCGGTGGAGGACGCCCGGCGCTACGTCGAGAACTTCGGCGGGTTCGCCGCCGCCGTCGCCGGGTAGCGCAACCGTCCGGGGTCAGGACCCGGCGTATGCTCCGCACGCCGGGAGCCGAGGGAGGGGCCATGGCCGAACGCGAGGCCGTGCTGATCGATCGCGCGAGGGTCGAGGCGCTGATCTCCGAGCAGGAGGCGGCCCTCGCCACGAAGCTCCCGGGCTCGATCGCGTTCGCCGAGCGCGCGGGCCGGTCGCTCGCCGGCGGCGTCGCGTGCAGCTGGCACGTGCTCGACCCCTACCCGATCTACGCCGACCGCGGCGAGGGATCGCGCCTGTGGGATCTGGATGGGAACGAATATGTGGACCTCCACTGTGGGTACGGGGTGATGGTCGTCGGCAACGCGCATCCGAAGGTGGTCGGGGCCGTCCGCGAGCGCGTGGGGCTCGGGACGCACTTCGCGATGCCGGTCGAGGACACGGTGGTCGTGGCCGAGCTCCTGGCCGACCGGTTCGGCCTCCCGCGGTGGCGGTTCAAGAACTCCGGGTCGGAGGCCACGATGGACGCCTGCCGGATCATGCGGGCCGCAACCGGACGCGACCTGATCGTGAAGGTGGAGGGCTCGTACCAGGGCAGCTCGGATGGGCTCGCGTTCAGCTACTGGGTGGACTTCGAGGAGGCCGGCGGCCGCGAGCGGCCGATCGCCGTCCACAACACCGCGGGCGTGCCCGAGGTCTTCGGGCGAGCGCTGCGGATCGTGCCGTTCAACGACCTGGCCGCCGTCGAACGCGTCCTGGCCGACGAGGGCGACCGCGTGGCGGGGATGATCCTGGAGCCGATCCTCATGAACTGCGGCGTGATCGTGCCCGAGCCCGGGTACCTCCAGGGGCTGAGGGATCTCCTCCATCGGCACGGCGCGTACCTCGCCTTCGACGAGGTCAAGACGGGGGTCACGATCGCGTCCGGCGGCGCGACCGAGTGGTCGGGGGTGACGCCCGACGTGGTGGCGCTGGCCAAGGCGATCGGCGGCGGCCTGCCGATCGGCGCGATCGGGGGAACCGAGGAGATCATGCGGGTCGTCTCGGACGGGACGATGGAGCAGGAGGGGACCTTCAACGGCAACCCCCTGTCGATGGCCGCGGCGCGGGCGGTGCTGGCGGAGATCCTCACGGCGGAGGCGTACCGGTGGCTCGGGGAGCTCGAGGGGGTCCTCGGGGGCGGGATCCGCCGAGCGATCGACCGGACCGGACTCCCGGCACAGGTGTCGTCGGTCACCTGCCGCGGATCCGTGCACTTCCGGGTCGAGCCCGTCCGCGACTTCCGCGACCACGCGGTCCACGACGACCGGCTGGCGCACCTCGCCTGGCTGTACCAGCTGAACGGCGATGTCTGGATGCCGGCCGGTGACCCGTGGACGTTCTCGATCGCGCACACAGAGGAGGACCTCGGGCGCGCGGTGTCGAACTTCGAGGCCTTCGCCGAGGCGGTGGCCGGGTAGGGAGGAGGAGCGCATGCCCGCCAACGAGCACGTGGAGATCGACTTCGGCCTCGTCGACGAGCTGATCCGACGCGAGGAGGACGCGCTCCGCGAGAAGCAGCCGCGGTCCATCGCGTACCGGAAGGAGGCCGAGCGCCGCCTGCCCGGCGGGGTCTCGTCTTCGTGGCAGACCGCGCCGCCTCATCCCATCTACCTCAGCCATGGCAAGGGTTCGAGGGTCTGGGACCTCGACGGGAACGCGTTCGTCGACTACCACAACGGGTACGGCGTGATGGTCGTGGGACACGCCCACCCGAAGGTCGTCGAGGCGGTCCAGCGCCGGATCGAACTCGGTTCGCACTTCGCCCAACCGACCGAGGACGCGCTCGTCGTGGCCGAGAACCTGGCCGAGCGCACCGGGCTGCCGTACTGGCGGTTCGGGAACTCGGGGACCGAGGCGACCCTCGACGCCTCCCGGCTCATGCGGGCGGCGACCGGACGCGACCTGCTCGTCAAGGTCGAGGGGATCTACCACGGGCACCACGACGCGCTCATGGTCTCGGTCTATCCGGGGCCGGACGAGTGGGGGCCGCACGAGCGGCCGAACCCGGTCGCCCAGACCCCCGGGCTGCCGCGGTCGTACGTGGAGCTCACGCGCGTGGTCCCGTTCAACGACGCCGAGGCCGTCAAGCGCGTGTTCGCCGAGTTCCCAGACCGGATCGCGGGGATGATCGTCGAGCCCTGCATGACGAACCTCGGGGTGACGCTGCCCGAGCCCGGGTACCTCGAAGCGATCAAGGGCATCTGTCACGCGAACGGGGCTTACCTCGCGTTCGACGAGGTCAAGACCGGGGTCACCGTCGCCTGGGGCGGGGCGATCGAGGCCTTCGGGGTCGCGCCGGATCTCGCCTGCTTCGCCAAGGCGATCGGCGGCGGGCTCCCGTGCGGGGCGATCGGCGGCGTCGAGGAGATCATGGGCCTCGTGGTCCGGGGCAAGGTCGAGCAGGTGGGGACGTTCAACGGCAACCCGCTCACCCTGGCGGCCTCGCGCGCCGCCCTCACCGAGGTGCTGACCAGGGATGCCTACGCGCGGTTCGACGAGCTCCACACGATCATCAGGGAAGGCGTCCAGGCGGCGATCGACCGGTACCGGCTCCCGGCAGGCATCACGACGCTCGGTGCCAAGGGCGGGGTGAACTGGAAGGCCGAACCGGTCCGTGAGTATCGCGACGCGCGCGACATCGACGAGCGTGCGTCCTACCTCGCGTGGCTGTGGCAGCTGAACCGCGGGGTGTTCAAGTCCCCGTGGGCCAAGTGGGAGAGCTGGACGGTCTCGGTCGCGCACTCCGACGAGGACGCGCAGCGGTACGTGGACAACTTCGGGGAGCTCGCCGCCACGATCGCGGGCTGAGGGCCGACCGGTACACTCGCCGGTGGGATGCGGCAGCGTCCCCGCCGAGAGAGGGCAGCGCCAGGAGGGTGTCGGCATGGCCAGCGAACCCCGCTCCACACGGGAGCACATCGAGCTCGTCGACCGCTACAGCGCACCGAACTACGCGCCGCTGCCGGTCGTGGTGGCCGAGGGCGAGGGCGTCTGGGTCACCGACGTCGAGGGCCGACGCTACCTCGACATGCTCGCCGCGTACTCCGCGCTGAACTTCGGGCACCGGCACCCGGTGCTCGTCGAGGCGGCGAAGGAGCAGTTGGACCGGCTCACGCTGACCAGCCGCGCGTTCCACAACGATCAGATCGGGCCGTTCCTGCGCGACCTGGCCGACCTGTGCGGGATGGAGATGGCCCTGCCGATGAACAGCGGCGCCGAGGGTGTCGAGACCGCGCTGAAGACGGTCCGCAAGTGGGGGTACGAGGTCAAGGGCGTGGCGCCCGATCGCGCCAAGGTGATCGTGTGCGAGCGGAACTTCCACGGCCGGACCATCGCGATCGTGAGCTTCTCGACCGACCCCGGCTCCAGGCGCAACTTCGGCCCCCTCACGCCGGGGTTCGAGGTGATCCCGTACGGGGACGCCGACGCGCTCGAGGCGGCGATCGACGGGGACACCGTGGCCTTCCTGGTCGAGCCGATCCAGGGCGAGGCCGGGATCGTGGTGCCCCCCGACGGGTACCTGCGGCGGGTGCGTGAGATCTGCAGCGCGCACGACGTCCTGCTCGTGGCCGACGAGATCCAGACGGGGCTCGGGCGGACCGGCTTCACGCTGGCGGTCGAGCACGAAGGCGTCCGGCCCGACGTGCTGATCCTCGGCAAGGCGCTCGGCGGGGGGATCGTGCCGCTGTCTGCCGTGGTAGCCGACGAGGCCGTGCTCGGCGTGTACAAGCCCGGCGAGCACGGGAGCACGTTCGGGGGCAACCCGATCGCGTGCGCGATCGGCCGACGGGTGATCTCGATGCTGCGAACCGGCGAGGTCCAGGAGGGCTCTCGTGAGCTGGGGGAGTACCTGCTGAAGACCTTCGGCGAGGCGGACCTGCCGGCCGTCGAGGAGGTCCGCGGGCGCGGCCTGTGGGCCGGGATCCAGCTCACGCCGGGGGCCCGGCCGGCCCGGCGCGTGGCCGAGCGACTGCTCGATGCCGGGATCCTCGCGAAGGACACGCACGAGACGACGATCCGGCTGGCGCCTCCCCTCGTGATCTCCCGCGAGGAGCTCGACTGGGGGCTCGAGCGGATCTTCCCGGTGCTCGAGCGCGCCGCGGAGGGATAGCGACGAGCGTCGAGCGGATCCTCCTCGGCACCGACGAAGGGCTGCACGCGGTCGCCGACGGCGAGGCGATCGAGCGCGAGCGGATCGGCTGGGAGGACTCGTCGGCGAGGATCTCGACGCTCGCCCGCGTGGGTGATGGGGTCCTAGCCATCCTCGGTGAGCGGGAGATCTGGCGCTCGGCCGATGGCGAGTCGTGGACGCACGTCGTGTCGGTCGGGAACCTCCAGATCACGTGCCTCGCCGAGACCGCTGCCGGCGTGCTCGTCGGAACCTCCGAGGCATACCTCGCGAGGCTCGTCGGCCGCCCCGGGCACGTCGAGACGGTCGAGAGCTTCGACCGGGTGGACGGGCGCGACCGCTGGTACACGCCGTGGGGCGGCCCACCCGCGGTCCGCTCGATCGGCGGGTCGGCCGGATCGGTCTTCGTGAACGTGCACGTCGGCGGCATCGTGCGATCTCGCGATGGCGGCGAGACCTGGGAGCCCACGATCGACATCGACAGCGACGTCCACCAGGTGTGGGCGGGGGCGCGGGGCGTGTTCGCCGCGTGCGCGCTCGGCCTGGCCGTGAGCGAGGACGGCGGCACCACGTGGCGGATCGACGGAGAGGGGCTGCACTCGACCTACTGCCGGGCGGTCACCCTGTGTGGGGACACCGTGCTCGTCACGGCCTCCGACGGTCCACGTGGCGGGCACGCCGCCCTCTACCGGCGGCCGTTGGCGGGTGGCCGGCTCGAGCGCTGCCGGGAGGGCCTCCCCCAGTGGTTCGACGGCAACATCGACACCGGCTGCCTCGATGCGACCGACGACCTCGTCGTGTTCGGCGCTGCCGACGGCGAGGTCTTCGCGTCCGAGGACGAGGGTGGGACCTGGCGCCGGGTGGCCGCCGGTCTCCTTCCGATCCGGTCGGTCCTGATCCACGGCTGAGGGGATCCTCCGGAGCTGATCCGACGCGTCGTCGATGTGTTACGATATATCGCGATAGCATCGACGTGTGGACGAAGGAGGTCCGGAGATGCGAGGAGGCGTCATGCACGAGCATCGAGGTCGCCGCCACCACGACCCGCTCCGCGGGCCCCATGGCCGGTGGGAGCGGGCCTGGTTCGGCGGTCCCCAGTGGTTCGGTGGTCGGCGCGCTCGACGTGGCGACGTTCGGACGGCGCTGCTGTCGTTGCTCGCCGACCGCCCCATGCACGGCTACGACCTGATCCGCGAGCTCGAGGAGCGCAGCGGAGGCGCGTGGCGGCCGAGCCCCGGCTCGGTCTACCCCACGCTCCAGATGCTGGAGGACGAGGGGCTCGTGACGGGGTCCGAGCAGGACGGCAAGCGCGTCTACACGATCACCGACGCCGGACGCTCCGGCCTCGAGGAGCGGCGCAGGGGCGAGGACGCGGAGCCCTGGGAGTTCGGGGCGATGGGAGAGGGGATCGGCCAGCTCCGCGAGGCGGCCTTCGGACTGACGGCCGCGGCGATGCAGGTGGCTCGGGCCGGGTCCGAGACGCAGCGCAGGCGGGCCGCCGAGGTCCTCGCCGAAGCCCGGAAGCAGCTGTACGGGCTGCTCGCCGAGGGCTGAGCTCGCACGTCGCCCCATGACCTCTGGTCAACCGCGTGCCAGGGCCGTCGGGCCGAGCGCCCTACACTCCGCTGCACCAGCCACGGGGAGGGGCGATGCCGAAGGGGATCTTGGAACGTCTGGCCGAGGGACCGGTCCTCGGCGACGGCGGGTACCTGCTCGAGCTCGAGAAGCGCGGTTACGTGCAGGCCGGTCCGTTCACCCCCGAGGTCGTGGTCGAGCACCCGGACGCGCTCGCACAGCTCCACCGCGAGTTCCTTCGCGCCGGCGCCGAGGTGCTCCAGACGATGACCTTCTACGCGAGCGACGACAAGCTCGCGACGGTGGGGCTCGAGGGGAAGGTCGACGAGATCAACCGCGAGGCCGTGCGGATCGCGCGCGAGGTCGCGGCCGAGGGCGACGCGCTGGTGGCCGGGAACCTCTCCCTCACGTGGGCGTACGACCCCGCCGAACCCGCGAGCGCCGGTCACGTCCGAGCGCTGTTCGACCGGCAGCTCCAGGACCAGCTCGACGCCGGACCGCCCGACCTGTGGATCGGGGAGACCTTCAGCTACCTGGGGGAGGCGCTCCTGTTCGTCGAGCGCGCGAAGGAGACCGGGCTGCCTGTGATGGTGACCATGTCGTTCGAGCGGCCCGTGCCGCGCTCCTACGAGGACGACACCCCGGCCGAGTGCGCGAGGCGGCTCGCCGACGCGGGCGCGGAGGTCGTCGGCGTGAACTGCCTGAACGGGCCGGAGCAGCAGCTCCCGATCGCGATCGAGATGCGGAAGGCGGTCCCGGACGCGTACGTTGGCTCCCAGCCCGTGGCGTACCGGACCACGGCCGAGCGGCCGGACTTCACGTCATGGGAGGCATTCCCGTACGCGCTCGACCCGATGCAGCTCTCGCGGCAGGAGATGGCGGACTTCGCCCTGCGGGCTCACGAGGCCGGCCTGAGCTACATCGGGTCCTGCTGCGGGAGCGTCCAGGCGCACGTGCGCGCGATGGCCAGGGTCCTCGGCAAGCTCCCGGAGGACGAACGCGACTGGCGCAGTAGCAGCGGGCGCGCGATGAGCGCGTACGAGTACTACGACCACACGCAGACGGAGATCTGAGCACGGCGTTCAGTCCAGCAGCTCGGCCAGCTTGCGTTCGACCTGGTCGACGCTCTCGCCCGTCCGTTCCTTGATCGTGCCCACGAGCCGCTCCCACTTGCCTTGGCTCCGGTCGAGCTCGTCGTCCGTCAGAACGCCCCACGACTCCTTCACGCGTCCCTTCACCTGATCCCATCGGCCCTCGAACCGGAGCCTCGTGTCGGTGTCCATGCGACCTCCTCCTCTCGCTCTCCATCCGCGACGGACCTGGGGAGCAGACCGCGCGACCCCCCAGGTCCCTCGACCGGGTCCGCGGCCCAGGTGATGGCCGGGCGGGACCGTCGGACCATCCAGCTTCCTCGCGAGCCCCGCCAGCGAGGGTGTTCCGGAACATCAGGTACCCGATCCGTCACGCTCTCAATCGCTGCCGAGCGAGCGATGTACGACGCGTGGTTCAGCGCCGACGGCGGCGCCGCAGGTCCCGCAGCACCCGATGCGACGCCGCGTACCCCGGCGCCCCGGTGACCCCGCCTCCCGGATGCACGCCGGCGCCGCACAGGTACAGGCCCTCGATGGGCGTCCGGTAGGCGGACCATCCGGGCACCGGGCGCATGAAGAACAGCTGCTCGATGTTCAGGTCGCCGTGGAAGATGTTCCCCTCGGTCAGGCCGTACGTGCGCTCGAGGTCGAGGGGTGTGAGGACCTGCATCGCCTCGACCGCGCCGGGGGCGTCCGGCGCGTACCGGCCGATGGTCTCGAGCACGCGACGCCCGAGCAGGTCGCGTTGGTCGTCCCACGTGTCGTCGCGGAGCTGGTACGGCACGTACTGCACGAAGCACGTCATCACGTGCCTGCCCGGCGGGGCGAGCGTCGGGTCGACGTTCGAGGCGACGACGCAGTCGAGCCACAGGCGCTCGGGGATCTCGCCCCACTTCGCGACGTCGTAGATCCGTTCGGCCTCCTCGAGCGTCGGGACGAGCGTGGCGAGCGAGCGACGGTTCGGGTCTGCGTCCTCGGGCATCCCGGAGAAACGGGGCTCCTCGCCGAGCACGAGGTTCACCTTGGCGCAGGGCCCGGCCATCTTGATGCCCTCGACCTGTCGGCGGAAGTCCTCGGGCACATCGGAGTCGTCCATCAGCCGCAGGAACGTGCGCTTGGGGTCGGCGTTCGAAAGGATGGTCCGCGCCCGGAGTTCGGTCCCGTCGGCGAGCACGACGCCGACCGCCCGGCCCTCCTCGACGAGGATCCGGGCGACCCCGGCCTCGGTCCGGATCTCGGCTCCACGCTCGCGGGCGGCGGCCGCCATGGCCTGCGTGATCGAGCCCATCCCGCCGATCACATGGCCGTAGAAGCCCTGGATCTCCTCCTCGCCCCCCGAGAGCAGATGGAACAGGAGGCCGATCGACGTGCCGGGTCGGTACGGCGGGGAGTGCATCCCGTACACGTTGTTCGCGAGGTACATCCGCTTGATGTGCTCGGAGACGAAGTTCCGGTCCAAGAACTCGCCGAGCGATCCGGTGAGGAACGACGCAAGGTCCGTGATCTCGTCGCCCTCGATCCTCCGGAACCGCTTCAGCAGACGACGTGCCTCGCGGAACTTGGCCCAGCCGCGCGCGTGCACGTCCGGCGGCTCCTCGAGGAAGAACCCCTGGAGGTACGACGCGAGGTGCCGCAGCCTCCGGTCGACCCGATCGAACGTCCGCGCGTCCACGGGTGAGATCCGCGACCACTCATCCACGGTCCGCCCGTGATCGGTCCACCACGGGACCACCCGACCATCCTCGAAGACGGCCTGGAGCGCCGGCTCGCAGGCCACCATCCGGAGCCCGTGCTTCCCGAGCTCGAGGTCCCGGATCACCTCGGGGCGGAGCATCGAGGCGATGTAGGAGGTGGTCGACGCCCGGCAGCCCGGCGCGATCTCCTCGGTCACGCAAGCCCCGCCCACGATCGCCCGGCGCTCGAGCACCACGGTCCGCAGGCCGGCCCCGGCGAGATAGGCCGCGGCCGTCAGGCCGTTGTGGCCGCCGCCCACGACGATCGCGTCGTACGTCCCGGCCCCCGGCATGCGCAGGAGTGTAGGGCCGGGTCCCGGCGCGCCGGAGCGGCTCCTCGTGACCTGAGGTCACGCGGCAAACCCCCGACGGGAGCCGCCCGTACTACCCGCACCGAACGCGAGCGAGGGGACGGGTGCGGGGACGGCTGGTGCTGGTCGCGATCTGGCTGGCCGCGGTCTTGGCCACGCCCGCGACGGCGCAGGAGGCCGTGCCGGGGCACGAGCCAACAGCCGTCGAAGAGCCCGCAGGGGTCGCGGAGCCCGAAGCCGAGCCGACGCCCCCCGGTGACGCGCCGATCGCTCCGGGTTCCGGACCCCCGCCCGCCCCCTCTCCCGCGCTCTCCCCCAGCGTTCCCCAAGCGACGGCGACCGATGGTGTCCACGAGGCGACGGCGACCGAGGTCGCGACGCCCGAGCCCGAGCCGGCGGGGGCGAGCACGCGCGCCCGCCGAGCGGTGCGCCTCGCGGCTGCCACCGTCGGCGTCTCGGCGGTCGACGACGCGTTCCGCCCGATGGAGCTGGTGGTCACGGCGGGGACCGAGGTCGTGTGGACCAACGCCGGCAACAACCCACACACGGTGACCGCGGACGATCGCGCGTTCGACTCGGGGACCCTCGAGGGGGGCCAGACGTTCTCGGTGGTCTTCGAGGAGCCGGGACGGGTTCCGTACTACTGCCAGATCCACGGGGAGCCCGGGTCGGGGATGTTCGGCTTCGTGATCGTGCGCCCGGCACCCGCACCGGCGGCGGAGGAGGACGACGCGACGTCGTCTGAGGAACCGTTGGCCCGTACGGGGGTCCGGTGGACGCCGCTCGGCGCGGCCATCTTCCTGCTGGCGGTGGGTGTGCTCGCCTTCCGCCTGGGGAGGCGCTGGGTCGCGGACGTAGACAACGGATCGATGGACACCGATGGAAGGAGGGGAGGATGAACGGACGGAGGACGCTCCGCGTCGTGCTCGGCGCGCTCGTCGCCGTGACGATGGTCGCGATGGCCCTGCCGGCGAGCGCGGCGGCGACCAGGCTCCAAGCCGCGCTGACGGGCGGCATGGCCGAGGTGCCCGACCCCGGCGACCCGGACGGGTTCGGCGCGGCCGAGGTCAAGGTGAACGTCAGGAAGCAGAAGGTCTGCTACACGCTCGCGGTGGTGGACATCACGCTGCCCACCGCCGCGGCGCACATCCACGACGGCGCCGAGGGGGTCGCCGGACCGATCGCGGTTACCCTCAAGCCTCCGCAGGAGGTCGCCGGGAGCGGGATCGGGCTCGCGCGCGGATGCGTGCGCAACCAGCCCAAGCCGCTGCTGCGCGACATCAAGCGGAACCCGGATCAGTACTACATCAACGTGCACACGTCGGACTTCCCGGGCGGTGCCGTGCGGGGTCAGCTCGAGGCCGTCTGACCCCGGAGGGGCGGGGCGGGTCCCGGTTCGGGGGACCCGCCCCGCGTCCCTCAGTCGGCGCCCCGGAGGAAGACCGCGAGCGCGCTCATGTCCCGGCCCGAAAGGCCGGAGGCCAATGCGGCCCGGACCGTCTCCCGGTTCCGTTCGGCCTGGTCCATCGGGGCGCCCACTTCTTCGGCCAGCTCGAGGATCAGGTCAAGGTCTTTCGCCATCAGATCGAGCGTGAAGGCGACCCCCGCCTCCTCGGGGTGCTCGAACGCTTGGCGCTTGTACGAGACGAACGGCGCCGCGGCCGCACCGTTCGCGAACACGTCGTAGGCCGCGCCACGTGCCACGCCCGCCTTCTCGGCGAGGACGAGCGCCTCCGAGAGCCCCACGTCGATCGCGTGCACGAGCGCGTTGACCGCCAGCTTCATCGTCGCGCCGGCCCCGAGCGCCCCCACGTGGAAGATCCTGTTGGCGAGCGCCTCCAGCACCGGACGCGCCCGGTCCAACGCGGCGGCGTCACCGCCCACCATGATCGTGAGCTCTCCGCTCCGGACCGCCGGCACGCTCCCGGAGACCGGCGCGTCGAGCAACGACGCCCCGCGCTCCTCGATCGCCGGCCGGATCGCACGGACCGTGGCGGGCGCGATCGTGCTCATCTCGAGCACGACCTGACCGCGCCGCATCGCGGAGGCCGCGCCCATCTCGCTCGTGTAGGCGTCCTGCACCGCGGCGTCATCCGCGAGGCTGCTGATCGTCACGTCAGCGGCCTCCACCGCGCCCGCGGCGGTCTCCGCCACCCGCGCGCCGACCTCCTCGGCCACCGCGCGGGCGCGTTCGGGCGTGCGGTTCCAGGCCACCACGTCGAACCCCGCCCGCCGCAGGGTGCCGACCATCGCACCGCCCATGTTCCCCGTCCCCAGCAGGGCGACCCGCAACCGAGGGTCCACCTCGGTCATGGCGGAAGCGACCACCCGCCGTCGATGCGGAGCTCGGTTCCGGCGATCGACGGGTTCTCGAGCATGAGCACCCCTGCCTCGACGACGTCTCCCATCCGGACCAGCCTCCCGGTCATGGATCGGGCACGGTGGCCGTCGAGCGCCTCGGTCTTCCCCGACCAGAAGGGAGAGTCCTCGACGATCCCGGGGTGGATCGCGTTCACCCGGATCGGCTTGAGCTCGTAGGTCAGCGAGCGGACGAGCCCGTCCACGCCGTGGTTGACCGTGGTGACCGTCATGCCGCCGGGGTAGGGAAGTTCCTTCGCGAGGCCGCCGAAGACGAGGATGGCCGAGTCGTCGTGGAGCCGGTCGATGAGGGCATGGACCACCTCCACGTATCCCACGAGCTTGAGGGTGACGAGCTCGATCGCCGCCCCCATGTCGTAGTCACGCAGGGTGTTCGCGTCGCGGTTCACGGCGGCCAGGACGAGCCGATCGACCGTGCCGATGCCCTCGAGCGCGGGTGCGACGCTGGCCGGTCCGGACAGGTCGAAGGCGATCGCCGTGGTCTTCCCGCCGAGCTCCGCCGCCACCTCCCTGGTGCGGGTAGGGTCGCGGCCGGTCACCACCACCTCGCGACCGGCATCCGCGTAGTGCCGCGCGAGCTCCTTGCCCATCCCCTGCGTCCCGCCGACCACCACCACCTGGCCCTCGCTCATCGGACCTCCTTCGTCTCTGCTCCCAGCGCCTCGCGGAGGTAGTCCCAGTCCCTGGCGAACCGGTACGAGTGCCGAGCCGGCGGCTGCGGCGCCTGCGTCTCGAGCCAGCGCACGATGCCGGGGCCGGGGTTCGTGAACGAGTGCACGCACCCGGTCCCCGCCCATGCGATATCCCCCACCTCGAGCCGGTACTCCTCGCCGTCGAACACCGCGTCCACATGACCGTCGAGGATCAGATAGGTCTCCTCGAGGGGATGGTCGTGGGCGCCCGCGAGGCCGCGGGGCTCGTACTGGACCATGAACATCGTCGAGAGCTGTGCCCCGAGATCCGTGTCCACCATCATCTTCACCGTGATCCCGCTGTAGACCAGCAGCGCCGTGCGCATGCTCGCCGAGACCGCCAGCATCTCCTGGGTCTGCTTGGCGGCGTCCATGTTCTCCGGCTCGATGTGCCCGAACGAACGCGTGCGCGGGTCACGGACGTCGACGGGGACCGGCTCGCGCTCGGTGAAGGCGGGCACCCAGTACGTGTCCCCCCCGTGCGCCGGTCGGGGCTGCGGGGCGGCCATCGCCGCCAGCCGGGTGGTCACCGTGCCCTCGTTCCGCAGGGCGTGCGGCTGGCCCACCGCGATCACGCCGTAGTCGCCGGGACGGAGGAGGACGGCTGAGCCCGGGGTCCGCAGGATGAGTTCGCCCTCCAGCATGAAGAAGCTCTCTTCGAACGAGTGCACGTGTGGCGAGACGGCCCCTCCCGGCTCGAACTCGCCGATCCCGAACCCCGTGTGGACGGCGCCGACCGATCCATCGACCACCGTCCACCGGCGGAACCCCTCCGCGTGGGCCTCGAGAGCGGGGGGGACGACGAAGGTCGCGTCGTCCACCCTGCGCACGAGATGGCCGGAGCTCACGCCGTCCCTCCTCCCCTTCCCTGGCGGCTCGCCGACCGTCACTGCATGACCTTGCGGACGCCCTCCAGGACCGAGTCGACGGAGGGGATCGCCAGATCCTCCAGCGCGTCGGCCGCCGGCAGCGGTATGTGCGGCGTGGTCACGCGGACGATCGGTCCGTCGAGGTCGAAGAACGCCTCCTCAGCGACGATCGACGCGACCTCCGCCCCCCAGCCGCACAGCCGTGGGTTCTCCTCCACCGTCACCAGGCGGCCGGTCTTGGTCACCGAACCGAGGATCGCCCTGGCGTCCAACGGGACCAGCGAGCGGACGTCGATCACCTCCGCCGAGACCCCGTCATCCGAGAGTCGCTCGGCCGCAGCCACGGCCCTCGGCGTCATCGCACCCAGGGCGCAGATCGTGACGTCGTCGCCGGTGCGGAGGACCTTCGCGGCACCCAGCCGATCCACGATCTCGCCGTCGGGCACGTCCCCCTTCGTCGAGTACAGGACCTTCGGTTCGATCACGATCACGGGATCGGGGTCGCGTACCGCCGCCGCGAATAGCCCGATCATGTCCATGGGGGTCGACGGCACCACCACCTTCAGACCCGGGATCGCCATCGCCCAGTTCTCGACGCTCTGGGAGTGCTGGGCGCCGAAGCGGGCGCCGCCCCCGTTGGCCGTCCGGATCACCAGCGGCAGGCCGACCTGGCCGTTGGTCATGTAGCGGGCCTTGGCGATCTGGTTGGCGATCATGTCCCAGCACACCGCGAAGAAGTCGCTGAACATGAGCTCGGCGACCGGGCGCAACCCGTTCATCGCCGCGCCCATCACCGCACCGATGATCGCCTGCTCGGAGATCGGCGTGTCCCGGACCCGCTCGGGGCCGAAACGCTCCTGCAGGCCCTCGGTGGTCTTGAAGACCCCACCCGCGGCCGCCACGTCCTCGCCGATGAAGTACACGGTGGGGTCGCGCTCCATCTCCTGGGCGATCGCCCGGGCGACGGCCTCCCGGTAGGTCAGTTCCGCCACGCGGACCCCCCGTCGGACCAGAGCTGGGTGGTCAACGAGGAGGGATCGGGCGGTGGGGCGTTCCGAGCCTCCTGCTCCGCCCGGTGGATCTCCTCGTCGGCCGCTTGATCGATCGCCTCGAGCTGGCGCTCCTCCACGCCCTCGGACAGGAGCCGTTCGCGCAACACGGGGATCGGGTCGCGCGCGAGCCAGGCGTCGACCTCCTCTTGGGGCCGGTACTTGGCGGGGTCGGCCCTCGAGTGGCCGGTGAACCGGTAGGTCTTCGCCTCGACGAGCGAGGGGCCCTCTCCCGACCGCGCCCGCTCCACGGTGCGGACCGCCACCTGGTGGACGGCGTCGGCGTCGTTCCCGTCCACCACGATCGGCTCCAGCCCGTAGGCGGACGCGCGATCGGCGGCAGGGTGCTCGACGGCGGTGACCGCGGAGATCGGAGTGTACTCCATGTAGAGGTTGTTCTCGCACACGAACACGACCGGAAGGCGCCAGACGACGGCGAAGTTCAGCGCCTCGTGGAACGCTCCGATGTTGGTCGTGCCGTCGCCGAAGAAGCAGACGGTCACCTGGCCGGTCCGGCGTTCCTTCGCGGCCCACGCGGCCCCCCCCGCGATCGGCATGTGGGCACCGACGATCGCGTACGAGCCCATCGCTCCCTGCGAGACGTCGGTGAGGTGCATCGAGCCGCCCTTGCCGCCGCAGATCCCGGTGGAGCGCCCCATCAGCTCGGCCATCAACGCGGCCGCGGGCGCACCGCGGAGCAGCGTGTGGACGTGCCCTCGGTAGGTGCAGAACACCATGTCCTCGGGCTCGAGCGCCGCGGCGTACGCCGCGGCGACGGCCTCCTGCCCCAAACCCAGGTGCGAGGTGCCCTTGACCAGCCCCTCGAGGAACAGGTCGTGGGCCCGGCGCTCGAACAGGCGGGCCACTACCATCATCCGGTACATCTCGAGGCGGACCTCGAGGGCGGTCCGCGTCCGTACGGCCTCGCTCACCACGGTCCCTCCGCGTTCAGTACTCGTTGGCGACCATCAGCTCCTCGCAGGGGAACAACGTGATCACCCGCGGTCCGTCGGCGGTGACGACGACCTCCTCCTCGATCCGGGCCGCCGAGCGGCCGTCGGAGGCGGGGCAGTAGGTCTCGAGCGCGAACAGCATGCCCTCCTTCAGCTCGATCGGATCGTCGAACGAGTTGAGGCGGCTGATGATCGGACGCTCATGAAGCCCGACCCCCACGCCGTGGCCGAACTGGAGGCCGAACGCGTCGAACTCGTCCTCGAACCCGAAGTCCTCGGCCTTGGGCCACGCCGCCGCGATCCGATCGGTGGTGTTCCCCGGCTTCACCAGGTCGATCGCGGCGTCCATCCACTCGCGCGAGCGCTTGAAGGCGTCCCGCTGGGCCTGCGTGGCCCGCCCCACCACGAACGTCCGGTAGTAGCAGGTCCGGTAGCCGTTGTAGACGTGGATGATGTCGAAGTACGCCTGGTCGCCGGGCCGGATCAACCGGTCCGAGAACACGTGCGGGTGGGGGCTGCACCGCTCCCCGGCGATCGAGTTGATCGCCTCCACGAACTCCGATCCCATCTCGAACAGGCGGGCGTGCGCGAGCGCGACCACGTCGCTCTCTCGGACGCCCGGCTTGAGGAACTCGAAGATGTCCTGGTAGACGCCGTCGACCATCGCGCAGGCCTGCGTCAGCAGCAGGATCTCGTCCTGATTCTTGATCTCGCGCGCCAGCATCATCACCTGCTGGCCGTCGCGGACGTCGATCCCGGCCTTCTGGAGCTCGAGGAACACCGCCGTCTCGGCGAGGTCGACGCCGAGCGGCATGTCGCCCACGCCTTCCTCGCTGAGGACCGAGCGGATCTCCTGCGCCGCCCGTGCCTGCAGGCCGACCCGGGGGGAGATCGCACCCTGGAGCCCCGTGTTCCCGCCGACCGAGTTGGTCTTGTCGTACAGGTGCGGCAGCTGGAGACGGTGCGCCTTGGCAGCCGAGCCGAAGTCCCAGATGCGGGGTGGACCCTTCCGGGTGACCAGGGCGTACCGCTCGCCCTTGTTGAAGGCCCAGTAGCCGATGTGGGTGCTCGTCGCGTACCGGATGTTGCTGGTCTCGAACAGCAGGATCGCGCCGAGCTCCGACGCCTCCAGCTGCTCTCGGATCCGGGAGAGTCGATACTCGCGGAGCCGATCGAAGTCGACGCGGCTCTCCCAGTCCACCCCCTGCAGCCCGGGGGACGGTGTCGTGGCGACCGGGAACCCATCCGTCATCATCTACCTCCTCGGATCGCCGGGATCGTGCCCGCTGGACCTGACGCTGCCACTGAACGGCCATCCAGTGTGACTTGACATCCCAAGGTGTGGGGACCATAACACCGTCTGAGCGGGACGGGCAAAGGGGTGGGGCAGGATGGGCGGGTTCGAGAAGCTTCCAGCACGAGACAGACACGCTGGAGCGCGAGCTGCCGGGGATCGAGGCGGTCTTCCGCGGGCTCTCCGAGGGGGAGTGGGGCGACCGGACCAAGCTCGTGCCCGTCCAGCCCGAGAAGCCACACTGGACGGTCTTCGAGCTGGCGGGGCACTTCGACATCTCGATGGGGCTGACCCGGATGCTGATCGCCGACCTCCAGGACGGCCAGCCAGGACGGCCAGCCCGGCCGGGATCGGGTCAGCTTCTTCATCTTCCCCAGGTCCGAGGTGGCGCCCGTCGTGTACGACTACGCGTTCACGATGGTCGAAGGCAAGACCGCGGCGGACATGCCGGACGTCTTGCATGAGACGTTCACGAAGACCATCTCGGAGTCGCGGGCCACACCGCCGGAGGCGGTCGGGCCCGGCTACTCCGACGACTTCGGGTGGATCCGGGCCGCGTCCGGGCGCGAGGATCATCCCGATCCCAGGCTGCCCATCATCGGGTAACGCCGAGCCTTCGCAAGACGGACGCGGGGCCCGGCTATCCTTGCGCGAGGGGCGGAGCGGATGACGGGCGAACTGGGAGACATCGGCTCGCGCCTTCGTGAGGAGCGGCAGCGGGCCGGGATCAGCCAGCGGGAGCTCGCCCGGCGGCTCGGTGTGTCCGCCAGCCTGATCTCCCAGATCGAGTCCGGGCAGTCCAAGCCGTCGGTCAGCACGCTGTACGCGATCGTCACCGAGCTCGGCGTATCGCTCGACCACGTCTTCCAGGTCCATCCCGAGCCCGCGCCGATGGCCGTCGCCCTCGGCGGAGAGGCGGTGGTGGAGCCCGCGGTGGACGAGGACCCCGTTGTCCGCCCGAGCGATCGTCACGTGGTCGAGCTCGCCTCCGGCGTCCGGTGGGAGCGGCTCACCAGCCACCAGCACGAGGACGTCGACTTCCTCCACGTGACCTACGACATGGGGGGCTCCTCGTCCGCCGACGAACGCCTGATGCGGCATCCGGGCCGTGAGTACGGCTACGTGCTCTCCGGCATGCTGGGCGTGCAGCTCGGGTTCGAGCGGCACCGGCTCGGACCGGGCGACTCGATCGGCTTCGATTCCACGGTCCCGCACCGGCTCTGGAACATGGGTGACGAACCGGTGCACGGCATCTGGTTCGTGGTCGGCCGCGACGGCTGAGGTCGGAGACCGTCGGCGGGGTAGGATGCGCCGCATGTCGGGCTCCGACGGGCTCCTCCCGGCCGAACGCAAGGTCCTCGAGCGCCTGGGGCACCTGCCGCTCGACTTCCGGGCGATGTGGGCGGTCTCGAACCTGTTCCGGGCCTCCACCGCGATCCGTCGGCACATGGAGCGCGAGGTGCTGGCGGCCGACCGCCTGTCCTGGACCGCCTTCGTCGCGCTATGGGTCTTGTGGGTGTGGGGCGAGATGGAGTCGCGAGACCTCGCCGCCGCCGTCGGGATCAGCCGACCGACCTCGACGGGCGTGGTGACCACGTTGGAGCGCCGCCGGTTCGTCCGCCGGCAGCGCAACTCCGAGGATGGCCGGATGGTCCGCGTCTCGCTCACCGAACGCGGGCGCCGGAGGATCGAGGAGCTGTTCCCGAAGTTCAACGCGGAGGAGGTCGCCCTGACCGCGCACCTCACGCCGCAGGAGCAGGAGGCGATGGCGGCGACGCTGCGCTCGATGCTCCGGTCGATCGAGTCGACCGCCGGGCCTCGCTGAGGCCGATCAGGTCAGCCGCACCCGGACCGGCATGTGTTTGATGCCGTTGATGAAGTTGGAGCGGAGCCGCTCCACCGGGCCTGTGAGCTCGATGTCCGCGAGCCGGGGGAGGAGCTCCTCGAACATCACGCGGATCTCCAGACGGGCGAGGTGTGCGCCGAGGCAGATGTGCGGGCCGCCGCTCCCGAACGCCATCTGGGGGTTGGGGTCGCGGCCCACGTCGAACCGGAAGGGCTGGGGGAAGACCTCGTCGTCGCGGTTCCCGGACACGAACCACACGACGACCTTGTCGCCCTCCCGGATCCGCGTCGCGCCGAGCTCGAGGTCCCGGGCGGCGGTCCGGCGGAAGTGCATCGTGGGGGAGCCCCAGCGCAGGATCTCCTCGGCGGCCGGCGGCATGAGCCCGGGATCGTCGATGAGCCGGCGCCACTGGTCCGGGTGCTCCATCAGCGCGAGCATCCCGTGGCTGATGCCGTGCCGGGTGGTCTCGTTGCCGGCGACGATGAGCAGGCAGAAGAAGTTGTCGAACTCCCGCTCGGACAGGCGCTCCCCGTCGACCTCGGCGTGCACGAGCTTGGTGACCAGGTCCTCCGCCGGCTCGCGCCGCCGCTCGGCGGCCAGCCCGTGCCCGTACTCCATGAGCTCCACCGCCGCCGGGCTGCGGAAGGGCAGCAGCCGGTAGGCGCTCGTGTCCTCCTGATCGATCACGGCCCGCGAGTACTCGGGGTCGGCCTGGGCGATCATCGCGTCGCCCAGCTCGATGCACATCGGCAGGTCCTGGTCGGGGACCCCCATGATCCGGGCGAGCACCCGGATGGGGAGCTCGCGGGAGACGTGCTCGACGAAGTCCAGCTCGCCACGCGGGAGGGCCCGGTCAAGGACGAGCCGGGTCTGCTCGCGGACGAAGCTCTCGTACTGGACCACCGCGCTGCGGGTGAAGTGCTTGCTCACGAGGCGCCGCAGGCGCGAGTGCCGGGGCGGATCCATGTCGATCATCGAGCGCCGGGCCTCGACCTCCTCGGCGGTCTGCTCCTCGAGCGTCACCCCCCGCGCGGAGGAGAAGGCCTTGGGGTCGCTCAGGACCTGTTCGATGTGCCGGAACCGGGTGACGGCCCAGAACCCCTGGTTCGGGGCCGGCTCCTCCTGCCACCGGACCGGGTCCTCGCGCCGGAGCAGCTCGAAGGCCCAGTGGGGGACCTCGTCGACGAAGAAGTCGTGGTCCCAGAGGCGGATCTCCTCGAGGCTTCGGGTTCGCACCGTCCTCTCCTCGCCGGCCGACGGGCAGGTATCTTGCTACCGGACGATCCCCACGTGCAACGGCCCGGGGCCCGGGTCGATCGCTCAGAAGAAGGGCAGGTAGTACTCGAGCTCCCAGGGCGTGATCCCGGTCGTGGACGTATCCTCCACCGCCTTCGCGTACCGTTCCCACTCGGCGCGCTTCAGCGTGAGGAAGGCCTCGATCACCCAGGTCCCGACCGCGGCGCACAGTTCCTCGTCGCCCTCCAGCGCCTCCAGGGCTGACTCCAGGCTGGGCGGGACCCGGCGCTCGGTGTTCGGGGCCTCGCCGGCGACCTGGGCGGGGGGCGGCTCCATCTCGTGCTCGACGCCGAAGCGGGCGGCCTGCAGGAGCGCGGCCGCCACCAGGTACGGGTTGGCGGCACCGTCGGCCATCCGATGCTCCAGCCGAGAGCCTTCGCCTCGGGCCGGTGGGACCCGGACGCAGACCGTGCGGTCGTCGAAGCCCCAGTTGGCCCAGTAGCCGTTCAGCATGTCGGGCTGGAGGCGCCGGTACGCGTTCACGTGGGGCGCGGCCAGGGCCGAAAGCCCCTCGTGGTGCGCCAGCACCCCCGCGATGCAGCGCCTCGCGAGCTGCGACAGCCCGTCAGCGGCGCCCGGATCGTGGAAGGCGTTCGACCCGTCCTCGCGTCGGAACGAGAAGTTCAGGTGCAGGCCGCTGCCTCCTCGATCCTCGAACGGACGACCGATGAACGTGGCCAGCTTCCCGTGGCGGGCGGCGATCTCCTTCACCAGCAGGCGGAACAGGAAGCACTCGTCGGCCGCCGGGATGACGTCCTTGTAGCGGATGTTCACCTCGTACGCCGCGGTGTCGTACTCGCTGCCCCAGCTCTCGATCGGGAACCCGCTCCCCATCGCGGCCCGGACCATGTCGTCGATCGTCCCGGTGGGGTCGACGGACATTCCCGTGCCGTAGACCCGGTGCGAGGGCAGCGAGACCGAGCGCCACCCGCCCCGCTCGTCGGGCTCGAGGAGGTAGAACTCGGACTCGAACGCGAACAGGGGCTCCAGCCCCATGGCGCGCCACGGCTCGACCGCCTTCCGCAGCACGTGCCGAGGGTCGACCTCGATCGGTTTCCCGTGTTGGTGCACGTCGGCGATCCCGACGACCGTGTCCTCCTCCCATCCCGGCCGCAACGTGTCGCGGTCGATGAACGCCTCGACGTCGGGCAGGCCGATGTCGAACTGGAGCCGGGGGATGTCCAGGATCTCCTTGTCCGTGGTCAGCGGGTACAGGCCGATGCAGAAAGCGGCTCGCCCCTCGTCGGCCACGTCTCCGAACAGGTACTTCCCTCGCTCCACGCCCAGCAGGTCCGAGAACAGGAGCCGGAGCCGCTTCCCCTTGATGTCCATGGCCTCTCCTCGGACGGTTCGCACCCGAACGGTCGGTCTGCCGAGGATAGACCACCACGGTTCCCGGGCGCGACGGGCGATCCCCGGGGGCGATCCGACCCGGCCCTACACGCTTCGGCCCCTTCGGGGATCGGTACGGACACCTGCGTCGGGACACGGCGCGGTCGGAGAGGAGGGTCGATGAGACGGTCGGTTCCCTTCGGTATCGTGATCGCCTTGGCCCTGTTGGTGAGCGCGCTCGGGCTGCTCCCCAGCAGGGCCACCTACCCCGGGGCCCGAGGGGCTCTCGCGTTCGGTATGTCTCGGAACGAGAACGTCGACGTGTACTCGGTGCTCCCCAACGGAGAGGGCTGGAAGCGTCTGACCCGAGACCCGGGCTTCGACGCCTGCCCCGCGTACTCGGCGGACGGGAGCCAGATCGCCTTCTGCAGCGGCCGGACGGGGGCGGTCGAGATCTGGATCATGGACGCCGACGGCCGGAACGAACGACAGGTCACCGATCTCGGTGGGTTCATGATCTTCCCCGACTTCTCGCCGGACGGGACCAAGATCGTGATGTCCGGGAGGCTCCCCGACGGGAGCGCGAGGGACGATATCTTCGTCGTCGATGTCGACGGCACCAACCTCGTGCAGCTCACCGTGGGGGGCGGCAACGACGCCTATCCCGCGTGGTCGCCCGACGGCACGGAGATCGCCTTCGTCAGCCACCGCAGCGGATCGAACCAGCTCTGGGTGATGGACGCCGACGGGGCCAACCCGACCCAGCTCACGAGCGATCGACGGGACAAGTTCCAGCTGCCGGACTGGAGCCCTGACGGCACGAAGATCGCCTACGAAGCGGGGGGCGACATCTTCGTCATCGACGCCGACGGGACCGGTCGGACCAGGCTCACCGACCATCCGGCGGACGACTTCGGTCCGGTCTGGTCCCCGGACGGCAGGAGGATCGCCTTCCTGTCGACGAGGGACGATCCGGACCGGAACGTCTACGTGATGAGGGCGGACGGTGCCCGGCAGCGGCCGGTGCGCCCGGGTGGCTTCCAGTTCGTGCCCGCCTGGCAACCGGTGGCGGAGTCATGAGGGCCCGCGCCGGACTCGCGGGACTCGCCGTCGGCCTCACCCTGGTTGCGACCGCCTGTGCCTCGGGAGCCGATGCGCCCACACCGCAGGGCCCGGAGGATCCTGCTCCATCGGTGGTCCCGCCCTCACCCGAACCGCAGACCGCACCGACCGCGGAGCTTCCGGAGGCCGTGGTGGCCGCGATCCCGCTCGACGGCGCTCCTACGTCGATGGCGCCCGCCGGCGACGACCTGTGGGTCGCCGACGCCGGGGCCGCCTTCCTGTGGCGGGTGTCCAGGGACAGCGGAGCGGTCCTGGACCAGGTGAGCTACGGGCCGAAGGGAGAGTCCCCGTACTTCAACGGCTTGCAGGACGTGCGGGTCTATGCGGTGAGGGATTCGCTCTTCGTCATGGAGGGGCCGCAAGGCCGTGAGGTGGTGCGCGTGGCGGCCGGGACGGGGAGGGTCCTGGAGCGGATCGAGGTGGCGAGCCCGTTGGGGGCGGCCTTCGCCGATTCGTCGCTCCTGGTCGCGTCCTTCGAGCCCTACGAGGTGGTCAGGATCGATCTGCGCACGAACGACGTCGTGGCGCGGATCCCGAGTGCCGGTCCGAGCGCCGTGCGCTCGGGGCTCGGCTTCGTGTGGGTCTTGAACCACCGGTCGAGCACCGTCTCGCCCATCGACCTGGAGACGAACGAGCCGGTCTCGGAGATCGCGGTGAACGTTCCGTATCCCGAGCGCCTCGGGGTGGGGGAGGGAGGCGTATGGGTCTCGAGCCCCTCCAGCGATACCGTGTTGCGGATCGACCCCGATCGGATGAAGGCGGTCGCCACGATCCCGGTGGCGCACGAGCCCTACGATTTCGCGATCGGGGCGGGGGCGGTCTGGGTCGGGACCGCGGAAGGGGTCTCCAGGATCGACCCGGACACCAACCAGGTCACGGGGACGATCGACGTCGGCCCGACCTCGGGGATCCTGGAGCTCGATCGCGACGGTTTCCTATGGGCCGCGGGCCAGGGCTTCCTGTACAAGATCGATCCGTCGAAGGTGTGAGGTGGAACCGAGGGGTCGGCGCGACCGGCTCGGGGCGGTGAGCCGGCCCCGCGGATCCGAGCCGACCGCTGCGGATCCGCTCGACCGCGAAGGATCCTTCGAGGAGTTCTTCGATCGGGAGCGTGTGCGGCTCTTCCGGATGCTCTGCGTGGTCACCGGGAACCGCCACGAGGCCGAGGAGTTGGTGCAGGACGCCTTCCTCGCCGTGTGGGAGCGCTGGGACCGGATCGCAGGCATGGGCGACCCTGCGGGCTACCTCCATCGGACCGCGATGAACGCGTTCCGCAAGCGCTACCGACGAGCGAGGGTCGCCGCCCGGAGGGCCCTCGGCCTCGTGCCGGCCCAGGATGCGTACGAGGCGATCGACGCTCGCTCCACCCTGGCGCAGGCGCTCGGGAAGCTCAGCCCGCGGCAGCGCGCGGCGATCGTCCTGACCGAGCTGCTCGACCACTCCGCCGCGGAGGCCGGGTCGATCCTGGGGATCAGGGCATCCACGGTCCGGGCCCTCTCGTTCCAGGCCCGGAAGGCTCTCCGTTCCCGGGAGGAGCTCGCCGATGGCTAGCTTCCGCGACCGCCTGGAGCGCGACCTGCGGCGCATCAGTCCGCCCGACCTCACCTACGATGATCTGTGGCGCCGCAGGGACCGAAGGCGCCGGAACGAGCGGATCAGGATCGCGGTCGCGGCGCTCGTGATCGCGGCGATCGGTGTCCTCGCGCCGCTCCGGCTCCTGGGTGGCTTCGGTGGACAGACCCCCCGCCCAACGGTCCGGATCGATCGGTCGACGGTGGGAGATCTGGGACTCCGGTGGACCCTCCCCGTAGGGGGCCCGAACCTCGCGGCCTCGGGGCGGGTGGCGGTGGTCGTCGACCCGGCCGGGTCGGTGCTCGCGCTCGAGGCCGCGTCCGGCGATCGGCTCTGGCGTGCGGACGCCGCGGGCGTGATCCGCGTGGCGGCGTCCGAGGAAACGGCCTTCGCGGCCACCTCGGCGGGCGAGCTCCTCGCGTTCGAGATCGGATGCCGGGAGGATGGCGGCCCCTGCCTCCCCGATTGGAGGGCGCGGCTCGACGGGGCGAGCATCACGGCCCTCACGCCCGCGGGCGGTCTCGTGCTGATCTCGTCGACCGAGGGGCTGGCCGCGTTCGAGGTGCCCTGTACGACCTCACCCTGCGTGCCGACCTGGACGGCCCCGGTCGCTGGAGGGGTGACCTCCGCACCCATCGTGGTCGGGGATACGGCGGCCGTCGCGTCGGTGGACGGGACGCTGTACGCCTTCGACGTCGCGTGCGCCCGGGGCGGTGCGGTGTGCGGACCCGTCTGGACCGTGGGGCCGGATCAGGGGAGGGCCTTCGTGTCCGTGGCTGCCGGTGTCGACGTGGTGTACGCGGGCGCGACCGATGGGAACGTCTACATCCTTCCGAGCGCGTGTCGGGACGACGGGGGGAGCTGCGAGCCGAGCCTTCACGGCATGGTTGGCGGTCCCGACGCGATCCATGCCCTGGCCGTCGTGGGATCGGAGCTCCTGGCGGCCCCGTCCCCGGGCGGGATCCTCGCCTTCCCTGCGGTCTGCGAGCCGGCCCCTTGCGAGCCCCTGTGGGCCGTCCCGACGGGACGCCCGCTGATCACCGCCCCGGTCGCGTCGGGGGGTCTCGCCTTCGCCGTGACCGTGGACGGCATCCTGTTGGCGCTCGACCCAGCGTGCCCCGATCCGTGCCGACCGCTGTGGTCCACCCGGACGGGGCTCGACACGGCGGCGCTCGCCGTCACGCCTTGGGCGGCGATCGTCGCGGACGGGAACGCCGCCCTCGCGTACGCGGTCGAGCCCGACCGGCCTGTTGATCCATCGTGAGGTCTGAGGTGGCCCCTCCAGCCCGGTGATGAGGTCCGGGCGTCCGGCCCGGCCTATGCCTTCCTCGGGGGACGGGTCCCGCGGAACTCCCAGTCGCCGCCGAAGGCCGTGGAGATGACCTCCTCGGATGCGGCGGGCTGCGCGCCGACGTCCCCGAGGATCGGCACCTCACCCTCCACGACCGTGCTCCGGAGCACGCCGAGCCCCTCGACCTCGACCTCGAGGACGTCGCCTGGCTCGACCGGCCGGGAGTGGGCCGGCGTCCCCGAGAGGATCACGTCGCCCGGCACGAGCGTGATCGTCCGCGCCAGATCGGCGACCAGGTAGTGCATGTCCCAGACCATCTCGTCGGTCGAGCCGTCCTGGCGAACCTCGCCGTTCACGCGCGTTCGGATCCGCTTGCCGCGGTAGTCCCAGTCGTCGACCAGCCCGGGACCGAGCGGGCACAGCGTGTCCGAGCCCTTGACGCGAAGCATCGAGCCCGCGTCGGTGTCCCGGAAGTCGTGCAGGCCGAAGTCGTTCGCGATCGTGTAGCCGGCGATGTACGCGCCCGCCTCGTCGGGGCCGACGTGGCGGCACTCGCGCCCGATCACGATCGCGATCTCGCCCTCGTAGTTCAGGTAGCGGCATCCGGGCGGACGGACGATCTCCCCCCCGTGCGCGTTCAGCGCGCTGATCGGCTTGTGGAAGTAGGTCGGCGCCGGTGGCAGCGTGGCGAGGAACTCGTCCACCCGGCTCTCGTAGTTCAGATGGATGCAGACGATCTTCGTCGGCTCGCAGGGGGCGAGGTGCCGGGCGCTCCCCACCGCGACGCGGCGGCCGTCGGGAGCCACGAGCTCGTCACCATCCCGGGTGACCGTGGTGGGTACGCCGTCGAGCAGGATCCGCCGCGTCTCCATCGGCCCTCCTTCCGGTGCGGGACCGAAGGGTAGTATGCGGCGCATGTCCGATCTCCGGGGCTTCCTCCCTCCCAGGACGCCCGAAGGGCGCTCCTCGATCGTCCCCGGGCCACCCTGGCACTACTCGGGAGACCTGCTCACGATCGAGTACCGGGCGGCGCCCGGGTCGGTCGCGCGATGGCTGCCGGACCCGCTCGAGCCGGCGCACGAGGAGCCCGACGCCGTCGCGGTGATCTTCGCGGACTGGCAGTCTTGCTCGGACACGTTCGAGGAGCTGCTGGACCCGGTCCACTCCCAGTACAAAGAGGCGTTCGTCGTCGTGCGGTGCCGCTACCGGGGCGAACACTACTCGCGCTGTCTCCTCATCTGGGTGGACAAGGACTTCGCGCTCGCGCGTGGCTGGCACCAGGGGTACCCGAAGAAGCTCGGTTCGATCTGGGTCACCCGCCCGGTGAACCACGGCAAGGCCGGACCCCGGCTCGAGCCCGGCGGACGGTTCGGCGCGAGCGTGGCCATCCACGATCGTCGCGTGATCGACGCGCGGTTCACGATCACGGGGCGCTCGGAGGCGAACGGCTTCGTGAACGCCCTTCCGATGCTCCACCACCGGTTCTTCCCGTCGATCGAGGAAGGGAGTCCGCCCTCGATGGACGAGCTCGTCACGATGAAGAGCTACGATTGGGAGGGTTCGGACGTCTGGACCGGTGAGGCGGAGCTCTCGTTCTCCCCGTCGCCGGTCGAGGAGCTCGAGAGCCTCGCGCCCGTCGAGATCATCGCGGGCTACTGGCGGAGCGTCGGCGTGACGTGGGGCATCGGCACCCTGCTCGAGTCCCGCTAGCCGACGCCCGCGGGCAGTCGCTGTCGCGCGGGGGTAGCCTTCGGTCGTGCGACTCGTCCGCTTCCGTTTCGGCGACCGGATCGCCACCGGCGCGTCCGAGTTCGGGTCCGACACCATCCGCATCCTGCGGGGCACCTACTTCGAGGATCCCGTCCCGACCGGGGACGAGGTCCCGTTCGACGACGTCCGGCTGCTCGCGCCGATCCTGCCGTCGAAGCTCGTATGCGTGGCGCGGAACTACATGGCGCACGCTGCCGAGTTCGACATGGACGTGCCCGAGGAGCCGATGCTGTTCCTCAAGCCGTCGACAGCCGTGATCGGGCCCGATGACCCCATCCACCTGCTCCCGATCAGCCACCGCGTGGACTACGAGGGAGAGCTCGCGGCCGTGATCGGCCGGATCGCCCGGGACGTGCGAGCGGAGGACGCGGCCGCGTACATCCTTGGCTACACCTGCGCGAACGACGTGACGCTGCGCGACCTCCAGAAGAGCGACGAACAGTGGGCCCGCGCCAAGGGCTTCGACGGATCGTGCCCACTCGGGCCGTGGATCGAGACCGACCTGGATCCGACGGACGTGCGCCTCGAGACGCGGATCAACGGCGAGATCCGGCAGGCGGGGCAGACCTCCGACATGGTGTTCGGCGTGGCGACCCTGATCGAGCACATCACGACCTTCATGACGTTGCTCCCCGGGGACGCGATCCTCACCGGCACCCCCGAGGGCGTGGGGAAGCTCTCGCCCGGAGACGTGGTCGAGGTCGAGGTGGACGGGATCGGGACGTTGTCGAACCGGGTGGAGGGAACCGCGTGAGCGTCCGGTGCCGGTTCGCCCCCGCCCCCTCCGGGTCGCTACACGTCGGGAACGTCCGGACCGGCCTGTTCTCGTGGGCCTTCGCCCGCCATCACGGTGGCGTGTTCGTGCTGCGGATCGAGGACACCGACGCGTCCCGCGTCACCGAGGAGGCGTTCCACGGCGTGATGGACTCGCTCCGGTGGCTAGGGATCGACTGGGACGAGGGCCCCGACGTCGGCGGCCCGCATCAGCCCTACCGACAGTCGCGGCGGATGGATCTCTACCGGGAGATGGTCGATCGCCTGCTGTCCCTCGGGGCGGCGTATCCGTGCTACTGCACCGAGGAGGAGCTCGAGGCGCGCCGGAGGGCCGCGCTCGAGCGGGGCGAGCCGCCCGGCTACGACGGGCGGTGCCGAAACCTCACCGGCCCCGAGCGCGCGGCCTTCGAAGCCGAGGGGCGGGTGCCCGCGATCCGGTTCAGGATGCCCGAGCAGGAGTGGGTGGTGCGGGACCTCGTGAAGGGCGAGGTTCGATGGGGACCCGGACAGCTCCGCGATTTCGTGCTGATGCGCGCCGACGGCTCCCCGCTGTTCCTGCTCGCGGTGGCGGTCGACGACCTCCTGATGGGGATCACCCACGTGATCCGGGGGGACGACCTGCTGGCCAGCGCGCCCCGTAACGCGGCCGTGATCGAGACGCTCGGGGGTCACGCCCCCGAGTACGCCCACGTGCCGCAGGTGAACGGGCCCGACGGCAGGCCGCTCTCCAAGCGGCACGGCTCGACCAGCGTGGAGGCGTTCCGGGAGCAGGGCATCGTGCCGGAGGCGCTGATGAACTACCTCGCGCTGCTCGGGTGGTCGAAGGACGCGGAGACGACGTTCCTGTCGCGTGAGGAGCTGATCGAGGCGTTCGATCTGGATCGCGTCTCGAGCAACCCGGCGCGGTTCGACGTCCAGAAGCTGGAGTGGATGAACAACCACTACATCCAGACGCTCGAGGACGACGATCTCGCCGCGCGGTGCCTGCACTTCCTGTCGGTCGCCGGGCTGTCGCCCGAGCCCGGACAGCTGCGGCGGGCGATGCCGCTGGTGAAGGAGCGGATGAAGACGCTCGCCGAGGCCCCCGAGCTGTTGCGGTTCCTGTTCACCGACGACATCGAACCGAACGAGAAGGCGGCCGAGCTGATCGCCAAGGCACCGGATGGGTTCTTGTCGCGCGCCGCCGATGCCCTCGACGGGGTCCGCGACTGGGACGCCGAGTCGATCGCCGTCGCTCTCGACGAGCACGCCTCCTCGGCGGGCCTGAACCGGACGAAGGGGTGGCAGCCGATCCGCGCCGCCGTCACCGGCTCGAACGTCTCACCGCCCCTGCCGGAGTCGCTCGCGCTCCTCGGCCGAGAGCGCACGATCGAGCGGCTCCGGGCGGTCGCATGATCTCCTCGGGGCCGGTCGGGGCGGCGCGGTAGGAGCAACGCATGCCGAGCCGACCGGTCCCTCGATCCCTGGTCTACGGAGCGCTCGGGTGGTGCGCCGAGGTGACGTTCACCGGCCTGAAGGAGGCCGCTCGGAGCCGGGACCCGCGACTGTCGGCCCGGACCAGCCTCTGGATGTTCCCGATCTCTGCGCTGGCGCGCCCGCTGTTCGAGCCGGCGCACGATATGATGCGCGGCCGTGTCCCCGCTCCCGCGCGCGCCGCCATCTACGCGGTCGGGTTCCTGGCGGTGGAGTACGCGGCAGGGCGGGGGTTGCGCGAAGCGGTGGGCGCTGCCCCGTGGGACTACTCGCACGCGCGGTGGAACCTCGATGGGCTGGTGCGGCTCGACTACGCGCCGCTGTGGGCCGTCGCCGGTCTCGCCCTCGAGCACGTGCACGACCGTCTGATGGGGCGGCGGCCAGACCGCCGATCGCCCTAGACGCCCGGTCGGGCGTGGAGCACTCCGCGGAGGGCGAGCGCCGCGTCCTCAGGGGTGACGGTGTTGATGCCCATCGCCGACCCGATCTCGAACCCCGCCTGGGTGGAGAGCCTCGGGATCAGCTTGAGGTGCCAGTGGAAGACCTCCTCGACGTGCCCGTTCGTCGGGGCCGAGTACATCACCAGGTTGAAGTCCGGGTCCCCGCACGCTCGACGCACCGCGGTCAGCGTCCGCACCAGGACCGCGGCCAGGTCGTCGATCTCCTCATCGGCCAGGGCGCCGAACGACCCCTGGTGGAAGGTGGGCGCGATCCAGGTCTCGAACGGCGAGGTGGCGGCCCACGGCTCGAACGCGACGAAGCTGCCGTGTTCGTCCACCATCCGGTCCCCCGACTCCTGTTCCGCCCGGATCACCTCGTCGTAGACGCAGGTGCCGTTCTCGTCGTAGTAGCGGGTGGCCACATCCAACCGGCGCAGCAACCGGGGCAGGAACACCGGCGTGGCCACGATCTGGGAGTGCGGGTGGACCAGGGAGGTTCCGGCGAGCGGCCCGAAGTTCTTGAACACCACCACGGCCCGGACGTGGGGCTGCGCGATCAGTTCCCGGTAGCGTTCCCGCCAGGCCCGCACGACCCGGGCGACCTGCTCATGTGGCAACTCCTCCAGCCGGAGGTCGTGGTGGGGGGTCTCGATCACCACCTCGTGGCTCCCCGCGCCGGGCATCTCGCGGGTGAACGGGCCGCCCCTCCGGTAGACGGCGCCATCGCCGGACAGGGCCGCGTACAGGTTCGGAACCACGCGGATCTGCCAGTCCGGTCCCGGGGGGTCCCGGAAGATCTCGGGTGGGGTCTGGTCCTCGTTCCCGGGACAGAAGGGGCATCCCGCGTCGTGCCGGAGGAGGTCGGGGCGGGGGAGGACGACGGGGGCATGGGGCCGAGCACCCCGGCGCGGGGCGAGCACCGACCATTGGCGGGTCGTCGGGTCCTGGCGGAGGGTGGACATCACGTCTCGAGCAGGTTATCGGTCGCCTGGGTCGCTCGATGGATCGCGGGTCAGCTCGCTTCTGTCTCCGGTTCCTCCCGGCGGGGGGAGAGCGCACGGCCCACCAGAGCCGCGACGCCGGCCGTGAGCAGCAGGAACGTCGCCACGGTCATCGCGAGCCCTGTCAGCAGGATCCCGACCGAGATGGCATCCGAGCCGAAGTCCGAACCCAGGATCACCGCGTACACGTTCGCGAAGAGGTAGAAGGCCGGGGGGATCAGGGCGGGGAGCAGGACGAGCATCGTCGTCACGACGATCGCGATCGCCAGCCCGATCGGCTTGTCGCCGCCCATCTAGGTCCGGTCCCGGACCTGGATCATCCCCTCGTCCACCCGCACATCGTAGGCGGGAACGGGTGTCATGGCGGGACCTCGCCGCACGGCCCCCGTGGCCAGGTCGAACTGGCTGCCGTGGATGGGGCAGGCCACGGTCGAGAGCGAGGCCCCGAAGGCCGCTCGGCCGCGGTGGAGCGGTGCCCCCTGGTGCGTGCACCGATCGCCGATCGCGAACAATCGGTCGCCGTCGCGGACGACCAGCACGTTCACCCCTTCCAGCGAGGCCGCCACCGGTTTGCGGTCCGGGAGGTCCTCGAGCGGCATCAACGTCATCCAGGCGTCTCCGTCCATCCATCCCCCCTGTCGTCGGCGAGCGCCCCAGGATAACGGTGTCCGGCCAGCGGATCCGGTGAGAACGGTGTCCGGCCGGAGGGTCCGGCGGGTCCGTGGACAGGACGGATCGACGGTGGTTCCATCGACCGTGACCCGGGAACGGTGGTCTTCGTATGGGGGCATCGCACGGGACCTCGGCCGCGTGGCGGCATCGACGGAGGCTCGCGTCGGCGTTCGCGATCGCCGCCACGTTCATGGTCGTGGAGGTGATCGGCGGGATCCTCTCCGGGAGCCTCGCGCTGCTGGCGGACGCCGGTCACATGCTGACCGACGCGTCGGGCCTGGGGCTGGCGCTGTTCGCGGTCTGGCTCGCCCGGCGTCCTGCCTCGCCGGAGCGCTCCTTCGGCTGGTACCGGATCGAGATCCTCGCGGCGGTGCTGAACGGCATGGTGCTGCTGGGGGTGGCGCTGTTCGTGCTCTGGGAGGCGTGGCGCCGATGGCTCGAGCCGCCCGAGATCTCGAGCGGCCTGATGCTCGGTGTCGCGGTTGCGGGCTTGGCGGCGAACGCGGTCTCGTTGGGGCTCCTCCGACATGGACAGCGGGAGAGCCTGAACGTGCGCGGTGCTTACCTCGAGGTGCTGGGGGACCTGCTGGGGTCGGTCGCGGTGATCGTCGCCGCCGTGACGATCGCGGCGACCGGGTACCGCCGGGCGGACGCGGTCGCCTCGGCCGCGATCGGGCTGTTCATCCTCCCTCGGACGTGGAAGCTCCTGAAGGAGGCGGTGGACGTCTTGCTCCAGGCGACGCCGAAGGGGACGAACCTGGAGGAGGTGCGCCGACACATCCTGGAGACCGAGGGCGTGTCGGATGCCCACGACCTGCACGTGTGGACCCTGACCAGCGGGATGCACGTGGTCTCGGCCCACGTCGTGCTGGAGGAGGAGGCGGACCCCGCGTTGGTGCTCGATCGGCTGTGCGAGTGCCTGATGGGGGATTTCGACATCGAGCACAGTACGTTCCAGCTCGAGACGCATGACCGACGACGGCTCGAGGACACCAGCCACGCCTGATCGGGATCCGCGGGTTCGCGGGCAGGAGGTGGAGGCGCAGCGGCTCGCGGCGGCGATCGGTGACCGGCTCGAGAGGCTGGCCCAGGAGGACCTCGGCCGTCCGGACGACCTGTGGGAGCCGGTACCGGCCGATCGCCGCGCGGACGGCGGGTTCGACGACCGCGCGCACGGGCGGAGCCTGCAACGACGGCTGGCCGTGGAGCCGTGTTCGAACGCTAGCCCGGGTGCCGTGAGGGCGTGCTTCCCGAGGTTGGTCCCGGACCACGACTAGGCTCGTCGAGATGGAACCCGATCCCGCAGCCTATGCGCCGATCGCCGACCACGCGATGGTCGGCGACTGCCACTCGGCGGCGCTGATCCGCTCCGACGGGACGATCGACTGGTGCTGCCTGCCGCGGTTCGACTCGGCCAGCGTGTTCGGGAGCCTCCTCGACGCGGCGAAGGGCGGGAGCTGGTCCCTGGAGGCGACGGACGATCGGCGGACCGCGCGGAGGCGGTACCTGGAGAGCTCGCTCGTGTTGGAGACCACGGTCGAGACGAGCGACGGGGCGGCGACGGTCACCGACCTGTTCCCGATGCGCGTTGGGGGGCGCCGACGTCCGCGGAGGATGCTGGTGCGGATCGTCGAGGGCATCCGGGGCACCGTGCGGTTCCGCACGCGCCTGGCCCCTCGCTTCGACTACGGGAACACCCTGCCCTGGATCCGCGAGCACCCGAACGGCGTCCACTCGGCGGTGGGGAGCTCGAACGGGCTCGTGATCTGGTCCGACGTGGAGCTGCGGCGCGAGGAGGATCACGATCTCGTGGGCGACCTCACCGTTGCTCCGGGTGAGCGCCGGCATCTGTCGGCCCATTTCCGAAGGCCGGAGGAGATCGTGGAGCCACGAGGCCCGTCGGCGGAGGAGCTCGCGGGGTTCCTCGAAGAGACCCTGGAGTGGTGGCGGGTCTGGTCCTCCAAGGGCGAGCTCGAGGGGCCGGACGGTCCCGGGGCGATGCGCTCCGCGATCGTGCTGAAGGCGCTGACGCACGCACCGACCGGCGCGATGATCGCCGCCCCCACCACGTCGCTGCCGGAGGCGCCGGGCGGCGAGCGGAACTGGGACTACCGCTACAGCTGGATCCGAGACTCCAGCTTCGCGGTGCGCGTGCTCGACGAGCTCGGGCTCGGCGACGAGGCCGAGGCGTTCCGGCGGTTCGTCGAGCGGAGCGCGGCCGGCAGCGTTCACCAGCTGCAGGTGCTGTACGGCGTGGGGGGTGAGCGATGGCTGCCCGAGCTCACCATCGACCACCTCTCGGGGTACCGGGGTGCCCGCCCGGTCAGGGTGGGGAACCGCGCCGCGCGGCAGCTCCAGCTCGACATCTTCGGCGAGCTCGTGGACGTGGCGTGGGAGTGGCACCTGCGCGGACGTACGCCGACCGAGGACTACTGGCGCTTCCTGCGCGGCATCGTGGACGAGGTGGCGGAGGACTGGACCAAGCCCGACCGGGGGATCTGGGAGGTCCGGGGGAGGCCACAACACTTCGTGCACTCGAAGATGATGTGCTGGGTGGCGCTGGACCGCGCCGTCCGGCTGGCGGCCGAGACCGGGCTCGAGGACGGGTCCTCCGTCGATCGCTGGTCGGCGACCCGTGATGAGATCCGCACCCGCATCGAGACGGAGGGTTACGACGAGCGACGCGGGGTATTCCGGCGCGCCTTCGGCAGCGACGAGCTGGACGCGGCGCTCCTGCTCCTGCCCGAGTACCGGTTCATCCCGTACGACGACCCGAGGATGATCCGCACGACCGACGCGGTCCGAGGGGAGCTCGAGCGCCAAGGGTTGATCCACCGGTATCTGGCCGAGGACGGACTCCCGGGCGAGGAGGGCGTGTTCCTCGCATGTACCTTCTGGCTGGCCGAGTGCCTGGCCCGCCAGGGCCGGCTCGACGAGGCCAGGGCGGTGTTCGACCGCGCGTGCTCGACCGCGAACGACGTCGGCCTGTTCGGCGAGGAGTTCGACCCCGCGAGGGGGGAGATGCTGGGCAACTTCCCCCAGGGACTCACCCATCTGGCGCACATCGGGGCGGCGGTGGCCCT
>CAZXFA010000023.1:12778-39649 GCA_964640085.1 uncultured Actinomycetes bacterium | reverse complement strand
GCGCTGGAGCCGGTCCTGGTACCGGTCGGCGAGCTCCGGGGGCAGACCGTCGGGGAGATGTCGGAAGCAGACCACCGAGAGCTCGACCGGCACGACCTCGAACGACCCGAGCTCGCCGCAGCGGCGGACCAGGTGTGCGGCCAGGTCGTTCGTCAGCTCGATCAACCGTCCGAACCCCTCGGACCCCAGGTGCTTCCACGACAGCCACAGCTTCAGGGCCCGGAACCGACGCGTGCCCTCGATCGTGTACTGGTACCAGTTGAGCGGAGCGTCCTCGGGTGATGGATACCGGTAGTACTCGGGTTCGCGATGGAACGTGCGCAGCAGGTCCTCGCGTCGCCTCACGACCAGACCGCCGATGTCGTAGGCCTGGAAGAACCACTTGTGAGGGTCGATCGTGACCGAGTCCGCCAGCTCGAGGTCGGGCACCCGCCCCGCGTCCCGACGGGAGAACCGCGCCGCACCCCCGTAGGCAGCGTCGACGTGGAGCCACATCCCGTGGCGTTCGGCCACCGCCGCGAGCTCCCCCACGCGATCGACGGCGCCCGTGTTCGTCGAGCCGGCGACCGCCGCGATCGCCAGCGGGAGGAGCCCGCGGTCCACGTCCTCTCGGACCACAGCCGCCACCGGCTCGCCGCGGAGACGGAAGCCTTCGTCCGAGGCCACGACGCGGAGCGTCTCCGCCGGGAACCCCAGGACGTCCAGCGCCCGGGCGATCGAGAAGTGCGCCTGATCGCTCGCGTACACGCGGACGCTCTCCAGCGCAGACCCCCTCGGCGGCTCGTGCAGACCCCGGAGCTCGGACAGGTGCACGTCGCGCGCCAGGGTGAGCGCCATCAGGTTCGCCATCACGCCGCCGGACGTGAGAACGCCCCAGCTCCCCTCGCCGAACCCGACCAGGGCGCGCAGCCACGCGGTGACCTCCTCCTCGACCAGCGCGGCGATCGGGCCGGCCGCCCACACGTCGACGCCCTGATGGACCCACTGGCCCAGGACCTCGCCCGCGATCGACACCGGCAGCGGAGGAGGTGTGAAATAGCTGTAGGCCCCCGGATGCTGGGAGTTGAAGACGAAGGGGGCCACGCGCTCCCGGAACTCCCGCAGGATGGCCTCCGAGGTCGTCGGTCCCTCCGGCGGTGGGGTCGGCTCGTTGGACGTGCCGAAGAACCCGCGCCGCATCTCCGGGTAGGTGGCGGGTGAGACGGGGCGACGCATCGCCTCCCCGTAGAGGTAGTCGAGGCACGCGTCCCAGACCTCGCGGCCCAGCGCCTCCAGGGGTCCGCGGGCGACGGCCGGGTCGCGGAAGCCGATCAGCTCCGGCTCGGGATGGAACGCGAACGGGTCCGGCACGCCCCGCAGGATACGTTCAACCCGTCCGCGCGGTGACCCGCTCCAGCAGCTCGTCGACCGCCGCGAGGAGCGGTCGCGCCCGGAGACGGTCCAACAGCTCGCGGGCGCTCGTGAGGTGGCCGCGAGCTTCCTCGGCGCGGCCGAGCGCGACCAGGCTCCGGCCGAGCCCGAGGCGCACCCGCGCCTCCTCCAGCCCGAAACCGTACGCACCCCACTCCCGGACCACGCCGTCGGCGATCTCTACGGCCTCGGCGTGGTCGCCGCGGGCGGCGGCCACCGCGGCCCGCGCGGAGGCGAGCGACAGGCGCAGGCGCCGCGACGTCGGCTCCGGCGTGCCGGCCACCAGGTCGTCGGCCAGGTCGGCCGAGCCCGCCTCCACCAACGTCCGGACGATGACGGGCAGGTAGATGCCCCGGTACTCGGGCTGCTCGCGGGTGATCGCCACGAACTCGTCGATCAGCGCGATCGCGCGCTCGGGCTCCCCCGAGGCGTGGGAGACCTCCGCCGCGATCACGAGGGCGGGTGACAGGAACTCCGCGTACCCGATCTCGCGAGCCCCGGGCAGCAGCTCCTCCAGCACCTGCGACGCCTCGGCCAGCTCGCCCCGGCGGAGGTGGATCCACCCCCGGTAGATCCGGGCCACCACGGTGACCCGGGTCGCCCCGTGCTCGCGATCCCAGGACTCCAGCTCCTCGGTCATCCCAAGGATCCGGTCCCACTCGCCGACGTCGAACAGGCTCTCGAGCATGCCGGCCTCGGCCCACATCCCGAGGGTCGCGAACCGCCGGACGGCGCAGAAGGCCATCATCTCGTCCCACACCCGGAGCGCGGCCTCCGGACCCTCCCAGAACCAGAGCTGGTAGGCCAGGTTGTTGTACGTGACGGCCACCTCGAGTCCCAGCCCCGCCTCCAGCCCCCGTCGCAGCGCCTCCCGGAGGTCCTCCAACCCGCCGACATCGCCGATCCCCGCTCGCGCCGCCCCCCGGTACTGGAGGGCGAGGACCGCTTCCTCCTCCAGCCCGAGCTCGTCGGCCAGCGCCAGGGCCTTCTCGGTCCACGGGATCGCCCCGGGGTTGTCCCCCGAGATGTACAGGTGACCGCCCATCCGCGAATAGGCGCGGGCGAGCTCCGGGCCCGGCTGGGCCTCGAGGAGGTCGATCGCCTCCTCCAGCAGCTCCAACGCGTCCCGGCCGAACCGCTGGATCGACCGCGCCCGCCGGGCGAGCGCCTCGCCCAGGCCCAGACGGTCGCCGGCCCCGCGGTACTCGGCGATCGCTTCGTCGAAAGCCTCCGAGGCCTCGGTCAGCCGTCCGGCCTCCTCGGCGGCCTCCGCCGCCTCGACGAGCGCCCGCGTCCGTTCCGGATCGCCGGGCGAGAGGGCCTGGCGTGCCCGGCGATAGAGCTCGACCGCCCGAGCGGCGTCAAGGCGCTTGGCCCGATCGCCGGCCATCATCAGCGCGGCCCCGGCGGCCGCCGCCAGCTCCGTCACGTCGCGGTCCGGGTCGCTCGCGCGCCGGTACGCGAGCGCCTGCCCGTAGTGGTGCGCCAGGAGCTCCGCCACCTCGAAGACGCGATCGGCCGCGACCGCGCGGAGCCATCGCCCGGCGGCGACGTGCTTGTCCGCGCGCGAGGCGCGCGGGATCTGACCGTACGCGACCTCCCGGACCAGCATGTGGTTGAAGGCGAACTCCTCCTGCCCCTCCAGGGTGGTGACGCGGATCGGGCGGATGAACTCCCGCCGCACGGCTTCGTGCAGCGATCGGAGGACGACCTCCTCGGGGAGGCCACTGACCGCGGCTACGGCGCCCGCCCAGAAGACCTTCCCGACCACCGCCGCGTCCTGGAGCAGGTCCTTCTCTGTCGGCGGCAGGGTGTCGATGCGAGCGCCGATCAGCAGCTGGACGGTCTGTGGCATCGGGACCTCCGCCACCTCGACCGACCCGTCCGGGTGGACCAGCCCCTGGTCCCGGAGCATGCGGACGAACTCCTCCGCGTACAGCGGGTTCCCTCCGCAACGCTCGAGGAGCGAGGCCTGCGTCTGGGCCGGGAGCACCGTGCGCTCGAGCAGGGCTCCGAGCAGCATCGTGGTCTCCAGGTCTGACAGGGGAGGCAGCCAGACCGAGGTCGAGTTCCGCCGTCCCCCGCCCCAGGTCGGGCGGCGCTCGAGAAGTTCGGGGCGCGCCACGCACGCCACCAGGAGGGGCAGACCCACGACCCAATCGACCAGGTCCTCGATGAACGCGAGCATCGCGTCGTCGGCCCACTGGAGGTCCTCGAACACCACGACGAACGGCGAGTCGATGGACAGGGCCTCGAACCAACGCCGCCACGCGCCGAACAGCTCGTCGCGCGGTGCGTCGAACGCCCCCAGGCCGGCCAGTGGGGCCAGCCGCGATCGCAGCCACTCACGCTCGGTCGGGTCCCGCACGTACGGGTTGATCGAGCCCTGGAGCTTCTCCTCGGCCACGGACCCCGGATCGGACTCCAGGATCCCCGCGTCCGCCTTGACGATCTCACCCAGGGCCCAGAAGGAGAGCCCCTCCCCGTAGGGGAGCGAACGCCCCTGGCGCCACCGGACGAGCCCCGGCCACTCGTCGGCCATGCCATCGAGCTCCTGGATCAGCCGTGTCTTCCCGACGCCGGCCTCCCCCGCGATCGTCAGCATCTGCACCGTGGAGTCGGACACCGCGCGCCGGAACACCGACCCGAGCACCGCGAGCTCGTCCCGCCTCCCGATGAACGGCGACGGAGAGCGGGGCCGCATGTCCACCCCGAACCGGCTCCGGGGCGCGAGCGCCACCCAGGCATCCACCGGCTCGGACTTGCCCTTGGCGAGCACCGGCTCGTGCGCCTCCCAGTCGAACGCGTGGGTCGTGGCCCGGTACGCCTCGGCCCCGACGAGGATCTGCCCCGGACCGGCCGCCGTCTGCAACCGCGAGGCCGTGTTCACGACGTCCCCGGTCACGGCCTCGCCCACCTGCGGTCCCACGCCGGGTCTCGCGATGACGGCTTCGCCGGTGTTCACGCCGACCCGGACCGACAGGTCGAGCTCCGGATACCGTTCGTCCATCTCCGCCACGGCCTCGCGGATCCGCAGGGCCGAGCGAACCCCCCGCTCGGGGTCGTCCTCGTGCGCGATCGGCGCCCCGAACAGGCAGAGAGCCGTGGCCCCCATGAACTTGTCGATCGTCCCGCCGTGGTTGGCGATCACCCGGCGCACGCGCGTCCGGTACGGCTCGAGGACCCGACGCAGCTCCTCCGGGTCGTCGGCCCGAACCCCGATGAGCTCGGCGAACAGGACCGTGACGTACTTTCGCTCCTCGTCGGAGCGCTCGGGTCCGGGGGCGAGCGTCGTCCCACACGAAACGCAGAAGCGCGCACGCTCGGGGTTCTCCTGCCCGCAGGCCTGGCAGACGATCACGCTTCGGAGTGTAGGCGCCGGTTCAGCGCTCGACCGCGCGAGCGGCTCGCGCACGGTGCCGCGCGACCCGGGCGCGGTTCCCGCAGGCTGGGGTGCACCAGCGCTGTCCCGCTCGGCCGGCGAGGAAGTACCGACCGCACCGGGGGCACCGGCGCAGGCGATCCCGGTCCGGTCCGCCGACGAGGGCGATGGCCGACCGCGCGATCGCGGCCAGGATCTCGGTCGTGCGGCTCCCGCCCACGACCGTCGGAACCGTCCTCGGCGCCCGGGGATCCGAGTCGTCCAACCGGAGGTGGGTGGGGACGGCGCGAGTCGCCTCGTTCAGCGCGCGAACCGCATCCGGCGGCATCGGCTCGCCGGCGTCGACGGCCCGCAACACGCCACGGATCGCTTCTCGCAGCGACCGGAAGTCGGCGACCCGAAGAGCGACCTCGGCCGTCGCCACCCCCAGGTCGCGGCGCGTCTCCAGCCAGGCCGCGAGGTCCGCCGCGCTCGAGATCTCTGTCGCCGCCAGTCCCAGCGCCGGGTCGGGCTCGTGGGGCACGTTTGACATGGTAAGGGGAGATTTATCCCGTTACCAGGAACAGAGCATGGAACGATTCCGTGCAATCTGAAGCATTACCCGCCCAGCCAGGCGTCGATCGCGCGCTCGAGCTGTCGCTTGGTTGCCTCGTCGACGAAGGAGGCTCGAACCCCGTTCCGCGCGAGCTCGGCCAGCGCGCGGTCCTCGAGCCCCAACGCGTCGCGGACCTTCGCGTACTCCTCGCTCACGCGCGAGCCGAACATCGAAGGGTCGTCGCTGTTCAGGGTGACGAGCAGGTCCGCCTCCAGCATCTGCGGGAGCGGGTGCTCGGCGATCGAAGGCACCGAGCGCGTCATGACGTTCGAGGTCGGGCATACATCGAGGCCGATCCCGCGCTCGCGGACCTCGTCGACGAGCGCCGCGTCCTCGAGGATCCCGATCCCGTGGCCGATCCGGTCTGCCCCGAGCGTCACGATCGCGGCGCGGATCGAGGTGGGTCCGTGCGTCTCGCCCGCGTGCGGGATCGAGCGGAGCCCGGCCTCGCGGGCCTCTCCGAAGATGTCGGCGTAGGGCTCCGGGGGGAAGCGCTCCTCGCCGCCCAGGCCGATCCCGATCACGCCGCGGTGGGCGAACCGGACGGCCGTCCGCATCGCCCGACGCGAGAGCTCGAGGTCGATCCCCCGGACCACGTCGACGTACGGCCGACAGACGATCCCGAACAGCCGCTCCCCCTCCGCGAAGCCCTCGAGCACCGCCCAGAGCGCGGCGTCCCAGTCGTCCAGTCGCGCGGCGTGGTCCGGGAGCGAGAACGACACCTCCGCGTACCGCACGCCCTGCGCCGCCTCGTCCTCGCAGAACTCGAGCGCGATCCGATGGACATCGTCGGGGGTGCGGAGACAGGCCAGTCCGGCGACCCACTCGTCGATGAAGTGTCGGAAGTCGCGGAAGACGTACCGGCCGTCGCGCAGACCCTCGGGGAGCTCCACACCGTAGCGCCCGGCGAGCTCGACGACGGTGGCGGCACGCATCGAGCCCTCCAGGTGCACGTGGAGCTCGACCTTCGGCAGGGCGAGGAGATCGCGCACGGCTACCGGATCAGCCGCGACAGCCGCCGGTCGGCGAGCACCTTCCCGCCTGTCTGGCAGGGCGGGCAGTACGTGATCTCGTGCGACTCGAACGAGATCCGGCGCAGATCGTCGCCGCAGACCGGGCAGGGCTCGCCCGCCCGTCCGTGCACCGTGAAGTGGTCGCCGATCTTCGTCGGCAGCCCGCCCTCGCGCCGGCGCTCGATCTCCAGGGCCGCAGCGAGCACATCGCGGGTCGCGTCGAGGAGCCTGCGGCGCTGCCGCTCGTCCAGCGACCCCAGCGACGTGTAGGGAGAGAGCCTCGCGCGGTGCAGGACGTCGTCGCTGTACCCCCGCCCGATCCCTGCGACCGTGCGCTGGTCGCGCAGGATCGTATGGACCCGGCGGCCATCATCGGAGCCGAGGACCAGCTCCTCGAACGCAGGCGAGTCGGGCTCGGGCCCGAGCCGCGCGAGCGGCCCGTCGTCGCCGTCGGCGAGCACCCACCAGCCGGCCTTGCGCTCGCGCCCGAACTCCTTCACCAGCAGGCTCGGGCGACCCCCGAAGCGCAGCCGCACGACCGCACCACGCGGTTTGGTCGCCTTCGGCGGGTCCTCCAGGTCGACGCGGCCACCCTGCGAGAGGTGGACGAGCAGGCGGGGACCTTCCAGCCCGAACACGAGGTACTTCCCCCGGCGACCGACGCCCTCGAGCGTCTGCCCGGCGAGCTCGGCGGCCCGCGGGGTCACCGTCTTCAGGGAGGAGAACTGGAGGACGTCCGAGCGCTCGAACGGCGCGCCGGACAGCGCGGCGTCCAGGCGCTCGGCCAGGGCCTGGACCTCGGGGAGCTCGGGCACCGGTTCAGCCCGCGAGCTCGGCCGCCGCCTTGCGGACGATCTCGATGCACTCGTCGACCCGGTCGCGGTGCGTCCGATGCGACAGGATGCACGCACGGATCGTGAACCGCCCGTGCAGCACGGTGCTCGACAGGAACACGCGCTTACCGGCGTTGATCGCCGTCAGCAGCTGCCGGTTCGCCTCATCGTCGCCGTCCCGAAGGCGGAACACGACCACGGTGAGGTCCGGCGCCCACGGGACCTCGAGGTTCGGATCTTCGAGCAGACCCTCGTACAGGACCTCGGCCAGGTCGAGCTTCTCGTCGAGCGCCTCCCGGAACGCGGAGACACCGTGCAGGACCAGCGGGAACCACACGCGGAGACCCCGGAAGTCGCGCGAGAGCTCGGCCGAGTACTCGGCGAAGTTCGGGATGTGCGCATCGGCCGCGAGGTCCTGGAGGTACGCGCTCGTGCCGACGTGGTGCGCGTCGCGCAGCTTCTGCCCCTCGCGGACGACGAGCGCGCCCGTCCCGTAGGGCAGGAACATCCCCTTGTGGGGATCGAGCGTGATCGACTCCGCCCGGTCGATCCCGTCGAAACGTACGCGCCCGCGCTCGGTGAGCTGGAAGAAGCCGCCGTAGGCTCCGTCCACGTGGAGCCACAGACCCTCGCGGGTGGCGAGGTCGGCGATGGCGCGGATCGGGTCGATCGCCCCCGTGTTCGTCGTGCCGGCCGAGGCCACCACGGCGAACGGCGCGAGCCCGGCCGCGCGGTCCTCGGCGACCATCCGTGCGAGCGCGTCGACGTCCATCCGGAGGGCGCCGTCCGCCGGCACGGTCCGGACGTTGCGGACGGGAAACCCGGCGAGCATCGCGGCCTTCGTGACCGAGGCGTGGACGTGCTCGCTCACGTAGAGCGCACCGGAGAGGAAGTCCTCGGGCAGCCGGTCCGCCCTGGCGGCGACGATCGCCGAGAAGTTGGCCATCGAGCCGCCGCTCGTAAGCACGCCACGCGAGTCCGGCCCGAACGAGAACAGGTCGCATACCCACCGCACGACGTTGTTCTCGATCTGCGCGGCGACCGGCGCCTCGCCCCAGAGGTTCACGTACCGGTCGATCGTGGTCGAGAGCAGGTCGGCGAGCGAGGAGGCGAACAGCCCGCCACCGGGGATGTACGCCAGGAACCCAGGCCCGGCGTTGTCGGCCGAGTGGCTCGCGATGTCCTCCATCAGGTCGACGAGCGGGGGGAACTCGCCGCCGGTCTCGGGTGGCGATGCCCTGCGGGCGTCCGCGGCCTCCACCGCCCCCTCGAAGGCACTCGCCGGCGCGTCGCCTCGCCGCGCGAGGAAGTCGACCACGTAACCGAGCGCGGCCTCGCCCATCTCGCGCATCTGCTCGGGCGAGGGATCGAGGGGATACCCGGTCATCGGGCGAGCTCCGTCGTCACCGCCTCCAGCAGGCGGCGCGAGGCCGTGGCGACCTCGTCGACCGCGGCGTCGAAAGCCTCCCGGTGGCGCGCCGTCGGCGCCCGGAACCCGCTCACCTTCCGCACGAACTGGAGGGCCGCCTCCCGGATCTCGTCCTCGGAGGCCGGGATGGCACCCTCGCGCAACCGCCTGATGCTCCGGCACATGGGGTCGATGGTAGCGGTCCTTGAGCGCGTCGCCGCGGGCGCCTAGACTCCTCGAACGCATGTTCGACACGCTGAACCCCCAGCAGCGCGCCGCGGTCGAGCACCTCGGTGGGCCGCTGCTCGTGGTGGCCGGCGCCGGATCTGGGAAGACCAGGACCCTCGCCTGCCGGGTCGCGCGCCTGGCCGAGCGCGGGGTGCCGCCGGAGCGGATCCTGCTGCTCACGTTCACGCGGCGCGCGGCCCGGGAGATGCTCTCGCGCGCCGAGGCCCTGACGGGCGACCGAGGGCTCGGACGTGTGTGGGGCGGCACGTTCCACGCCACCGCGAACCGGCTGTTGCGGAGCCACGGCGGCGCGCTCGGGCTGCCGAGGGGGTTCACCGTCCTGGACCGGTCAGACTCGGCGGACCTGATGGACCTGATCCGCGGCGAGCTCGGGCTCGGCGAGGGCGAGCGGCGGTTCCCGCGCAAGGAGACACTCGCCGACGTGTACTCGCGGACCGTGAACGCGCGCGTGAAGCTCGCCGACGTGCTCTCGCGCGGGTACCCGTGGTGCGGCGAGGAGATGGACGGGATCCGCCGGATCTTCGAGCGCTACGTGGAGCGCAAACGCGGGCAGGACGCGCTCGACTACGACGACCTTCTCCTGTTCTGGGACGCGTTGTGCCGCAACCCCATCGCGGGCCCCGCGATCTCCTCGATGTTCGATCACGTCCTGGTCGACGAGTACCAGGACACGAACCCGCTCCAGGCGGATATCCTCGCGGCGCTGAAGCCGGGCGGCGAGGGGCTCATGGTGGTGGGCGACGACGCCCAGGCGATCTACGGGTTCCGCTCGGCGACGGTGCGCAACATCCTGGAGTTCCCGGAGCGGTTCCCGGGAACCACGATCGTGAAGCTCGAGCGGAACTACCGCTCGACGCGCCCGATCCTCGAGGCGACGAACCACGTGATCGCGCTCAGCCCACAGCGCCACGAGAAGGCGCTGTGGACCGAACGGGAGGACGGGGAGCGGCCCGAGCTCCTGACATGCCTGGACGAGCGCGACCAGGCGGACGCGGTGTGCCGAGCGATCCTCGAGCGCCGCGAGCTCGGCACACGGCTCAAGGAGCAGGCGGTCCTGGTCCGCGCCGGGCACCACTCGGACATGCTCGAGGTCGAGCTCGCGCGCCGGAACATCCCGTTCGTGAAGTACGGGGGGCTGAGGTTCCTCGAGTCCGCCCACGTGAAGGACGCACTCGCCGTGCTGCGGATCGCCGACAACCCACGGGACGAGGTGAGCTGGTTCCGCGTCCTGCGGCTGCTCGACCGCGTGGGGCCCGCCGGGGCCCGGCGGATCATGGCCGCGATCGGGGTCGCCGAGCCCGGCGACCCGACGGCGCGGTTCCTCGAGCGGACGATCGCGGTGCCGGCGCCGGCGCGGGCCGAGCTCGACCGTCTCCGGGACACGTTCCGGGATCTCGCGGCGTCGAGCATCCCGCCGGCCGCCCAGGTCGAGCGGGTCCGCCGGTTCCTCGAGCCCTCGATCCGCCGCCGCTCGGACCACCCCGAACCCCGCCTGCACGACCTCGAGGTCCTGGAGAGGCTCGCCGCGGGCTCCCCGAGCCGTGCCCGCTTCGTGGCCGAGCTCACGATCGACCCGCCGGTCTCGACCTCCGACCTCGCCGGCCCGCCGCACCGGGACGATGACTACGTGATCCTCTCCACGATCCACTCGGCCAAGGGCGGTGAGTGGGACGTGGTGCACGTGATCCACGCGGCCGACGGCATGATCCCGAGCGACCTCGCGACCGGCGACGCCGACGAGGTCGAAGAGGAGCGGCGTCTGTTCTACGTCGCGCTGAGCCGCGCGCGACATACGCTGCGCGTGTACTTCCCGCTCCGGTACCACCGGTCGAACCGCGGGCTCGAGGACCGGCACTGGTACGCGCAGCTCACGCGGTTCCTGCCCCAGGAGGTGCGGTCCCGCTTCGCGCTCCGGGCGACGCACACGGACCCGACCGACGAGGACGGTCCCGCAGGAACGCCGGTCGGCACCTCGGCCGGCGTCGACGCGATGCTCGCCGGCCTCTGGTCCGACTAGCGGTCGCGCCTCTTGAGGTCGGCGAGGATCTCGCGGGCGGCGTTCGCGCCCGGGGCTCCCGTGATCCCCCCGCCCGGGTGCGCGCCCGAGCCGCACAGGTACAGGCCCGTCAGGCCGAACCGGTACCGGGCGTGTCCGAGGAGCGGGCGCCACACGAAGAACTGATCCAGCCCCGGCTCGGCGTGGTACACGTGCCCGCCCGACAGGGCGTAGCCGGCCTCCAGGTCCACGGGGGTCATCACCTGCCGGGCCACCACGAGCTCGCCGAGCCCAGGGGCGTACGCCTCGAGCGTCTTCACCACCAGGTCCCCCAGGTGCTCCCGCTCGGTCTCCCAGTCGCCCTCGCGGAGCTCGTACGGCGTCCACTGCGCGAGCACGCTCAGCACGTGCGTGCCCTCGGGCGCGAGCGTGGGGTCGTGCAGGGTGGGGATCGTGGCCTCGAGGAACGGCTCCTCGCTCACCCGCCCGTACTTCGAGGCGTCGAACGCCCGCTCGAGGTGGTCGATCGAGGGCGCGATCACGATCCGGCCCGTGAGCGCCTCCTCCGAGGCGGGGCCCCGGAACTTCGGCAGGCCCGAGAGCGCGAGGTTCACCTTCGAGACGCGGCCGGGCGTCCGGATGTTGCCCGCCCGCCAGAGCAGGTGCGGCCCGATCTCGACCGGGTCGACGAGCGTGGTGAGCGTCCGCTTGGGGTCGGCCGAGCTCACGACGGCCCGCGCCGCGATCTCCTCTCCGCCGGCGAGCGCCACCCCGCCCGCGCGGTGCCCTCGCGTGAGGACCTTCACGACCTCGGCGCCGGTGCGGATCTCGGCGCCGAACGAACGCGCCGCCGACGCGAGCGCCTCGGCGAGCGCGCCCGGGCCGCCCTTCGCGATCGTCGACTGCCCCGGGGCTCCCCCGTCGTTGCCCGCCGAGTCGGCGAGCAGCACCGCCGTGGTCCCGGCCGACCACGGCCCCATCGCCGTGTACAGCACCGCCCGCGATGAGAGCGCCCCGCGGACCGTGTCGGTCTCGAAGGCCTCGGCCACGTAGTCCGCGATCGCCATCGGGATCGCGCGGGTCGCCTCGCGCCCGGGCTTCGGGCCCAGGCGCCGGAACGCGTTGCCGAGCTTCAGCGCGTTGAGCGCGTCGGCGATCGAGGGCTCCTTCACGTCGGGCGGCGTGATCGCGTGCAGGTACGAGAGGAACGAGGCGAGCGAGCGGATCCTCCGGTCGAACGCCGGGTAGGCCGCGGCGTCCCTCGCCGATCGAGCCCGCAGCTCGCTCGCGGTGCGCGACGCCTCGGCCCACAGCGTGAGCCCCGACCCGTCCGGCTGGGGCGCGAACACGCGGGCAGGCGGCTCGATCAGCACCAGCCCGTGACGCACGAGCCCGAGATCCGAGACCACCGAGCGGCGAAGGCGCCCCACGGTGTGGACGATCCCCGGGGCGCGTACGCCGTCGGCGATCTCGACCGTGTCGAGGATCCCGCCGACCCTCTCGCGCCGCTCGAGCACGAGCACGCGCCGTCCCGCCTTCGCGAGGTAGGCGGCCGTCACGAGCCCGTTGTGCCCGCCCCCGATCACGATCGCCTCGAAGGTCATCGCCTCGACGCCTTCAGGTACTGGAGCGCGGCGATCCGCCCCGGCGCGCCCATGATCCCGCCGCCGGGGTGGGTCGCCGAGCCGCACATCCACAGGTTCCGGACCGGCGTCCGATACCGCGCCCAGCCCGGGACCGGCCGGTTGAAGAACAGCTGCTCGAGCGAGAGCTCGCCCTGGAAGATGTTTCCTTCGGTCAGCCCGGTCATCTCCTCCACGTCCTTGGGCGAGAGGACCTGGGTGTGCAGGATCAGGTCCCGCAGCTTCGGGAAGCGCTCCTCGAGCGTGTCGATCACGGTCTGCCCGAACGCCTCACGCTCGGCGTCGTCCCACTCGCGCCCGTCGGACAAGTGGTACGGCGCGTACTGGACGAAGCAGCTCATCACGTGCTTGCCGGGGGGCGCCATCGACGGATCGACGAGCGTCGGGATGATGCAGTCGATGTACGGACGTCGGCTGAAGCTCCCGTACTTCGCGTCGTCGTAGGCGCGTTCCATGTACTCGACCGACGGGCTGAAGCTGATCGCGCCGCGCAGCCACTCCCCCTTGCCGGGCCTGCAGGCGAGCTCGGGCAGGCCGTCGAGCGCCAGGTTCACCTTGCCGCTCGAGCCGCGGTACTTGTAGCGCCTGACCTCCTCCACGAACGCGGGATCGAGCTCCGAGGGCTCCATCAGCCGCAGGAACGTGAGGTTCGCGTCCACGCTCGACATCACCACCCCGGCGCGGATCTCCTCTCCGGAGGCAAGGGTGACACCGACCGCGCGGCCGCCGCGCACCTCGATCCGGGCCACCGGCGCCTCCATCCGGACCTCCGCGCCGAGCGCCTGCGCCGAGCTCCCGATCGCCTCGGAGATCCCGCCGGTGCCGCCGCGGGGGATCCCCCACGCGCGGAACGCGCCGTCGATCTCGCCCATGTAGTGGTGGAGGAGCACGTAGGCGGTGCCGGGCGACTGCACGCCCTGGAAGGTCCCGATGATCCCCGAGGCCGACATCGTGGCGATCAGCGGATCGGTCTCGAACCACTGGCGGAGGAACCCGGTGGCGCTCATCGTCATCAGCTGCACGAACGTGTGCTGCAGCCGTTGGGGGAGGTCGCGGAACGTCTTCGCCAGCCCCACGACCCCCATCCAATCGAACGGGTTGAACCGGCCGGGGTCCGGCGGAACCATCGACAGGATCGGCTTGACGAACCTGGCCATGTCGGCCATCAGCTGGCCGTACTCCTCGTAGGCCTCGGCGTCCGAGAGCGACCACCGTCGGAGCTCACGGATCGTCTTGCCGTGATCGTTCACCCGCCAGACGTAGTCGTCCTCGAGCGGGGTGATCGTGCCATCGAGCGGCAGGATCTCCAGCCCGTGCTTGGGGAGGTTCAGTTCGCGGATGATCTCGGGACGCAGCAGCGAGACCACGTAGGACATCTCGCTGAACCGGAACCCGGGGACGACCTCCTCGGTGACCGCGGCGCCCCCGAGCACGTGACGCTTCTCCAGCACCAGGACGTCCTTGCCGGCCCGGGCCAGGTACGCGGCCGCCGTCAACCCGTTGTGCCCCCCGCCGATGACGATCGCGTCGTACCGCTTGGCCACCCGCGCCTCCTCCGACCCGATGCTAGACGGGCGTCCGACCCCCGGCGAACGACCCCGTGACCTGAGGTCAGCGCTCCCTCGCACCGGTGCGGAACGCCTGGGTACGCTACACGCGTGAGCGTCGGAACCGGCTTCCACCCGCGCACCTCGCGGCTCAACGCGAAGATGGCCTGGGGCGAGTGGTCGGGGTACTTCGCCGCCGCGGTCTACGCCGACTTCCACGACATCGAGTACAACGCGATCCGCGAGCAGGCAGCGTTGATCGACGTCTCGCCCCTGTACAAGTACGTGGTCTCCGGCCCCGACGCGGCCGCGCTCGCCGACCGGGTGTCCACCCGCGACATCGGCAAGCTCCGGGTGGACCGCGTCTTCTACTCGGCCTGGTGCAACGAGGACGGCCAGGTGGTCGACGACGGCACGATCACCCGCCGGAGCCCGAACGAGTTCTTCTGGACCGCGGCCGACCCGACCTACCGATGGTTCCGCCTGAACGCCCACGACCTGGACGTGGAGATCCGGGACGTGTCCGAGGAGATCTCAGGCCTCGCGCTCCAGGGGCCGCGCTCCCGCGCGATCCTGGAGGCGGTCACGCGCCGGGACTGGGCCGACGTGCGCTACTACAGCCACCGCCGCACGGAGATCGACGGCGTCGACCTCTCGATCACGCGGACGGGATACACCGGGGACCTCGGGTACGAGCTCTGGGTACCCAGCGAGACGGCCGTCGACGTCTGGGACGCCGTGTGGGAGGCGGGCGAGGCGCACGGGATCCGTCCGGCCGGGATCCGGGCGCTCGACGTCGCCCGCGTGGAGGCGGGCCTGATCCTGATCGAGGTCGACTACACGAGCGCCCGGCACGCGGTCAGCCACGAGCAGATGTACTCACCGTTCGAGATCGGACTCGGGCGCCTGGTGGACTTCGGCAAGCCGAGCTTCGTGGGGCGCCACGCGCTGGAGCTCGAACAGCGTCGCGGCGGCCCACCCCGGCGTCTGGTCGGCCTGGAGCTCGACTGGAGCGGCATCGAGGCGATGTTCGCCAGGCACGGGTTGCCGCCGATGGTCTCCCCCATCGTGAACCGCGACCCCGTCCCCGTCTACCGGGACGGGAGGCAGGTCGGGAGGGCGACAAGCCTGACCTGGGGTCCGACGATCAAGAGGATGGTCGGGTTCGGCTCGGTGCCGCCGGAGCTGTCGCGGCCCGGGACCCGGGTCTCGGTGGAGTGGAGCGTGGAGGGCGAGCGCGGCACGGTCGGCGCCACCGTGGTGGAGGTGCCGTTCCTCGACCTCGAGCGCAAGCGGGCGTAGCCGTCGCGGTTGCACCGCACGTGCGAAGCGGTCATCGCTCCGGACCGCCGGCCGGCCCTCGGAGCCGGTATCCCGTTTGGGACAATCCAAGCATGCCGCTCCCGTCCCGATCCTGGCTCGCGGCCTGGACGCTCGCGGGCGGCGCCGTCGCCCTCGCGGTCGCGCTCACCGGGAGCGTGATCGCCGCCGTGGCGGCCGGACTGCTGGTCCTGGCCACGGGGGCGATGGCGATCCGCGCCCGCACCGCCGGGAGCAACCCGCTCGACCCATCGCGCCGCCGGTTCCTGCGGATCGGGCTCGGGGCGCTCGGCCTGGCGGCGGTGGCCGCAGGCGGCACCGCAGGAGCGGCGCTGCGACGGCTCACCCGGCCCGACCCGCGCCCGAGGCTGGAGGAGGACGCTCGCGACCTCGGCGCCGAGTACCTGGAGCTCGTGACCCGCGCCCACCACCCGGAGCGCTCGGGCGATCTCCAGCTCCTGGTGTCTCCCTACTCCAGCTCGAACTACCGGCAGGAGTCGCTCTCGCTGGTCCCGAACGATCCCCGATCCTCGCACGCGGTGGTCTGGATGTACGCGGAGCGGGTGCCCATCGTCGTGTGGTCGCCGGGACGGATCGAGCCGTTCGACTCCACCGACCGGGTGACCCTGGCCGATCTCGCGCCGACCACGGCCAGGCTGATGGGGTTCGACGAGCTCGCGGCGGCCGACGGGGTCGCCCTCCCCGGCATCCCCTCCGTGACGCCGCCCGTGCAGCCCCGGGTGATCGTGACGTTCGTGATCGACGGCGGCGGGTGGAACGACCTCCTCCGTTGGCCCGACGCCTGGCCGAACCTGAAACGGCTGATGCGCGAGGGAGCCACCTACCGCAACGCGATCGTCGGCTCGTTCCCGGCCGTGACCGCCTCCGCCCACGCGACGATCGGCACCGGTGCGTTCCCCCGGACCCACGGGCTCACCGGTCACAACGTCCGCCGCGCTGGCCGCCCCGTGAAGGCGTGGGGAGAGCCGGGCCGGGCGGACCCGTCGTTCCTGCTCACGCCCACGCTGGCCGACCGCTGGACCGAGCACACGGCCAACGAAGCCTGGGTGGGCGAGATCGGCTACCAGGTCTGGCACCTGGGGATGCTCGGCCGCGGTGGGAGGCCGCGCGGCGAGGTGCCGGTCGGGGTGTTCTGGGACGAGAACGGCGGCGGGGGCTGGACGCCGCACCACCCGACACGGTACCGCCTCCCACACGCCGCTCCCGGGCCCGACCGCCTCGAGGTCCTCGCCTCCGGGTGGGACCCACCGGCGCCCTCCCCGTTCGACCCCACCGGCAAGAAGGCGATGTGCTGCTTCCCGCCGATCGTCCGGTTCCAGGGCGAGTTGGTCGAGGCGACCTTCGACTCCGAGCCGATCGGGGACGACGAGGTGCCGGACCTCCTGTACATCAACTACAAGGCGCCGGACTACTCGGGGCACGTCTACAACATGGACGACCCCCGCCAGGCCGAGGTGCTGGCCGCGGTGGACGAGGAGATCGGGCGGACGGCAGACCTGCTGCTCGAGCGGTTCGGGCCCGGCCGAGCCGTGTTGATCGTGACCGCGGATCACGGCCAGTGCCCGCAGATCGACGCCAACGGCGGCGTGCGGATCGATCCGATCCAGCTGGAGGAGGACCTGCGCCGGGCCTTCGGGAAGAGCGTGTTCGGGCTGGCCGAGAACGTCGCGCCCTCGGAGCTCTACCTGAACCCGACCGCCCTGGCCGACGCGGGGTTCACGGCCGAGGACGTGGCCGCGTTCCTCGCCGACTACCGGTACGGGGAGAACCTCGGCCCCTACCTGCGTCCCGAGGCGATCCGGGGCGAGCGCCTGACGGAGCGCTCGTTCGCCGCGGTCCTGCCGACGGGCTTCATCGCCGACCTGGCCGACCGCGACCTCTCCCCGTACGGCGAGACCGCGTACCCCCAGGCCGACCCGTACGGGGTCCCACCGATCTCCTGGTGAGCCGCCTCACCCGGCGGCGGACACGCCCGGATGGTACGGTGCGGCACCACGGATGAGGAGGAACGTGATGGGCGCGCACCGGCTCTCCGGGACCATCGAGGGGCTCCTGCGTCAGGAAGCCCCGCTGTTCCGCTTCTTCTCCGGGTCGGCCTGGGCGCTCGGGGACCCGGACGACCCGGAGGTCTGCGACCTGGTCGTCGGGAACCCCCACGAGATGGCCCTGCCCGCGTTCGTCGAGGCGATCCAGCGATGGAGCGTTCCCCGGGACGCTGATTGGTACGCGTACAAGTTCAACGAGCCCTACGCCCGAGAGGCCGCCGCCGCGGGGCTGCGTCGACGGCGCGACGTGCCGTTCGAGCCCGAGGACGTGTTCCTCACCGACGGAGCGTTCACCGGATTGAACCTGTGCATCCGCGTGGTGGCCGATCCGGGCGACGAGATCGTCTTCTTCTCGCCCCCCTGGTTCTTCTACGCAGCGTTGATCGCCGCCCAGGGGGTCACGCCGGTGCGCGTGCCCGTCGACCGCCGGACCTGGGATCCGGACCTCGACGCGCTGGCGTCGGCGATCACCGAGCGTACCCGGGCGGTGATCGTGAACTCGCCGAACAACCCCACTGGCCGGATCTACCCGCCACGGGTCCTCGAGGGGCTGGCCGAGGTACTCGCCGCCGCCTCGGAGCGGATCGGGCGGCCCGTCTACCTGATCTCGGACGAGGCGTACTCCCGGATCGTGTTCGACGACCGGCTCTGCCCGAGCCCCACGACCTTCTACCCGCACTCGTTCCTGGTCTACACGTACGGCAAGCAGCTCCTCACGCCGGGCCAGCGCCTGGGGTACCTCGCCCTCCCGCCGACGATGCCCGAGCGCGGGCCGATGCGGGACGCGTTCGAGCTCGCGCAGATCTCGATCGGCGGCAACGGGGTCCCGAACGCGGTGATGCAGCGCGCGCTGCCGGAGCTCGACGAGCTGAGCGTGGACGTGAAGGCGCTCCAGCGGCGGCGCGACCTCCTCACCGACGGGCTCCGAGCTGCCGGGTACGAGCTCCCCACGGCCGAGGGAACCTTCTACCTGCTCCCCACCAGCCCGATCCCCGACGATGGCGCCTTCGTCGAGCGGCTGGCACGAGACAAGGTGTTCGTGCTGCCGGGATCGCTCGTGGAGACGCCCGGTCGGTTCCGGATCTCGGTCACGGGCAACGACGACATGGTGGAGCGCGCGATCCCGGTGTTCGAGGCCGCGGCGGCCGAGCTCCGGTAGGCGTGCCCGCGCTCGCCCCGCGCGACCGCGCCCTCCTCGAGGGTGCGGAGGGCGAGGCCGCGGCGCTGGCGATGCGGATCCTGGTCGAGATGGCGCGCGTGATGCGCGCCGACGGGATGGTGGACGTCGTCTCGGCGCACGTGGACGGCTGCCTCTACCACGGGATCGCCGGGCTCGGGTTCGCTGAGCGCCTGGTCGCCGGCGGCGCGCGGGTCCGGATCCCCACCACGCTGAACGTCGGGTACCTGGATCTGCTGCACCCGGAGCGGACGAGCGCGGACCCCGAGGTGACCGCGAACGCTCGCCGGCAGATGGACCTGTACGTCCGGATGGGTTGCCGACCGACGTGGACCTGCGCGCCCTATCAGCTCCCCCACCGTCCCGGGTTCGGTGAGCACGTCGCGTGGGCCGAGTCGAACGCGATCGTCTTCTGCAACTCCGTGCTCGGCGCCCGGACGAACCGGTACGGGGACTTCCTCGACATCTGCGCCGCGATCGCCGGGCGAGCACCCCTCGCCGGCCTGCACCGCGACGCCGAGCGCCGCGCGCGTCTGGTGCTGCGGATGGGCGGCATCCCGGACCGGCTGCTCGCGTCGGACGTCCTGTACCCGGTCCTCGGCCACCTGCTGGGGCACGAGGCGGGGAGCACGGTGGCGGCGATCGTCGGCCTGCCGCCCGGGACCAACGAGGACCGTCTGAAGGCCCTCGGCGCCGCCGCGGCTTCCTCTGGGGCGGTCGCGATGTTCCACGCGGTGGGCGTCACCCCGGAGGCGCCCACGCTCGATGCCGCCACCGGCGGCGAGGCGGCCCCAGAGGTACCCGTCACCGTGGAGCGGCTCCGCACGGCGCGCGACGAGCTCTCGACCTCGGCGGGAGGGGCGCTGGACGCGGTGAGCGTGGGGACGCCGCACGCCTCGCTCCCAGAGCTCGAGCGGCTCGCGTCGCTCCTCGGCGCCGCGCGGGTCCGTGTCCCGACGTTCGTGAACACCGGACGGGACGTCCTGGCTGAGGCCGACCGCCGGGGCGTCGTGGAGGCGCTGGCCCGGTCCGGGATCGACATCGTGACCGATACGTGCACGTACCTCGCGCCCGTCGTCGAGCAGGTGCGAGGGACCGTGATGACCGACTCGGCCAAGTGGGCGTGGTACGCGCCAGCGAACCTCGGGGTCGAGGTCGTCTTCGGGTCGCTCGAGGACTGCGTCAGGTCTGCGATCGCCGGTGGCATCGACCGCGACGAGGGGCTCTGGGCCGATGGATGAGTTCCTCGTGGGCGGCGAGGCGGAGGGCGAGGTCCTGGCGCTCGGGGAGGCGCTGAGCTTCTGGGGAGGCGTGGATCCGCGGACCGGGCTGATCGTCGACGTCCATCACCCGCAGCGAGGGGCGAGCGTTCGGGGCCGGGTCCTCGCGATGCCCTCCGGCCGCGGCTCCAGCTCGAGCTCCAGCGTCCTGGCGGAGGCGATCCGAGCGGGCACGGGCCCGGCCGCGATCGTGCTCGCGGAGCCGGACCCGATCGTCGCGCTGGGGGCGATCGTGGCCCGAGAGCTCTACGGGACGGCGGTCCCCGTGGTCGTCTCGCGGACGCGGCTCCGGACCGGCGCACGGGTGCGGGTGTCCGCCTCTGCCGACGGCGCCCGGATCGAGACGCGATGAGCTTCTTCGACATGGCCCCGGTATGAGGTCGGCCTGTTCCACACGCTCGCCGATGAGGACCGTCGGCCTACACACGGGCGCTGCGCGGCGCCCTGGTCCCCGACGGACGGTGCTACCTCCTGTGCTGGAGCGAGCGGAACCCGTCGGGTCATGCACGCCTGACTCACGGTGGTTCGGCGCTCCAGGGTCGATGGTGGAGGTGAGGGGACTCGAACCCCTGTGCCTCGGCGACCGTTCAGGGCTTCTCCGGGCGCAGCCGGCGGTCGAGTCTCGCCTCGAGGCTCCCACCGGCGGAGGACCCCTCGGCCAGCCCGGGTGCGATGTTCGGCGGCGGCCCCCGGACGGAACCGCTGCCGTGAGCCTGCTCACGACGCCCGGCCCGCGGTCGCAGGCCTCCCGCGGCGGACGGCTACCTAACTAGTTAGGCAGCGAGCGCGTACTCAGTATCGGCGCTTGTGTTGGTGCCACCTGTTTAGCGACGCATGCGGCGACGTCGGCCCGCTTCCCCTGCGCGGTACCCGCCCAGGTCGAAGCCAGTACACCCCCATATGCGGTTGTGAAGGAAGTATACGGGCTACCGGCGGCGACCCATCGAGCGCTCGATCTCGCGCCGGTGCTCGCGCTCGGCGATTGCCTGACGCTTCTCGAACCGCCGCTTCCCGCGACCAAGCCCCAGCTCAACCTTGGCCAGCCCGTGCGTGAAGTAGACGCGGAGCGGCACGAGCGCCAGCCCGCGCTCGGCGGTCTTGCCGATCAGGCGCTCGATCTCCTTGCGGTGGAGCAGGAGCTTCCGGCTCCGCGTGGGCTCGTACCGGGCCTTGTCCATCGCATGCTGGTACGGCGGGATGTGCATCCCCTCCAGCCACACCTCGCCGTTCCGGACCCGCGCGAAGGCCTCCGCGAGCGATCCGCGACCGCCCCGGAGCGACTTCACCTCGGCGCCGGTCAGCACGATGCCGGCCTCGAACCGCTCGAGGATCTCGAAGTCGTGCCGGGCCCGGCGGTTGGAGACGACGGTCTTCTGCGCCGGATCGCCCTTGGAGCCCACTACACGTCGAGGAACCGGCGCATCCCGACCAGGCCCGCGAGCAGCGCGACGGCGGCCCCCGCCACCAGGAGCCATGGGATCACCGCCAGCACGTCCGAGTTGGACACCCATGGCACGAACTGGACCGAGTCGTACAGCGGGTTGATGAACGCGACCTTCAGTCCGAACAGGAACAGGATCGCGGCGCCGGCGCCGATCAGGCTCTCGAACAGCCCCTCGATCAGGAACGGGATCCGGATCCGCCAGTTGGTCGCGCCGACGAGCTTCATGATCCCGATCTCCTTGCGCCGGGCGAACAACCCCATCCGGACCGTGTTCGCGATCAGGATCGCCGCGGAGGCCAGCATCACGAAGGAGACCAGGAGCACACCGACCCGGAACACGCGCGTGACCGAGAACAGCCGGTCCAGGAACGCGCTCTGGTCGACGATCTCGTCGATCCCCGGCTGGCCCTCGAGGACCGCGGCCACCTGCGCATAGCGCTCGGGATCGTCCAGCTTGACCCGCAGCGAGGCCGGAAGCGCGTCGCAGTCCACGTTCTCGACCAACGCCTCCTGGCTGGCGAACAGCTCCTGGAACCGGCGGCACGCCTCCTGCTTCGTCTCGTATTCGACGTTCTCCACCACGGCCAGCTCGCTCAGTGTGTCGGTGAGCGAGCGCACCGTGTCCCGATTGACGGGGTCGCTCAGGTACACGGCTACCTCGACGTTCCCGGTGGTCGCCTCGATCATCAGGTTCACCTGGCGACTGATCAGCAGCGCGAGCCCGAACAGCAGGAGCGCGATGAACGTGGTGCTGATCGCCGCGAACGCCACCAAACCGTTCCGTCGGAGCCCCGAAGTGATCTCTCGGAAGAAGTACTCGAACCGCGCCACTAGCTGTACACCCCGCGGGCCTGGTCGCGGACCACGTGGCCTCCGTCGAGCTCGATCACGCGTCGGCGCATCGCGTCCACGATCGCCTGGTCGTGCGTCGCCATCACCACCGTGGTCCCGATCCGGTTCACCTTGTCCAGCAGGCGCATGATCTCGACCGACGTGCTCGGGTCGAGGTTCCCCGTCGGCTCGTCGGCAAGGAGCACGAGCGGACGGTTCACGCAGGCCCGAGCCATCGAGACGCGCTGCTGCTCACCGCCCGAGAGCTCGTCCGGGAAGTTGTTCAGCTTCCCGCCGAGGCCCACGAGCTCGAGGATCTCGGGAACCCGCTGGTCGATCACGGTCTTCGGACGCCCGATCACCTCGAGCGCGAAGGCCACGTTCTCGAACACCGTCTTGTCCTGGAGGAGCTTGAAGTCCTGGAAGACCGTGCCGATGTTCCGCCGCAGGTGCGGGACCTTCCACGTCGTGAGCTTGGCCAGGTTCTTCCCCGCCACGTAGATCTCGCCCTTGGTGGCGTCCTCCTCCTTGAGGAGCAGGCGGATGAAGGTGGACTTGCCCGAGCCGGACGCTCCGACGATGAAGATGAACTCGCCCTTCTCGACCTCGACGCTGACGTCGTCGAGCGCGACGGTGCCGTTCCTGTAGACCTTGGTGACGTCCTGAAGGCTGATCATGGTCGACGATCCGGGGAAGTCGGGGGGTTCGGCCGGCGCGGAGTCTAACAGAGCACCCGGGCCCACGGAACGAACCGCGGACCGATAGCCTGGACGCTCGATGGAGACCGCCACCAGGCCGCGGCCGCCGGCCGCGGCCGCGCCCGTGTCGGGTCGGGTCCGGCGCTGGCTGCTCGTGGCCGCCGGGCCGACGATGATCGTCGTCTCGGCGCTGATCGCCCTCCGGGGGTTCGCGTTCCTCCCCCGTCTCACCAACCAGCATCCCGACGTCCTGTCGTTCTGGCTACCCCGATCGTGCCTGCTCGGCGAGGCGCTCTCCCAGGGGCGGGTGCCGCTGTGGAACCCGTTCGAGATGGCCGGGACCCCGTTCGCGGCAGATGCCCAGTCGGGGTGGCTGTCGATCGCGCCGATGCTCAGCTCCTGGCTGCTCGGATGCGGCGACGGCCTGCGGGCGCTGATCGCCCTGCACCCGATCATGGCGGGTCTCGGGCTGTGGTGGTTCCTACGACGGGAAGGGCTCGGGCGGCTCGCCGCCACCGCGGGCGGCCTGTCGCTCGCGATGACGATGGCGGCCTCGATCATCGCGATCTCGCTCCCGTTCGCCGGGACGTTGGCGTGGACCCCCTTCGTGCTGGTCGGGGCCTCGGGCGTCTTCTCGGCCTCGGGGTGGCGGCGACTCCCCTGGCTCGCGCTGGCCGCTCTCGCCTGGGGCCAGGTGGCCACCGCCCATCTGTCGCACGGGCTGCTGATGTGCACCGGGCTCGTGACGGCCTACGTGGTCGCCCGGGCGGTCCGCGACGTCCGCTCGGGGGCGCTCGAGCGCGGAACGGCGGTCCTGCTCGGGCTGGGCTTCCTGGCGTTCCTTCCGCTCGCGAACCTCGCGATCCTGGTCCCCCGCTTCGCCCTGTTGGGTCGCTCGAGCCTGGCCGGCGGCTACGGGGCGCTCGAGGGCACGGTGGCCGGCTCGACGGGCCTCGACCAGCCGATCCCCACCGAGGGCGTGTGGAGCGCGTGGCCGCTCGCCCTGGCTTCGACGCCCGGCGCCTACGTCGGCGCGGCGATCCTCCTTGCGCTGCCACTCGCCCTGCGGGACCGGCCGCGCCGGCACCTCGCGATCGCGTTCGGGGCGCTGCTCGGGATCGGCTACCTCCTCACGCTCTCGATCCTCGTCGGCGCGGGATGGTTCCGCTCGCTCGTGCTCGCCCTCCCGTTCGGCGACGTCTACCTGCACAACCCGGGTCGGCTCCGGTACCTGGCGTTCCTGGTGGTGCCGATCCTCGGCGCGGTCGGCGTCCAGGCGCTGTTCGACCGTCGGCCGCCGTTCCGCGAGGCCCTCGGGTGGATCGCACCGTCCGTGGCGCTGTTCCTCCTCTTCCCGCTGGCGATCGGCGCGAACCCGGCGCGGCTCGTGGTGTTCGCGATCGGCGCGGCCGCCTTGCTCGGGGTGCTGTGGGCCCGTCCGCGGCTTCGACGGATCGCCCCCGCGATGCTCGTGGGCGTGCTCGCGATGGAGCTCCTCGGCGGTGCGCTGTGGTCCTCGGCCTACCGGGGCGGGACCGTCTACTTCGGGCTGGAGCCCGAGGACGGCGGCCCGCTGGTCCAGGGGGCGCTCCGGTGGCCGCGCGTGCCGCTCGACCGGTACCTCGAGCCGAGGCCGATCGCGCGCGAGATCCAGGGGCAGCCGTACGGCCGCTACCTCGCCTGGGTCCTCCCGGGCGCCGCGTTCAACAAGGGCTACCTGTTCACGCAGTCGGAGGATGACTGGCCGGCGCTCCTGCTCGGACGCGCGGTCCTGTTCCGGATCCACGACGCGCTCGGGTACTCCCCGATCCAGCTCCCCCGGTACTGGTCGTTCATCCGGGCCACGAACCGGCTCCCGGTCTTCTACAACGCCTCGGTGATCCAGGTGCCGACGATCGAGGATGTGCGCCTGCTCGGGGTCCGGTACCTGATCGTGCACGTGGGGCAGACGCTGCCGGACGCGCTCGACGGCGAGGTGGTCGCACGCGACCATGGGTACCTGCTCTACGAGCTCGCGGGTCGGCAGCCTCGAGCCTCGATCGTTCCGTCGTGGACGGTGGTCGCGGACCGGGACGCGGCGGTCGCCCGCGTGCTCGAGCCCGGATTCGATCCAGCACGAGCGGCGGTCCTCGAGGACGACCCCGGAATCTCGCCCGTCCCCGGATCGGATCCCGGAACGGGCGTCTACCGCGAGGCCCGCCCCGAGGACGTCCGCATCGACGTCGAGGCCTCAGGTCCCTCGCTCGTGGTGGTCCGCAACGCCTGGGACCGCGGCTGGTCCGCGACCGTCGACGGCGAGCCGGCGCCGGTACTTCCGGCCGACCACGTCCTCCAGGCGATCCCGGTGCCCGCCGGGAGGCACGAGGTCCGGCTCGTCTACCGGGAGCCGGCGATCGGCCGGGGCCTCGCGGGCTCGGCGGTGGCGTGGGGAGCGCTCCTGATCGGCGTGGCCGGGTTCACGCTCGTCCGGCGGCGGGCTACGCCGCGCCCCGTTCCTCGGCCCGCCGACGGAGCTCCTCGGCGATGAGCGGCTCGAGATCGCCGTCGAGCACCCGATCGACGTCGCCGATCTCGATACCGGTCCGGTGGTCCTTGACCAGGCGGTAGGGCGCGAGCACGTAGGAGCGGATCTGCGAGCCGAAGTCGATGCCCATGCGCTCGCCGCGGAGGTTCTCCAGCCTCTCCTGCTGCTCCCGACGCATCCGTTCAGCCAGGCGCGCCTTGAGGATCCGCATCGCGACCGCCCTGTTCTGGAGCTGTGAGCGTTCGTTCTGGCACGCGGCGACCATGCCGGTCGGCAGGTGCGTGATGCGGACGGCGGAGTCGGTCGTGTTCACGGACTGGCCGCCGGGCCCGGTCGAGCGGTACACGTCGACCCGCAGGTCCTTGGGGTCGATCTCGAAACCCTCCTCCGCGGTCTCCTCCAGCAGCGGGATCACGTCTAGGCTCGCGAACGAGGTGTGTCGCCGCTTCTGGGCATCGAACGGCGAGATCCGCACCAAGCGGTGGACGCCGCGCTCGGCCGAGAGCAGCCCGTAGGCGTTGGGGCCGTGGACCATGAAGGTCGCGCTCTTGATCCCCGCCTCATCGCCGTAGAGCACCTCGTCCACCTCCACGTCGAGCTTCTGCCGCTCGGCCCAGCGCAGGTACATCCGCAGGAGCATCTCCGCCCAATCCTGGGACTCCGTGCCGCCCGCCCCGGCGTGGAGGGTGGCCACGGCGTCATTCGCGTCGTACTCGCCGCCGAGCAGCGTGGCAAGCTCGAGGCGGGCGAGGTCGCGCTCGAGCTCGGTCACGGCCTTCGCCAGGTCCGAGGCCATCTCGGGGTCGGCCTCCTCGGCCAAGAGCTCGTCCATCGCCCTGGCGTCCTCGAGCCGCCGGACGAGGGCGTCGAAGCGCTCGAGGTCGGCCTGGAGCCGGGAGAGCCGGGTGGTCAGGCGGCGGGCGCGGTCGGGGTCGTCCCAGAGCGAGGGGTCGGCGGTCTGCCGCTCGAGCTCGACCACATCCGCGCGCGTGCCGTCGACGTCAAAGGAACTCCTTCGCGGCCGCGATGCGCTCGGCGAGGTCGTTCAGCTGCTCGGTGTGCTCGCTCATGACGTTCGGCATGGTACCCGAGCATCCGTCCGACGTGACCGATGTCACGCCGCGGTGGTGCGGGCCGGCACCGCCATCCGCGAGACGCACCGATACGTTGCACTCAAGGACCGGATCGATGGAAGGGAGGAGGGACGGCCATGAGCACCAGGATCGGAACGTTCGAGCCGCGGGCGCGGATCGGGTACCCCGTCTGGCTGGCCGGCCTGCTCGCCGCGCTGATGGCGGTGACGCTCGCGTTCGCGGCGGTCACGGTGGTGCGTGACCGCGGGGACGAGGCGGCCCGGGTCAGCGGCGCCCACGGGACCGCAGCGAACACTCCCACCGAGCTGAGCGGCGGAGTCATCGGCCGCATCGAGCCGGGGCTCGTCGCCGACGCGGCCAG
>CAZXFA010000023.1:0-12678 GCA_964640085.1 uncultured Actinomycetes bacterium | reverse complement strand
CCGGCGCGCACCTCGCGGGACGGGTCGCCGACGCGGCCAGGTGGCAGGCGCAGGCGGATGCCAATTCGGCGGCTCAGACGGGCGACGATGCCGCAACCGGCCGTCGAGGGGTGACGCCACGCGTGGCGGACGCGGAGCCGGTTGAGATCGTCGTCAACGGCGAGATCTGCCACCAGTGCCAGTGACACGGGGCGAAGGCGAACGGCCCGGGCCGGCATGTCCGACCCGGGCCGTTCCGCACGCCAACCTCCGATACGTGACACCGGCGATACGTGATCCCGGCCCGATCGTCACCACCCGAACACCGTCGCCGGGGACGGGCTCGGCGCGATCGGCGTCGTGACGGACGTCACGCCCATCCGGTGGCGGGCGGCACGGAGGCGAGCATCCCGCCGCTCTAGCGTTCGAGCCGTGAGCACGGCCGGCCAGGAAGGGAGACCGACATGAGCAGCGCAGCCCTCCCGGTGGAGCGCAGCTACCTGGTGAAGGCGTGGTTCGCCGTCGCCGCGATCGTCGTGATCGCTGCCACGGTCATCACGCTGGCGTTCGCGACCTCCGGCTCGGGGTCGACGACCAGCCCGCGGAACGGCCCCGCCGTGACCGACGTCGGGGTCCAGGACCCGAACCGGCCGATCGTGGTGAACGGGAGCGTGTGCCAGCAGTGCCGGTGAGGAACGACCCCCCTCTCCGGACGCGACGGAGGGCCGGCGCCGAGGCCGGCCCTCCGCTCGTCTCCTGACCCGCTCCGCGGCGCTTCAGGCCACGGCGCCGTGGCACTTCTTGTACTTCTTCCCGCTGCCGCACGGGCAGGGGGCGTTCCGCGGCACCTTGCTCGACCTGGCCTGGGGCGAGGCGCCGGCGTTCACGACCGCCGGCTGATCGCCGTGGCTGGCCTGAACCCGTTGCGGCCTGGGTCGAGCGGGCTCGTCCTGGCGCACGAGCTCCACGCGGTAGATGTACCGGACGAAGTCGTCCCGGATCGACTCGGTGAGCTCCTCGAACATCGCGTAGGCCTCCCGCCGGTACTCGGTGAGCGGGTCCTTCTGACCGTACGCGCGGAGGTGGATCCCCTCCTGGAGGTAGTCCATCTCGTACAGGTGCTCGCGCCACTTCGTGTCGGTGATGTTCAGCAGGACCGCCCGCTCGAGCTGGCGCATCACCTGCGAGCCGATCGCCTGCTCCTTGTCCTCGTACCGGGCCAGGGCGTCCTCGACGGCCCGCTCCTCGAGCTGGGCCGTGTTCACCATCTGCTCGAGCTCGTCCCCCGTGATCGTGGTCGGGTAGGTCTCCCCGATCCCGGCGAGGATCACGTCGAGGTCCCACTCCTCGCTGAAGACCTCCTCCGGGGCCAGGCGGTGCACCGTTCGCCTGACGACGTCCTCCACCATGTGGAGGGCCTCATCCTTGAAGTCCTCTCCCTGGAGGATCTTCTGGCGCTCGGCGTAGATCACCTGGCGCTGGGTGCTCATCACGTCGTCGTACTTCAGGACGTTCTTGCGGCGCTCGAAGTTCAGCTCCTCGATCTGCCGCTGGGCGGTCTCGACGGCCCGGGTGACCATCTTCGCGGTGATCGGCTCCTCGTCCGGCCACTTCAGGCGCTCCATGATCGAGGCGATCCGTTCGCTCGCGAACATCCGCATCAGGTCGTCCTCGAGCGAGAGGTAGAAGCGCGACTCGCCGGGGTCGCCCTGACGGCCCGACCGACCCCGGAGCTGATTGTCGATCCGCCGGGACTCGTGCCGCTCGGTGCCGAGCACGTACAGCCCGCCGAGCGTCACGACCTCCTCGTGCTCGGCGTCGGTCTGCTGCTTGAACTTGGCGTTGATCGGCTCGTACTCCCCCTCGTAGGCGGCCCGGTCCTCCTCGTCCATCTCGAACAGGAGGTACGCGTCGTTGTCCCACTCGCGCGCCGCCATCTCCTGCCGCGCAAGGTACTCGGGGTTGCCGCCCAGCAGGATGTCCACGCCACGGCCGGCCATGTTGGTGGCCACGGTCACGGCTCCGATCCGGCCGGCCTGGGCGACGATCATCGCCTCCTTCTCGTGGTTCTTCGCGTTCAGGACGTGGTGCTGGATCCCGCGGCGGTTGAGGTAGCCGGACAGCTTCTCCGACTTCTCGATCGACACCGTACCGACCAGGATCGGCTGGCCCTGCTCGTGGCGCTCGGCGATGTCCTCGACGACCGCGTTCCACTTGACCTCTTCGTTCTTGTAGATCAGGTCCTGCTGGTCGGCGCGGATCATCGGGCGGTTGGTCGGGACCTCGACCACGTCGAGGCCGTACACCGACTGGAACTCGGCGAGCTGGGTCTTCGCGGTCCCGGTCATGCCGGCGAGCTTGTCGTACATCTTGAAGTAGTTCTGGATCGTGATCGTCGCGAGGGTCTGGTTCTCCTCCTTGATCCGCACTCCTTCCTTCGCCTCGATCGCCTGGTGCAGGCCCTCCGAGTACCGGCGGCCCTCGAGCACGCGGCCCGTGAACTCGTCGACGATCTTGACCTCGCCGTTGGTCACGATGTAGTCGACGTCCCGCTTGTAGAGCTCCCTGGCGCGTAGGGCGTTCTGGAGGTGGTGCACGAGCGGCGTGTGCACGTGCTCGTAGAGGTTCTCGAGGCCGAGCGAGTCCTCCACCTTCGAGACGCCGGACTCAGTGACCGCGACCGTGCGCTTGCCCTCGTCCACCTCGTAGTCGTCATCCCGGTTCATCCTGGGGACCAGCCGGGCGAACGTCTGGTACCACTTCGCGCTGTCGGCCACCATGCCGCTGATGATCAGCGGCGTGCGGGCCTCGTCGATCAGGATCGAGTCGACCTCGTCCACGATCCCGTAGGCGTGGCCGCGCTGGACCAGATCCTCGGCCCGCATCGCCATGTTGTCGCGCAGGTAGTCGAACCCGAATTCGTTGTTCGTCCCGTAGGTGATGTCGGCCGCGTAGGCCGGCCGGCGATCGGCGGGACCCATCTGTGACTGGATCAGGCCGACCGAGACGCCGAGCGCACGGAAGATCCCGCCCATCCACTCCGAGTCGCGCTTGGCCAGGTAGTCGTTGACCGTGACGATGTGCACGCCCCCTCCCGCGAGCGCGTTCAGGTAGGCGGGCATCGTGGAGGTGAGGGTCTTGCCCTCACCGGTCTTCATCTCGGCGATCTTCCCCTGGTGCAGGGCGATCGCGCCCAGGACCTGCACGTCGAAGTGACGCTGTCCGATCGCTCGGCGGGCGGCCTCGCGCACGCAGGCGAACGCCTCGGGCAGGAGGTCCTCGAGGGTCTCGCCGTCGGCCAGGCGGCGCCGGAACCCCTCGGTTCGGCCGCGGAGCTCCTCATCGGAGAGATCCTCGGCCTCCGGCTCGAAGGTGTTGACCAGCTCGACGAGCTGCTCCAGCTGCTTGAACCGACGGCCCTCACCGAGCGTCGCGAGCTTCTGGATGACCAAACGGACCGTCCTCCGGTGTCCTCGGGGATGTCGGGGCTCGACCCCCTATGTTACCGGCCGCCCCCGTTGGGGCCGGGGCCAACGACGGCCCGTGCCGGATGCGACTCGGGGAGCCCGAGGAGCGTCAGCAGCACGACGCCGACCACCACCGCGACCCCGATGCCGAGCGATCGGTAGCCGGCGCCCTCGTACACGAGGCCGGCGGCCAGTCCGCCCGCCGCCGAGCACACCCCGATCATGAGGTCGGTGAACCCGAGGGCCCCGCCGCGCTCGGCGGGCGTGGTGAGGTCGCTGATCACCGCCGTGGCCCCCAGGTAGGTGGCCGACCAGCCGAGCCCGATCAAGAACAACCCCGACCCCACCGGGAGCGCCCCCTGCTGGGTCCCGGCGATCAGCGCGCCGACCCCGCTGGCGATGGCGCCCACCAGCAGGCCGGGCCGGCGGCCCCACCGGTCCAACGCGGCGCCGATCAGGGGGGAGAACGCGTACATCCCGGCGATGTGCAGGCTGATCACGCCCGAGATCGCCGTTCCGCTCTCTCCGTGGTGGTGGAGCGCGAGCGGCGTCACCCCCATCACCGCGATCATCGCCATCTGGCCGATCGAGGCCGCCACCACGGCCGCGCGGAACGCGCGCAGGCCAAGCAGCGCTCGCGGCCGTCGGGCGGCCGCGTCTGCGGGCGCCGCCACGGTCCGCACGGCCAGGTCCCGTGGGTCCGGCCGAAGCGCGATCGCACAGGCCAGCGCCACCCCGGCTCCGACCGGCACCAGCGCCCACGGCAGCACGTTCGGGTCCACGTCCAGCGATCCCTCCGCCAGCCGCCGCAGGAGCGCGACGACCTGCGGGCTCCCGACGGCCCCGATCGTGGAGGCGGCGAGCAACAGCCCTACGGCCCGGCCCCGGCTCTCGGGCGCGTACATGTCGGCGACCGCACCGCGTGCCAGGTTCGCGGCCCCGAGCCCCAGGCCGAAGGGGAGCGCGGCCGCGAGCAGGCCGAGCGCCGAACCGGCCGCGATCGAGACCGCGGCCAGGATGCCCGCGCCGCCCACGAGCAGGTAGCCGAGCACGAGCCCGGGACGCCGGCCGCGCCGGTCCATCCATCGGCCGACCAGAAGCCCGCCGACCGCCGCCGAGGTGAAGTACAGCGCGTACAGGAAGCCGGAGGCGCTCTCGCGACCGGACAGCTCGGCGATCGCAACGCTCCCCACGACCAGCACGACGGGGAACGCGGACTGCACGAACCCCTGTGCGACCACGAGCAGGGCCGTGTTGCGGCGCACCTGGCGGCGGCGTTGGACCGTCGAGGCCTCGGCGATCGTCGTTCCGGTCCCCACCGATCGCCCGCTAGGTGATCTCGATCATCTTCTCGCGCACGGCGTAGACGACCGCCTCCATGCGCGAGTGCAGGTGGAGCTTCTCCAGGATGTTGCGGATGTGGTTCTTGACCGTGTTCTCCGAGATGAACAGCTCCTTGGCGATGTCGCGGTTGTTCATCCCCTGCGCCACCAGCCGGAGGACCTCCATCTCCCGGTCGGTGAGCTTGGGCGTGGGCATCTGCGGCTTCTCCTCGGGGGCCCTGCTCATCGCCGCGAACTCGGTCAGCAGCTTCGACGCCATCGAGGGCGAGATCCGCGACTGCCCGGCCCACACCGAGCGGATCGCGTCGGCCACCTCCTCGATCGGGATCTCCTTCAGCAGGTAGCCGGACGCCCCCGCCTTGATGGCCTCGTACAGGTCGGCCTCTTCATCGCTGATGGTGAGCATCAGGATCTTCACGTGGGGGAGCGCGTCCTTGATCTCGCCCGCCGCCTCGATCCCGGACTTCTTCGGCATCCTGACGTCCATCAGGATCACGTCCGGCATCAGCTCCTGGGCCTTCTGGACCACTTCGACGCCGTCGGAGGCCTCGCCGGCCAGCTCCAGGCCTGGCTCCTGGTCGAGCACCATCTGGAGGCCTCGCCGGAACAGCGCGTGGTCGTCGCAGACCAGCACGCGCAGCTCGTCGGTCTCCTGGGTTCGCTCGCTCACGCGCCTCCCGTGCTCGGCGGGATCAGGCCTGGTTCCCGCGACCGGTCTTGCCGGATTTTACGCGACTCGCCCCCGTGATCAGGCGGGTCCGCCGCTTCTCGTTGTGGTCCCGGATCTGGCGCTCCAGCTTCTCGACCAGGACGTCGAGGGCGGCCTCGACGTCGGGGGCGTCCGCGCTTGCGCGGTATGTCTTGCGGGGCGCGGCCGCCACGGCCTCTACCCGATGGGTCCCGCCGCGGCGAGGGTTCTTCTCCTGGATCACCTCGATCTCGAGGCGCACCAGCCTTGGGTCCATCCGTTCGAGGCGGGAGAGCTTGCGTTCGGTGACCTGCCGGAGGTGGTCGGTGATGCGCGCACCCCGTCCGTTCAACACCAGGTCCATCCGTCCTCCTCGTGTGCCCGGGGCCCGGGTGCCGGACCCCCCTTCGGGAGACGATGGGCCCGCGTCCGGCTGACCTGGTCTTTGACCCCACACCCGCCTGCGGGGGTGATCGCCGCCCTATCGGGCGGCTTCGCACCCTCTCCCGGCGAGGTCGCCCCCGCCGGGGCAGGGCTTACATCTAAACCGCGCCATGCTCACCGACCAAGGGTCGGCTTACGTGGGTCGCTTCGCCCGCGGCTGGCATCGACTACCGGGGAGCCTCCTCCCCGGGCAACCACAGACCCGGACACAGGCCCGGAGCCGAGTATAGAGGGGGCCACGGCCCCCGAGACCGCACGGGCGGCCGTCAGCAGACCCACCTCGTGGGCCCCCGCCCGCCAGAGCACCTCGGCGCACGCGCCCGCGGTGGCCCCGGTGGTCAGCACGTCGTCCACGAGCAGCACCCGCCGCGGCGCGTCCGAGAGGACCGCGAACGCCCCGCGCATCGCCTCGCGTCGGTCCCGGCCGCCCCGCCGGGCCTGCGGCCCGGGGTCGGCGATCCGACGCAGGAGGGGGATCGCCGGGAGGTCGAGCCTCCGCCCGACCACCTTCGCGAGCGCCCGCGCCTGGTCGTACCCGCGCTCGGCCAGACGACGGCGGGACAGCGGCACCCATGTGAGGGCGTCGGGTCGGTCGTCCCAGACCGAGCACATCGCGGCGCCGAGCGCCTCGGCGACCGGGCGCCATCCCGCGAACTTCAGGCGGTGGACTGCCCGCCGGACCGGCCCCTCGAACAGGAACGGCGCCCGCGCCCGGGAGATCTCGGACGGCGGGCAGTGACGGCAGGAGGCGACCGGGGTCACCGAAGGCGCCCCGCATCGCGCGCACCAGGGCGGGGAAAGGGCCGGGACCTGAACCAGGCATCCTCGGCAGAAGGGCCAGGCGCCCGCCCCGCATCCCGCGCATCGCTTCGGGAACAGCGTGTCGAGGAGCCCGTCGAGCACCCGACGGACCCTACCGCCGGGCACCGACGCTCAGGGCAACCGGACGTCGATCGCCGCCTCGGCCCCGCGTGCGGCGCCCCGCAGCTCGATGCGGAGCCCTCGGTGAGCTCGGAGCAACGGGTAGGCGGACACCTTGGCCCGCCCGGTCCCCTCGTCGAGCTCGACCCCGAGGACCTCCACCCGTCCGTCGTCGGCCGACAGCCGGGCCGAGATCGGCTCCGGTGGGTCCACTCGGAGGTGCACGCGGGTCGAGTCGGCCGCGCACTCCACGTGGTCGACGGTCACCGAGACCCCTTTGCCGAGCCGCACCCTCCGACCGACCTTCACCTGCCCACGACGCACGGTCGCCCTCGGCCAGGGGACGGAGAAGCGACGCCCGCCGTCGTACGTGCCGGGCGAGCCGTCCACGTCCAGATCGCACTCCAGCGTGTACCAGCCGGGCTCCAGGCCGGAGACGGCGAGCTCGAACGGCACGAACACGTCCCGGTGCGGGGCCACGTCCAGGGTCGTCGACGGGATGGGGACGGGCAACGACCCGCCCACCCCGACCCCGGTCGCCCGAGCCTCCCGCAGGATGACCTGGTGCGGGTCGGCGTCCTCGCCGCGGAGGATGAACGCACCCTTCACGGTGGCGGGGAACCGTTCGAAGCGGGCGCGAACGGAGATCGGCCCGGTCACGCCGACCTCCTCCCTGTCAGGTGCTCGCCGATCGTCACGGCCGACAGCCGCGGGAGCACCCCCCGCTCGGTCACGAGGGCCGACACCAGCTCGGCCGGCGTGACGTCGAACGCAGGGTTGGCCGCCGGCGTCCCTGGCTCGGCCACGGCGATCCCGAGCGGGCTCGTCACCTCGGCCGGATCGCGTTCCTCGATCCGGATGTCCGCCCCCGTGGGCGAGGACACGTCGACGCTGGAGACGGGGGCGACCACGTAGAACGGCACGCCGTGATGACGCGCGAGCACCGCGAGGCCGTAGGTCCCGACCTTGTTCGCCACGTCCCCGTTGGCCGCCACCCGGTCGGCCCCCACGACCACCAGATCGACCCTCCCCTCCGCCATCAGCGAGGCAGCGGCGCCGTCCGCGATCAGCGTCATCGGGATCTCGAGGCGGCGGAGCTCCCAGGCGGTCAGCCGCGCCCCCTGCCACACGGGACGGGTCTCGTCGACCCACACGTGCGGCCGCTTCCCCAGCCGGTGGGCGGTGATCACCACCCCAAGGGCGGTGCCGATCCCGGCCGTGCACAGCATCCCCGTGTTGCAGTGGGTGAGCACGTTCGCGTCGACGGGCACGAGCTCGGCGCCGTGGGCGCCCATCGCGGCGCACGCGGCCCGGTCCTCGGCCTCGATCGCGAGCGCCTCGGCCACCATCGCCTCGTGGACCCGCGGGAGCACGGACCCGAGCGAGCAGCAGTGCTCCCGGGCGACTCCCAGCATGCGGTCCACCGCCCACCCGAGGTTCACGGCCGTCGGCCGCGTCCCCTTCAGGAGCTCGCCGGCCCGGTGCAGCTCCCGGAACAGCGCGTTCGTGGACCTAGCCGTCGACGTGGCCGCGGCCAGCGCCATCCCGAACGCCGCGGCCACCCCGATCGCCGGGGCCCCCCGGACGGCCAGGGTCGAGATCGCCTCCGCGACCTCCGGCGCCGAACGGCACGCGAGACGGACCTCCCGGTGCGGCAGCACGCGCTGGTCCAGGATCCGCACCGCGTCGCCCTCCCATGACACCGGGTGGACCTCCGGCTCCCCCACGAGCGCCTCGACCGCCGCGGGCAGGGTGGTCGCATGGGCGTGGCGGCCGTGCGGCTCCCCCTCTTTCCATCCGTCGGGCACGCTGCCGGGAGGGTGTGCGTGCGCGACCGCCCCGGGCCCGTGCCGGCGGTAGAGCTCGACGTGGAGGGCGAGGTCGGAGGAGGCACCCTCCGGCGGCGCCTCGAGCGTCCCCTCCAGCACGTCGCCCGGCCCGAGCGCGCCGAGCTCGCTGCCCGTCCGGGTGATCGCCAGCCGGCGCCCGTGCCAGGTCGACAGGTTCCCTTCGCTCCCTCGCACCAGACCGAGCGCGGCCAGCCGCGCGCCGGCCTCGCGGAACGCCCCCCGATCCGTCAGGTCCCCTGCTCCCACGACCGCAGGTACTCCTCCTGCTCCTTCGTGAGGTGATCGATCTCCACCCCCATCGCCTGGAGCTTCAGCCGTGCGACCTCGGCGTCGATCTCGCGCGGCACCGGGTAGACGCCGGGCTCCAGCGTGCCGCGCCGACCGACGAGCCACTCCACCGACAGGGCCTGGTTCGCGAACGACATGTCCATCACGGCCGCCGGATGTCCCTCGGCCGCCGCCAGGTTCACGAGCCGCCCCTCCCCGAGGAGGTGGAGGCGACGGCCATCGGCCGTGGTGTACTCGTCGATCGATCCGCGGAGCCGTCGGACGCGACCACCGCCCAGGTCCGCCAGCGCGAGCTTGTCGATCTCCACGTCGAAGTGACCGGCGTTGGCCATGACGGCGCCGTCCTTCATCAGCTCCATGTGCTCCCGCCGGATCACGGCCTTGTCGCCCGTGACCGTCACGAACACGTCGCCGACCCGGGCCGCCTCGCGCAGCGGCATCACGCGGTAGCCCTCCATCGCCGCCTCGAGCGCCGGCAGCGGGTCGACCTCGGTCACGACCACCTGCGCGCCCATCCCGCGCGCGCGGGACGCGATCCCGCGCCCGCACATCCCGAAGCCGCACACCACGACGATCCGACCGGCCAGCAGCAGGTTCGTGGCCCGCATGATGGCGTCGATCGTCGACTGCCCGGTGCCGAAGCGATTGTCGAACAGGTGTTTGGTGTTCGCGTCGTTCACGGAAACGATCGGGTACCGCAGGGCGCCGTCCGCGTGCATCGCCCGTAGGCGGATCACCCCGGTCGTCGTCTCCTCGGTGCCCCCCAGGACCTCGCCCAGCTGCTCCCGCCGCTCCTTGTGGAGGACGGTGACCATGTCGCACCCGTCGTCCATCGTGACCTGCGGCCGCGAGTCCAGGACGGCACCGATGTGGCGGAAGTAGGTCTCGTTGTCCTCGCCCTTGATCGCCTGGGTCGCGATCCCCTCCTCGGCGAGCGCGGCGGCCACGTCGTCCTGCGTCGACAGTGGGTTCGAGGCGCACAGGGCGACCTCGGCGCCGCCAGCCGCGAGCGTGCGCATCAGGTTCGCCGTCTCGGTCGTCACGTGCAGGCACGCTCCGATCCGAACGCCCTCCAGCGGGCGCTCCTTCTCGAACCGCTCGCGGATCAACGCCAGCACCCGCATCTCCCCGGCCGCCCAGGCGATCCGCTGCCGTCCCCCCGGGGCGAGCCCCCGGTCCCTCACGTCGCTGTCCATGGCGCTCCCTTCGAGAGGACCCCATCGATCACCCGGCCGACGGCGCCAGCCGTCGCGTCGGAGGCCCGCACGACGTCCTCGTGGCGGACCTCCATCCCCACCTGGTTCGTCACGAAGAACAACCCGAGCACGCGCATCCCGAGCGCACGGGCCGGGATCGCCTCCGGCACGACGGACATCCCGACCACCGAGGCCCCGGCGGTCCGCAGCAGGTCGATCTCGGCCGGGGTCTCGTAGTTCGGACCGGGCATCGCCGCGTACACCCCGCGGGCGACCGGCACGCCCACCGCACGCGCTTCGGCTTCGGCGAGGTCGGCGAGCTTCGGGTCGTAGGCGCCGACCAGGTCGACGAACGGCGGCGAGCCGTCCGGGTACCGCCACCCGCGGAGGGGGCTCGCGCCGAGCAGGTTCAGGTGGTCGGTGCCGATCACGAGGTGGCCCGTTTCCAGACCCTCGGCGATCCCGCCGGTCGCCGCCGTGAGGATCGCGGTCTCCGCACCGAGCACGCGCGCGAGTCGGACCGGGAGAGCGCAGACCGACAGATCGTTGCCCTCGTAGTAGTGGATCCGCCCTCGGAACACGATCACCGGAACGTCCGCCAAGCGGCCGAGGATCACCCGCCCCGCGTGTCCGGCGACGGTTGGCTGGGGGAACCCGGGGAGCTCCTCGAAGGAGAACGACGTGTCTTCCTCCGCGTTGGCGACCGCGGCACCGAGCCCCGATCCGAGGACGATCGCGACCTCGGGGCGGATCGCCGTGCGCCCGCGGACGACCTCTGCCGCCTGATCGGCGAACGCATCGCCGGGGCCGGGGAGCGGGGTCGCCTTCACGCGTCCGCCAGCGCGCGCTTCAGACGCGCGATCGCGTCGATCGGCGTCGGGTCCACACCCCGTTCGATCCCCAGGTACACGCTGACCAGGTCGCCGGACAGCACGAGCGAGAGCAGCCTGGCGAGTGCCGAGCGACCTCGCGCCCACACTTCCTCGCTCTGCAGCCCCGCCGACCGCGCGATCTCCAGCGACAGCGGGAACCGCGCCGCGACGTCCGGATGCTCCCCGGCGTGCCGGAGCGCGACCACCGAGAACGCGGCGCCGCGTCCCACCGACCACCCGACCACCTCGTTGTGATCCACCTCGGGCAGCGCGGCGGCGAAGGCGGGCACCTTCGCGTTCTCGTTGCACTGCGTCTTCCACCGGGCGGCGGCCACCGCGCCGATCCCTTCGGCCCCCCAGATCACCGGTACGCGATCCCCGAGCCGCACGGCGAGGGACTTGGCCGGGTTGGACGGCGACGGGACGTCGGGTCCGGCCTCCACGAGCAGGGCCTCGAGCTCGCCCGTCGCCTCGTCGAGGTCGGCGGCCAGGTCAGGGATCACGCCCATAGCCTCGAGGGCGCCGAGCGTTCCGAGGGCGAGGTAGCCCAGCGCGGCCCTCGGCATGAGCCCGCCGGGAACGGTGATCAGCCCACGCCGCAGCTCGGCGGCGCGCCGCTCGAGCTCGCCTCCCGAGGTCACGACCACGACCCGGCAGCCCCGGGACACGGCCTCCTCGAAGCACGCGAGGGTCTCCGCGGTGGTCCCCGAGTAGGAGGAGACCAGCACCAACGTGTGCGGGCCGCAGAACTCCGGGAGCTCGGGGGACCGCACGACGGTCACGGGGATCGGGAGACGATCCGCGTACAGGGTCCGCAGGACGTCGCCTGACACCGCCGAACCACCCATCCCGCAGAACGCGATCGCGGTCGCGCCGTCGGCGCTCGGCAGGTTCGATGCGTCGCGGCCCGCCCGGTGGCCCTCGCGGCAGTGCCGAGGCAGGGATACGACGGCCTCGAGCATGCCGCCGGGATCGGCGGCGCGCAGCGCGCCGGCGTCGTCGAGCCGCGTCACCGGCCCTTGCGCTTGCCCGCGCGAGGCTTCTCGGCCTCGTCGATCAGCATCACCGGGATGCCATCCCGCACCGGGTAGCGGTACCGGCACTCGCGGCACACGATCGTCTGTTCGGCCTCGAGGTAGTCGACCTCCCCCCGGTCGTTCGGGCAGACGAGGATCTCGAGCAGCTCCGGATCCAGGCTCACGCTCTCCTCCTCCCCCGCGGCTCAGGCCCCACGGATCGACCCGAGGACCTCGGCCGTCTTCTCCCGAAGGAGGTCCTCGGTCCTGGCTTCGACGTTCAGGCGAAGCAGCGGCTCGGTGTTCGAGGGCCGCACGTTGAACCACCAGTCGTCGAACTCTACCGTCAGCCCGTCGGTCCGGTCGGACCGCCCTTCCGCGTAGGCGGCCGCGATCGCTTCGATCGTGCCCCGCTGGTCGTCGACGACCGAGTTGATCTCGCCCGAGACGTGGTACCGCCGGAAGGGCGCGAGCACCTCCGACAGCGGCGCATCCGCCAGCGAGAGCTGCTCGAGCACCATGACCGCGGCGATCAGCCCCGAGTCCGCACGGAAGTTGTCCCGGAAGTAGTAATGGCCGGAATGCTCGCCGCCGAAGGCGGCTCCGGTCTCGGC
>CAZXFA010000022.1:0-39983 GCA_964640085.1 uncultured Actinomycetes bacterium | reverse complement strand
GCCATGAACACCAACCCGGACGTCGACGCGTGGTTCGAGGGGCTCGACCACCCGCTTAAGGCCGAGATGCAGCGGGTGCGCGAGATCGTGCTCGGGGCGGATGACCGCGTGACCGAGACGATCAAGTGGAAGACGCCCACCTTCATGTACGAGGGCAACATCGCGAGCCTCAACCCGCGCGCGAAGGCCCACGTCAGCCTGCTGTTCCACACGGGCGCCGCGCTCGCCAGGTCGCATCCGCTCCTCGAGGGCGGCGGCGACACCGCCCGCTACGCGCGCTTCGAGGACCTGGCCGACGTCCAGGCGAAGCGTTCGGCCCTCGAGGCCGTGATCCGCGCCTGGTGCGCCTCCAAGGACGGGTAGCGGGACGGGAGGTCACGCCGCTCCATGCGCGGAACGGCGGCCGCGTCTCGTCTCTACCCGATCGATGGCGCAGCGCGGGCGGGGATCCGCACGTCCACCCACACGAGCCGGTGATCCGAGCTCGGGAAGGGGAAGGTGCCGACGAGCGGGAAGAGCGGATCGTCGCTCGTCGGCCAGAAGACCGCCGCGTCGAGGATCTTCATGTTCTTCCTCGGCAGGACGTAGTCCGCCCGAAGGTTGCCGGGAGCCACGTCGGAGAAGTCCGCTGTGTCGAACGCGGGGTCCCCGAGGTGCGTCTCGTTCGCCCCTCCCTGGAGCTCGGCCTGCTCGACCGCTCCCTCGCTGGATGGCGTCACCTTCGTGTTGACCAGGGGATGCTCCAGGAGCAACTGCGCCGACCCGGGGATGCTGTCGCCGTCGACCGGATCCGAGTTCTGGTCCCCCGCGATCACGAACAGCGCCCCAGGTGCGAGGCCGCCCGGCTCGCCGTCATCGTCCACGATGTACCCGCTCCGTGAGGGGATCACGTAATCGGCCCAGAACCGGATCTCGTCGTGGTTCCTCGTCCCGTTCCGGTCTTCCGGACCGTCGAACACGGGTGGCGTCGGGTGGCTGACGAGGAAGTGGACGGTCCGCCCGCCGATCTCGATCGGGACGTCCCAGTGGCTCTTCGAGGACAGGCGGAACACGTCGAGCTCCGCGGGCGAGTACCAGTCCGCCGGTTCGGGCGTCAGTGGGTCGTCCGGGAGGAGCGCCCCGGGCATGTCCTTCCACCGGAAGTGCTGGAAGGTGCGGATGCCCTCGTCGTCGATCGGGTACCGGGAGAAGACGGCCATGCCGAACTGTCCCGGGAAGAACCCGAAGCCGAACGCGTCGTCGGGACCGCCGACGCCACCGTCGTTGTTCAGGTCGAACCCGGACGGGATCCCGGTGTTCGAGGGGGCCACGAACCGGTACGGATAGTCGATCGGGTCCGCGTCTCCGTGCGGTTCCGACAGGTAGTTGGCCTGGAGGAGCTGCGCCGCGAGCGACGTTCCGTCCGGGCCCTGGTCGTCGAAGTCGAACTCGTTGATGAGCAGGACGTCCGGACGAGTCCGCTGGATGATCTCCGCCACGGCGTCAGCCTGGGCGTTGCCCGGCGCCGAGAGGTCGGCGATCAGATCCCCCGCGTTGAAGCGGTTGAGCGAGGCGTTGAAGGTCGCGAACCGGACGGCGCCCGGCGGATCGGCCGCCGCCCCGGAGGGCACGATCACGGCCACCAGGAGGATCGCGAAGAGAAGGCTCGGGTACGGGACTCTCGAACGCTTCCGGGTCATGGATGGTCTCCTTCCCGTCGCAACGCCGGCCGTCGCTCGCGCATGACCCGCGAGCGCCCTCCCTCACACTATGACGTGTCCCTCGGGCCGCGCAAAGGCAGGTGCAGATGCACCCACCCGGGCGCGGCGCACCTGGCTGGACGCCGAACCGGGGCTCGACCCCCGGGCCTCGCCCGGGGGTCGAGCCTTCTACCCTGCAGCTCGTGACTACGTCGAATCCGGGATGTACATCAGCAGCAGCTGGCCGTCCTCCCGCTTGATCGTGAGGTCCGGGAACCCTGCTCCGAGAGGATTCGGGACGACCTCGGACTGCTGGAACACTCCGTGGGACTGGACGTCCAGCAGCCACCATCCCTGGCCGAACCATGCGGAGGCGTCGACGATGCCGCTGGACTCGCCGGCGGGGTCGTTCACCGTCCCGACGTGCCGCCATGTCGACGACCCGAGCAGATGCTGCCAGATCTTCGCGTTGCTCGTGTCCTCCTGGACCATCAGCGAGGCGGCGCTGGTATCCACATTGTCCGGCGAGCGGAAGGGGACGAAGCTCGCCATCCCGGAGCTGTCCCCCTGCGCGAGCACGGTCAGGCTGTCCACCTTCCGGGGGTTGTTCGCGTTGAACACCATCTCGAAGATGCGCCCGTTGTCGGCCTGCCCGACGGTGCCGCTCGGTCCCCGCGTGATCCGGCCCGTCGCCTCGTCGGGGATGACCCGTGACGAGCCCGTGTCGGCGATGTACACGGTCCGCGGGTCTTGCCGATCGTAGGCCAGGTCCTCCAGCCGCACGAACGTGAACACGTTGTGCTCCACGGACCAGTTCTGGAGGGCGTCCTGCGGCGGCTCGCCCGTCTGGCCCCTCGCGATCTTCTGGGGCACCCGGATGAACCGGCCCTGGAACTCCTCGCCCGGCGACAGGTCCAGGTAGTCGTTCGCCTCGTTGAAGGGGTCGTTCGGGTCGACGGGTCCGTCCTGGGTCCTCGTCACCTGGAACGCCCACAGGCTCCCCTGGTCCTGCCAGATGTGCTCCTCGCTGTTGGCCAGGTACAGGTACAGCTGGGAGGTCGTGGCCGTGAACGTGTCGTCCGTCGTCAGTATCGCGAAGCGGTTCCACCCGCCGGGTACCACGACCGAGTTCTCGTGATTCAGCCGGCCCATCCCCGGGACATGCGTGAACTCGCCGGACTCCACGTCCAGGATGACCGCGTACCCGCCCTGACGCTGGGGCGCGACGGCGGGATCAGGCCCGTAGACCGCTCCGCCCGGCACGTCGACGACGTCGTTGGTCTCCTCGCCGGTGAAGAACGTCCAGCGGGAGAAGCCCTCATCAGGACCCGCCATGAAGGCCGAACAGAAGCGAAGGAACCCTTGCGCGGCTGGGATCGCAACGGAGGCACCCAGGACCTCGCCGAAGTGGTCCGGCCTCGTGTCGAGCGTGAGCTTGGACACCGAGGAATCCACGTAGTCCGTCCGCGGCGCCCCGATCGCCCCCGACAGCGGCGGGAACGGGACCGTCGACTGCTCGTGGTTCACGAACACGTCGACCGTCTCGGACGACGTCCCGGGGGCGATCCCGATCCCGTCGGGGATGCCCTCGAACACGAACCCGGGGGTCCCGCCGTCCTCTCCCACGCCGAGGATGGCCTTGACCATCGAACCGGACGGTGCGTCGGGCCCGAGGCTCACGAACGGACCGTCGCCGGTCAGGAACCCGTGGCTCGCCGCGCTCGGCGCCGGGAAGACCCCCAGCAGCCCGATGGCGGCGACGAGCGCCCACGGTCGTAGCTTCCGGATCCGAGACATACGTCCCCCCCTTCTCCGTCGGGATGGTCCAGGTCAAGACCGTACACGCTCCGTGTTCGGTTCTGTCAAGTCGCCCGCCTCCGGGCCGTGCGCCCCAACGGCGGTCTCAGGCCTCCGCCAGCACGCGAGCGACCTCGTCTCGCTCGGGCCACGGCAGCGGCCGCTCCGCCGCGTCCACCACACCCGACCCACGCTCCGCCAGCCCGATCGCCGCCACCTCGTGCCCTCGATCCGCGAGCGTCCCCCGCGCGGCGTCCGCCATGTCCGGGGGGAACCCCGCGAGGAGCGTCCCCGAGGCGAGCGTGGCCCACGGATCGGCGACCAGGACCCGACAGACGGCCACGGCCGGCCCGAACCAGCGCACGGCATCGCGGTCGATCCGGATCCGGAGGCCCGATGCATCCGCCATCTCGCACAGGCCGGCCGCGAGGCCGCCCTCGGTGGGGTCGTGCAGAGAAGTGGCTCCGAGCTCGGCGGCGAGCAGCGCCGGATCGACCACCGAGATCCCCGGGTCCCGCACCGCCCGGGCCGCCACCGCCACCACGCGCTCGTCCAGCTCATCGAGCCGCCCGCCGGCCTCCCGCGCGAGCACGGCGCCGCCTTCGATGGGCGCCGGACCCACCTGCACGACGACGTCCCCCGGCCGAAGACCACCCGTGGCCACGAACCGCCCTCCCTCGGCCAGGCCGAGCATCTGGCCGACGACCACCGGCTGGGTCACGGCCGCGCTGATCTCGGTGTGCCCGCCGACGAGCGCGATGCCGGCCTCGGCGAGCGCCTCGCGCATCCCATCGAGCAGGGCCTCGACGTCCGGCTCGACGGTACCCGGAGGAAGGAGGACGACCGAGAGGAACCAGCGGGGCCTCGCTCCGGTGACCGCCACGTCGTTCGCGTTCACCACCACGGCGAAGCGTCCGAGGTCCCCCGTGGTCAGCGTGATGGGATCGGTGGCCACGACGAGCGTCCCGGCCGCGACGTCGATCGCGGCGGCGTCCTCGCCCACGCGCGGGCCGAGGCGCACCTCCGCCGGCGGCGGCGGGAGCTCGGCGAGCAGCCGCACGAGCAGCTCGACCGGGACCTTCCCCTCGGGGAGCGGCGAGGCGGTCACCGGGGAAGCCTAGTGCCGCGGCACAGGAACGGTTCCCGTCGGCGCTACCCGCGTTCCGTCAGGACCCGGCCGTCCTCGAAGCGGAACGTGAACCCGATCACCTCGCCAGTCGCTCCGGTCCTCACCCGGTCGCCGTTCACGCGCAGTCGCACGCCCCCGGCGTTCCCGAGCCGCAGGCGGAGCTCCTCCCGTGCGCGGTAGGCGACGGGTTCCCCCGGCTGGAGCGTCATCGCCACCACGACCTCGCCGTCGGAAACGACCTCGATCCAGCACGACTGGACGGGCCGGATCGTGACGCGGACCCCGTTCGGCTCCCGCGTCGGGGGCGGCGCGAGCGGCACGTGTCCGGAGTCGTGGACGGTCCTCGCGGTGGCCGGATTCCGGAGGCTCGGGCCCACGGCGGCGTCATCATCGGAGCCACGCCCCCCGAGGAGGGCGATCACCAGCAGGGCCAGGATCGACGCGGCCGCGAGGATCCGGCCGGCCAACCTCCGTCGGCGCCCGGGGTCCGGGAGCGGCCGGATGGGAGGCTCGAGGGCCGGCGCATGGCGAGCGTCGAACGCGCGGAGCAATGGCTCCGGCGCGATGCCGAGGAACTCGGCGTACTCGCGGAGGAAGAACCGCGCGTAGGACGGGGCCGGGAACCCCTCCACCGGTGCGTCCGTCTCGAGGGCCACGAGTTGCTGCTCGCGGATGCTGGTCGCCTTCGCCGCCTCCTCCAGCGACCGGCCCGCCTCCTCCCGGGCCCGACGGAGCCTCGTGCCGGGCGTGGCCAGCCGGTGTGCGGAGGCGGAGAGGTCGCCCAGGGCCCATGTGCCATCGTGTTCCACGAGCTCCGCGGGATCCAGGGGATGAGGCGCCGGCGGCTCGGGTTCCCCCGGTTCGGCTCCGGTCGCATCCATCTCCGGAGCCCCGCCGGTCTCCTCCGAGGCCTCGGCCTCCCACTGCTGGCCGCAGGAGCGGCACAGCCAGTGGGCAGTTGAACCGGAGACGGCGGCCACGGGAACCGGGCCCCCGCGCAGCTCGAGGACGTGTTCGGAGGGAGCATCGCGCGGCACCGCGACCACCAGGTCGGAGCCACAGCGTGGGCAGTCCGGTCTCGCCATCCGCGACCCCCGTCGCTCGAGCCCTCGACGCGGACGGGGCGGCGTCGCGTTCGGATCTCGGGCGGGCGAGAACCCGCCGTGTCGAACGCACCGCTACCCCGGCCATGGGGATGGGGTCTCAACCTAGCGACGCCGCTCGCGTCCAGTCAAGACCGAGGGGCGAGATCCGGGTCAGCGCCCGTCCACGGCGGCCAGCGCCCGGCGGATCGCCTCCACCGTGAGGTCCACGTCCGCCTCCGTCGTCGTCGCGTTCGACACGGAGATCCGCATCAGCCGACGGCCCCGCCACGTCGTGCCGCCCATCCAGGCCGTCCCGTCGCGCTGGATCGCCTCGATCACGCGGCCGGTCCGCTCTTCGTCGCCGAACCCCACGAGGACCTGGTTCAGGACCACCTCGTTCGCGACCTCCACGCCAGAGATCCCGCCCAGCTCGTCGGCGAACCGGCGGGCGAGCGCGCAGCAACGCTCGACCAGGTCCGCGACACCCCGTCGGCCGAGCTGACGGAGCGCCCCCCAGGTCGCGAACCCCCTCGCGCGTCGCGAGGACTCCGGGACGAAGTCGCCGGGGGCCCGGACCGAGCCCGTCCCCCGTCCCACCAGATAGGCGGCCGTGTAGGACATCGCCGCGGCGTGGGCGATCGGGTCCGCGACGAACACGTAGCCCGAGTCGTACGGCACGTTGAGCCACTTGTGGCCGTCCACCCCCCAGGAGTCCGCGGCTTCGATCCCGGCCACCAGGCCCCGCGTGGACGGGCTCGCCGCCGCCCACAGGCCGAACGCGCCGTCCACGTGCGCCCACGCCCCTCGGCGGTGCGCGAGATCGCACGCCGTGCCGAGGTCGTCGCAGGCGCCGGTGTTCACGTTCCCCGCCTGGAGGCACACGATCGTGGGCGCATCCGGCTCCCGCTCGAGCGCCTCGGCCAGAGCGCCGATGTGGATCGCCCCGTTCGCGTCCGCCCGGACGGCGTCGACCGAGCCGGCGCCGAGTCCGAGCAGCCGCAACGACCGATCGATGGTGGCGTGCCGTTCCTCGCTCCCAACGACACGGACCCGAGGGGCGCCGATCAGCCCGCGCGCCTCCACGTCCCAGCCGGCTCGGTCGAGCACCCGCTGGCGGGCCGCGGCCAGGCCGACCGTGTTCGCCGCCTGCGCGCCGGTGACCAGCCCGAACGACGCCACGGACGGGAGCCCGAACAGCTCCTTCAGCCAGGCGCCCACCGCCTCCTCGACCGCGGCGGCGGCGGGGGAGGTGACCGCGTTGAAGCCGACCTGGTCCCAGCCCGTGGCGAGGAGGTCCGCGGCGGTCGCCGCGTCCAACGCCCCGCCGATCACGAAGCCGAAGTAGCGGGGACCCGCGGTGGCCGCGAGTCCCGGCTCCGCCGCGGCGACCAGCTCCTCGATCACCGATGTGGGTTCGCGGCCCTCCGCCGGGAGCGGGCCGCCGAACGCCGCCCGGAGCTCCTCCGGGTCCGCCGCGGGGACGACGGGTCGGTCCCCCACCCCCTCGCGGAACTCCGCGATCAGCTCGGCGACGCGGACGAGGATTCCCCGGAGTCCGGCCATGGTTGGGCATCATGGCCCATCGAACGCCGCGCCGTCACCCGCACCCGCCGCCCACCCCTCTCCGGGACGCGACCGCTTGACGGTCCCTCCACCGGGGTCCTATGGTGGTTTGGACGAACGCCCAGGGCAACTGCCCAACCACCGAGGGAAGACCCCTGAGCCCCGAGAGCCGAGAAGAGCGCACGCGGGACCGGCTGATCCAGGCCACGATCGAGGTCATCGCCGAGCGCGGCTGGGGCGGCGTCTCCACCCGGGTCGTCGCCGAGCGCGCCGGGATCAACCCCGGCGTCGTCCACTACCACTTCGACTCGATCGACGACCTCCGACGCCGAGCGGTCGTCCACGCGCTGACGGAACTGTTCCGGGCGGTCCTCACGTCGTCGCGGGAGCTGACCCCACGTCAGATCGTCGAGGCGACCGCGAGGGCCACGACGGAGCTCGGGCCGAACCGCACGCTGCTCCTGTTCGAGGCGATGCCTCCGACCGCCCGGGACCCGCTGATGCAGCGGGCCCTCGTCGAGCTCCTGCGAAGCTTCCGCGCCGCGCTGGCAGAACGGATCCGCGCGTACCATCCGGCGCCGCTCGGCGACCCGGACGTGCTGGCCGGTGTGATCGCCGCGACCCTCGATGGTCTCCTGTTGCACCTGATCGCCGATCCCGAGCTCGATGTCGCCGCGCACGTCGAACCGTTACTGACCCTCCTCGGTCCGGAGTCCCCCACCTCCGACGCACCGTCGACCCACGGAAGGAGCACCCGATGAAGACCGACTCCACGGTCGTGGCCATGAGCGGGGTCTCGAAGACCTTCGGCGAGGGACCGACCGCCGTCCACGCGCTCGCCGACGTCGACATCGAGCTCGAGCCGGGCGGGCTCGTCGTGATCCTCGGCCCGTCGGGCTCGGGGAAGACCACGCTCCTGAACCTGATCGGGGGCATCCAGCATCCGACGAGCGGCCGGGTGGTGGTGGCCGGCCGCGACCTGACCGATCTGGACACCGGCGCGCTGACCGACGTCCGACGGGACACCGTGGGGTTCGTCTTCCAGTTCTTCAACCTGATCCCCACGCTCACCGCGCGTGAGAACGTCGCGCTCGTCGCCGAGCTCGCGGACGACGGCCGGGTCGACGAGCGCGTGGAACGCGTGCTCACCGACGTCGGGCTCGGCGACCGAGCGGACCACTTCCCCGCTCAGCTCTCCGGCGGCGAACAGCAGCGCGTCGCGATCGCCCGGGCGCTGGTGAAGCAGCCGCCGCTGCTGCTGTGCGACGAGCCCACCGGCTCGCTCGAGATCGAGACCGGGCGGACGATCCTTGGGCTCCTCGAACGTCAGGCGCACGAGGCGGGCCGGACCGTGCTCATCGTGACGCACAACGCCGCGATCGGCCGGCTCGCCGACCGTGTGGTCCGGCTGCGCTCGGGAGAGGTCGTGGCCGACGAGCACAACGAGCACCCGATGCCCCTGGAGCAGGTGGACTGGTGATGGCCGGCCGGACGCTCCGCACCAAGCTCCGACGCGACATCCGGCGGCAGTGGCCGCAGTTCTCGGCGATCGCCGTCACGATCATGTTCGGGGTGGCGTTGTTCGGCGCCTCCTACGACGCGTACCGCAACCTCCAGGCCTCGTACGACAACCTGTTCGTCCGGCTCGACTCGGCGGACCTGTGGATCACGGGCGGCGAGACCGACGCGATAGCGTCCGAGGCCTCGTCGAGCGAGGGGGTCACCCAGGTCATCACGCGGACCCAGGCCGAAGTCCCGATCCGGATCGGTGGTCTCGACAAGCTCCGGGGGCGGATCGTCAGCGTGCCCAGCGAACGCCAGCCCGCGGTGAACGGCCTCCTGCTCCTCGAGGGCGGGTACACCCTCGGGGGGCGGCACGCGCTCGCCGAACGGCACGTCTTCGACCACTTCGAGCTCTCGGTCGGCGACACCGTCGAGGTGCTCCCGGTCGGATCGAGCGACTGGATGGCGCTCCGCGTGACCGGGGCCGTCGAGTCGGCCGAGTACATCTGGCCCGCCCGCAGCCGTCAGGAGATCATCACGCTGCCCGACGACTTCGGCGTCCTGTTCGTCTCCCATGAGGTCGCCGCCTCGATCACGGGCGGCGGACCGAACCAGGTCGTGGTTCGCCTCACCGACGACGCCAACCCGGGAACCCTCGACACGCTCCGCCGGATGGCCGTCTCCCGGGGAGCCACCGAGGTCCTGACCCGGGCCGAGCAGCCCTCGAACGCCGCCCTCCAGGAGGACATCGACGGCTTCAGCCAGATGTCCGGTGCGTTCCCCGTGCTGTTCCTCACCGCCGCCGCGATGGCCGCCTACGTCCTGGTGACCCGGCGCGTCCAGAGCGAACGGCGGCTCATCGGCATGATGCTCGCGAGCGGGCTGAGCCGACGCCAGATCCTCCGCCACTACCTGGGCTTCGGCCTGACGGCGGGCGCGGTCGGCGCGGTGGTCGGGATCCTCGTCGGGATGGCCGCCGCGAGGGCGATGACGGGGCTGTACCTGGGGGTGATCGACCTGCCCGCCGAGGTGGCGGTGTACGACATCCGCGCGGTCACCCTGCTCGGCGGGCTCGCGTTCGGCGTGGTCGCGGGCGCCGTCTCGGCGATCGCGCCCGCCCTGTTCGCCTCGCGGGTCGATCCGGCCGACGCACTCCACGGGATCGTCCCGGCGACCGGCGGCCGGTACAGCCTGCTCGAGCGGGTGATCCCGCCGCTGCGACGCCTGCCCACCCGCTGGCGGCTGGTCCTGCGCGGCATCGGCCGGAACCGGCGTCGGACCGCCTACACGATCCTCGGCGTGATCCTGTCGCTGATCCTGATCCTCGCCTCGTGGTCGATGCTCGACACGATGAACGGGTTGCTGGAGGTGCAGTTCGAGCAGGTGCAGCGGCAGGACGCGAGGGTCGACTTCGCGGGTCCGCAGGACCCGTCGGTGCTCGACCGTCTGCGGGACGTGCGGGGCGTCGCGGAGGCCGAGCCGGTGATGGCGGCGCCGGTGGCCCTACGGGGTCCCGACGGCAGCTACGGTTCGGTGCTGCAGGCGCTCCCACGCGACACCGACCTGCACGGCTTCATCCTGACCGACGGGAGCGAGACGACCCTCCCGGACATGGGCGTCCTTGTCGGGGTGGGGGCGAGGTCGATCATCGGCGTGGAGGCCGGAGGGACGGCCACCCTCGCCCTGCCGGACCTGGGCGTCAGTGTCCCGGTGACGGTTCGGGGCTACCTGAACGAACCGCTCGGCACGTTCGTGTACACGTCGCTCGACCGGGTCCGTCAGCTCGCCGGGAGTGCCGTGCCGATCACCTCGGCCCTGCTCCGGTTCGACGACGGGGCCGACCGCGACCGCGTCCGCCGATCGATCCAGGAGCTCGAGGTCGTGGCCTCGTACGAGGACGCGAGGTCGCTCGTCGCCCTGTTCGAGGAGTTCACCGGGCTCTTCTACGGATTCATCGGGGTGATGCTCGGCCTCGGGGCGCTGATGGCGTTCGCCATCATGTTCACCACGATGTCGGTCAACATCGGCGAGCGCTCACGGGAGGTGGCCACGCTGCGGGCGAGCGGCGCCCGGCTCGGTCAGATCTCGCGGCTCATCTCCTCGGAGAACCTGATCATGACGCTCCTCGGCATCGCCCCCGGGCTGGTCGCCGGCGTGATCGGCGGTCGGCTCTTGATGGACTCCTACTCGTCCGACCTGTTCCGGCTGGACCTGATCGTGCGCCCCTGGACGCTCGTGATCGCCTCGGTGGCGATCGTCGCCGTGGCGTTCGTGTCGCAATGGCCGTCGCTGCGGGCGGTCCGCCGGCTGGACATCGCCTCGGTGGTGCGGGAGCAGGACACGTGACCTCCCGGGCGAACCTGCCCGACCGTCTGCACCGGCTGCTGGACCGACTCGCCGCTCGCAAGCACGTCGAGCACGCGGTCGTCGCCGTCGAACGTCTAGACGGGTCGTTCCGCTGGATCGGCGTCGCGGGCAACGCGAGCCCGGTCGGTACGCCCATGCGGGAGGACACACCGTTCCACCTCGCGAGCGTGACGAAGCTCTACATCGCGGCGACGGTCATGAAGCTGCGCGAACGCGGACGCGTCGGTCTCGACGAGTCGATCTCGGCGTACCTGCCGGAGACGCTGATCGGCGGGCTGCATCGGCTGGACGGCATCGACCGCACAAACGCGATCACCGTCCGAACCTCCTCGGCCACACCTCGGGTCTGCCCGACTGCCTCGAGGAGCGTCCCAAGGGCGGCCGCAGCCTGATCGAGCGCGTGGTTCGGGAGGGCGACATGGGGTGGACCGTCGAGAACCTCGCTCGGATCGTCCGCGACGACCTCACCCCGCACTTCCCGCCGCAGCGCGAGGGAGCCGGGCGCCAGCGAGCGCGCTACTCGGATACGAACTACCAGCTGCTCATCGCGATCGTCGAGGCGGTTACCGGGCTGCCGCTGGACCGAGCGTTCGAGGAGATCCTGTTCGCCCCCCTCGGGCTGCGGCACACCTTCCTCCCGGGCCATGCCCCGCCCGAGCCGACGCCCGAGCCGGCGACGCTCTGGTTCCGGGACCGGCCGCTTCAGATCCCGCTCGCGTTGCGCTCGTTCGGGGACCTGTACGGCACCGCCGGGGATGCCATGGCGTTCCTGCGGGCACTGGTCCGCGGAGAGGTCTTCGACGATCCGACGACGTTGGCCGAGATGCAACGCCGCTGGATCCGCTTCGGATTCCCGAGGGACCGAGCGGCGCTCCGAGCGCCGGGCTGGCCGATCGAGTACGGGCTGGGGACGATGCGCTTCCGCTTCCGACTGCCCCACGTGCGCACCACCAGCGGTGAGCGCCCGACGTTGATCGGGCACACGGGCTCCACCGGCTCGTGGCTGTTCCACTGCCCGCAGCTGGACCTGCTGCTCTCGGGCACCGTCGATCTGGTGATGGCCGGCTCCGCACCGTTCCGGTTCGTCCCGAGGCTGCTCCGCGTCGTCGGCTCCGCCGGCTGAGCGGGACGGAGCTCACGCGAACTTGGACAGATCCGGTTCGCGCCCTTCGAGACCGCGGAGCCAGTTGCGCACGTTCTCACCGAGGTGCGGCACGAAGTAGCCGCCCTCCTGGAGCACGACGACCCGCCGGCCGAGCGCGGCCACCCGCCGCCCCGCCTCGTGGTAGGCGGCCGTGGTGAGCGCCAGGTCGCAGATCGGGTCCTGCCCGTACGTGTCGATCCCAAGCGAGACCACGACCGTGCTCCCGCCGTGCGAGCCGATCGCATCCAGGCCGCGGTCGAGGTTCGCCAGGTACTCCTCGTCCGAACAGCCCTCGGGGAGCGGCAGGTTCAGGTTCGCGCCCTCGCCCGCCCCGGTCCCGCGCTCGTCGGCGGATCCGGTGAAGTACGGATACGCGCGGTCGGGGTCGCCGTGGAGGGACACGTAGAGCACATCCCCCCGGTGGTAGAAGATCTGCTGCGTGCCGTTCCCATGGTGGTAGTCCACGTCGAGCATCGCCACCGGCTCGCCCGTCCGTCGCACGAGGTCCTCCGCGACGATCGCCGCGTTGTTGAAGAAGCAGTACCCGCCGAACATCGCCCGGGCCGCGTGGTGCCCCGGCGGCCGGCACAGGCCGTAGGCGAACCGCTCACCGCCGAGCACCAGGTCGGCCGCCGTGAGCCCGACGTCCACAGCCGCCCGCGCCGCCGGGTAGGTGCCTTCCGCGATCGGCGTCGCGGTGTCGAAGCACCAGGCCCCGAGCCGGCCCCGGGGCGTGCTCGGCATCGGTCCGGAGCCGATCCCCTCGCGCATCGCGGGGAGCGGGAAGGTGTCGGGGATGGCCTCCTCGGACGGAACGCCCGCCTCCCGCCAGGCCCGCCAGACGTCCTCGAGGAACGCCAGCATCGCCCGGTCGTGTACCGCCGTGATCGGGTCCGTGCCGTGCTCGGTGGGGTCCACGAGCTCGAAGCCTCCATCGGTCTCGAGCGCGCCGCGGATCGTCTCGGCCCGCTCGGGTATCTCGTAGATCGGGCGCGAGCGGGCATCGGTGAACTCACGCCGGGGAGCGTGGCGGAGGTGCTCGAGGCTGTAGACGGCCCGCACGCTCATCCGCTCCCCGCGAGCGCATCGCGTAGCGCCCGGAGCGCGCGCCCCCGATGGCTGATCCGATCCTTCTCCTCGTCGGCGAGCTCGGCCATCGAGCGGTCCCATCCTTCGGGGACGAAGATCGGGTCGTAGCCGAACCCGTTCGAGCCCCGGGCCCGGGTCCCGAGCGTCCCCTCGCACACCCCCTCAGCGTGGAACTCGCGCCCGTCGGGCCAGGCGATCGCGGCCACGCACCGGTACCGCGCCGTCCGCCCCCCGCCCGGGACGCCCTTCACCGCACCCAGCAGGGCCCGGAGGTTCTGGGCGTCGGTGGGCTCCTCCCCCGCGTACCGGGCCGAGCGCGGCCCCGGCGCCCCGCCGAGCGCGTCGACCTCGATCCCCGAGTCGTCGGCGACCGCCGGCACGCCGAGGGCCCGAGCGACCGCGTGGGCCTTCTCGAACGCGTTGTGCAGGTACGTGTCGTGCGGCTCCTCGACCTCGGGCCACGGACCATCGTGGGTGTCCACCGTGAGCCAGGCCACCGGCCAGTCCGCGCAGATCCGTCCGATCTCGCGGAGCTTGTGGGCGTTGCGCGAGGCGATCGCGACCGTCGCGGGGAAGCTCACCGCTCGGCGAGCACCTCGCGCTGGATCCGCGTGAGCTCTTTGATCCCGGTCTCGGCAAGGTCCAGCAGCGCGTCGAGGTCCGAGCGCGAGAACGGCTCGCCCTCCGCGGTCCCCTGCACCTCGACCAGCCGACCGGCACCGGTCATCACCACGTTGCAGTCGACCTCGGCCCCCGCATCCTCCTCGTAGGACAGGTCCAGGATCGGCCGCCCCGCGACCACGCCTACGCTGACCGCCGCCACGGTGTCGGTGAGCAGGTCGGCCGGGGCGGTGCCACGGCCGTGCAGCCCCCGCAGCGCGAGCGCGAGCGCCAGGTAGCCACCGGTGATCGACGCGCACCTGGTCCCCGCGTCGGCGACCAGGACGTCGCAGTCAACGGTGATCGTCCGCTCCCCCAGGCGCCGAAGGTCGGTGACCGCGCGCAAGGACCGCCCGATCAGTCGCTGGATCTCCTGGGTCCGACCGCTGGGCCGACCGCGCGAGACCTCCCGCGGCGTCCGCTCCTCTGTCGACCGGGGGAGCATCGAGTACTCGGCCGTGACCCAGCCGCTCCCGGTGCCCCGCAGCCACCGAGGTGCATCCTCGGCGACCGAGGCGGCTACCAGCACCTTGGTCCGCCCCATCGAGAACAGGACCGAGCCCTCCGCCCAGTCCTGGAACCCGAGCTCGACCTCGATCGTGCGCAGCTGCTCGGGCTCGCGGCCATCGGGGCGGACGCTCACCCTCCCACCTCGACGTGCATGCCCTCCACCGCGGTCCGGATCGTCCTGTCGAACTCCTCCGCCGCCTGCCGGATCGAGATCTCGTGGTCCAGGGTGGGCCAGATGTGCGTGAGCATCAGCTCGCCCGCCCCGGCCTCGCGAGCGTGGATCGCCGCCTGACGCGAGGACAGGTGGAACGGCAGCAGGTCGTCGCGATCCTGCCAGGTGGCCTCGGACAGCAGCACATCGGCGTCCCTGGCGAGCTCCTCCACGTGGTGGGTGGGGCCCGTGTCCCCCGTGTAGGCGAGGACCGAGCCGTTGGCGGAGAGCCGGAACCCGAGCGCGGGCAGCCCGAGGTGGGCCATCGGTTCGGTCTTCACCCGGAACGGGCCCAGCTCGAACGCCTCGCCCGGGGCCACCTCGGTGAACGCGAAGGCGGTGCGCATCACCACCTGGGAATCGATCGAGACCAGGTCGGCCAGCCTCTGCGTGAAGTCCGTGGGCACGTACACCGGCAAACCCGGCTCGCCCATCTCGCCGTAGTGCCAGGCGTAGAAGCACGGGTACAGGTCGACGAAGTGGTCAGGGTGCTCGTGGCTGATCAGGATCCCGTGGATCTGTGGGAGCTCGATGTGCTGTTGGAGGTTCGCCAAGGTCCCCGTGCCGGCGTCCATCCACAGGTTGAAGCCGTCCTCCTGGACCAGGTACCCGCTCGTTGCCGTGTCCGCGTTCGGCCACGTGCCGCTGGCGCCCAGGATCGTCAGCTCCACCGCGCGCCCTCCACCGGTTGGACCTCCACGGCTCCGATCCCGCCGATCCCAGGCCCGAGGAAGTGATGGGCGACCGCCCGGAACGCCTCGGGGTCCCCCGTGGTCAGGAACCGGTGCACCGGCTCGGTCCCGTCCTCCCGCAGGAGACCGGACGATCGCAGGGCCGCGTACACGTCCTTGGCGGTCTCCTCGGCGGACGAGACGAGCACCACACCTTCCCCCATCACCATCTGGATCAGCCCGGAGAGCATCGGGTAGTGCGTACACCCGAGGATCAGGGTGTCGATGCCCTCCTCCGTCAGGGGCTCAAGATACCTGCGCGCGAGTCGGAGCAGCTCGTCGCTCGAGGTGTCTCCGCGCTCTACGTGGTCCACGAACGCCGGGCACGCGGCGGACACCAGGGCCACGTCGGCCCCCGTCGCGGCCACGGCGCGTTCGTAGGCCCCGCTGCGTACCGTGGCCTCGGTCCCGATCAGGCCGATCCGGTGGTTCCGCGTGACACGGACGGCGGCGCGCGCGCCGGGGTCGATCACCCCCACCACCGGCACGCCGTGCGCCTCGGCCACCTCGGAGATCGCGGCCACCTCGATCGAGTTGCACGCCACGACGAGCATCTTCACGTCCCGCGAGACCAGGTACCCCGCGATCTCGAGCGCGAACCGACGGATATCCTCGAGCGGCCTGGGACCGTAGGGGAACCGACCGTTGTCCCCCACGTAGAGGATCGGCTCGCGCGGGAGCAGGTCCACGATCGCGCGGACCACGGTGAGCCCCCCGACGCCCGAGTCGAAGACGCCGATCGGTCGACGATCGCTCATGCGGCTACCACCACAGCGACTCCGAGACCCCCTTCTCGGCCCGCTCGATCTCTTCGGCCCAGGCATCGGTCGACAGGTACTTCCATCCGCCGTCGGGGAGCAGGCAGACGATGTCCGCCCCCTCGAGGTCGGCGGCCACGCGCTGCGCCACGTGGACGACCGCCCCCGACGAGATGCCGGCGAAGATCCCCTCGCGCTCGGTGAGCTCCCGCGTCGCCCGCAGCGAATCCGAGGCGCTCACGAGGAACTTCCGATCCAGTAGCGACTCGTCGAAGATCGGCGGGATGAACCCCTCGTCCAGAGACCGCAGGCCGTAGACGAGGTCGCCGAGCTCGGGCTCGGCGGCGATCACCTTCACGCTCGCATCGTGCCGGTGCAGCCGTCGGCCGACCCCGGTCAGCGTGCCGCCCGTCCCCAGGCCCGCGACGAAGTGCGTCACCTCGGGCAGGTCTCGCACGATCTCCTCGCCGGTCCCCTCCTCGTGTGCGCGCGGGTTCGCCGGGTTCCCGTACTGGAACGGCATGAAGTACCGTTCATCCGCTGCCAGCCGGTGCGCCACCTCGATCGAGCCGTTCGTGCCCTTGTCACCTGGCGAGAAGACGATGTCGGCCCCGAAGAGCTCGAGCAGGCCGATCCGCTCCGCGCTCGCGTTGTCCGGGATCACGACGGTGATCCGATAGCCCTTCCGCCGGGCCACCATGGCGAGCGCGATCCCCGTGTTGCCCGAGGTCGGCTCGAGGATCACCTTCCCCGGGGACAGCTCGCCGCTCGCCTCGGCGGCCTCGATCATCGCCTTCGCGATCCGGTCCTTCATCGAACCGGTCGGGTTCTGCCCCTCGAGCTTGGCCCACAGCCGGACGCCGGGCTTCGGGCTCATCGCCGACAGGCCGACGAGCGGCGTGTCGCCGATCGCGTCGAGGATGTCGCGGTACCGCATCGCCGGAGGATTATCCCAGCGTGGGGAGAAGGCGGGCCGCCGGCCCGCCCCTCTCTCCCGATCCCTGGCGCTCAGGATCCCGTGCGCACCACCGCCCACTGGTCGCCCGGCGGGTTGTTCGGGAACACCGCCAGGATCCGCGGGTCGTCGCCGGGACCGGCCGAGCCGACCGCCACGTCCACCGGGCCGGCGGGCCCCCCGAAGAAGCCGCGGATCACCTGCGACGAGAACGTGAGTGCGGGATCCGCGGCGTTCAGGACGAGATCGTACGTCCCCGTCGCCGGGTCGAAGTCCCCGGCCACGTCGAACGTCAGCTCCAGCACGTCGCCCGCGAACACGCCGGTGAAGGCGTACACCTGGTACGCGAGCAAGGGGCTCGCGTCGGACAGCCCGAGCGCCTGCGCGTCCACGGGCAGGCCCGTGATCTGCGAGTTGTAGTTCGAGTAGTCGGGGAAGTAGAGCGCATCGCACGCGTCGAACGCGCTCGGCAGCAGGAAGAGGCAGACAGCACCGAAGTTCCCGAACGGCAGCTTGACCAGGAGCGCGTCCCCGCCGATCAGCGGGTCGGCGATCACGCCGTCCGCCCCAACGTCGATCACGACGTCGATCTCCTGGGTCTCGGTCGTGTTCCGCACGCCGTGCGTCACGACGCCGAACTCCACCGGCTCGGTCGGCTCGTCATCGAACGTGAGGAACTCCTGCCAGGTGATCCCGGCCAGCGCATCGGTCCCGGTCGGCACGCCCTCGGCCACCCCGTCGATCGAGGCGCCGGTGAACGACCGGGCCCCGACCGCGGCGATGTCGCCCTCGGTGCCGGGGCCCTTCCGGTCGCGGGTCCCCAGCACGTACAGGTCGGCGTAGGTCCGACCGGCCCCCGCCTCCGGGAACGCGAGCTCGGCCGACCCGCCCGTCAGGTCCAGGCGCCGCGGACTCACCTCGGTCGCGGCCGTCGCCAGCGCCGAGACGTGCCACGGCACGTGGAACCGATCCCGGCCCCCACCGCCGCGCTGGACGAAGTTCAGGTTCCCGTCCACGTTGGGGTTGTAGAAGTACCAGCCGTACTCCTGCTGCCAGGTCGGCACGCGGTCCGGATCGATCGTCACCTCCAGGATCACCCGGGCCTTCTCCCCGGGCCGCAGGCGGATCGTCGCGCGGTCCACCGGCGTCTCCCCGTCCACGCTGATCTTGGTGCTCGCCGCGCGCCGCGGGAAGTCGGTGAACCGGACCTCCGAGCTCACCCGGTACCGGTGCGCCCCGTCGTCGAAGTTCCACAGGGTGACGGCCCGGGTCATCGTGGTGAGGTCGAAGGCTCCCAACAGCCCGAACGACAGGCTGCCCGGGTAGGCGACGCTGGTGGCGAACGCCGCCTCGTCCGCCTGTACCCGGCCTGAACCGAGAACGGTGGCCGGAACGGGCGAAGAGCCGTCGAGGTTCTCGAGCCGTTGGGTCGCCTGGTTCATCACCAGCGCCTTCAGGCGGGCCGGCGACCAGGTGGGATGGATCTGGCGCAGCAGCGCCATCACGCCGGAGACGTGGGGCGCCGACATCGAGGTGCCGGAGAAGACCACGGCACCGTCGCCCGAGCCCGCGTCGGCCGAGCGGATGTCCGCCCCGGGGGCCGAGATGTCGGGCTTGAGGGCGCTCGTGATCCGTGCTGGACCCTCCGAACTGAAGTCGACCATCCGGTCCTCGTACCCCGGGATGACCGAGCCCGACGCCCCGACGGTGACGGTGACCGCGGTCTGGTTGTAGCTCGACGGCGCGTTGGGGCTGATGACCGAGGCGAGGGTGGCCGCGTCGTCCCCGCCGAGGTCCACCGCGGGGATCGTGACCTGGTCCTCGTTGCCGCCGGTCCCGATCTGGCCGGGCAGACCGCCGAAGCCGTCCCAGATCACCACCCCGATCGCACCGGCCGTCTGGGCGTTGATGACCTTGTCCTCGACGAAGCAGTCGCCCGCGCTGAACGCGCCCTTGTAGATCAGGGCGAGCTTGCCCGCGAACGGCGAGCCGGAGATCGGCTCGCACAGGATCCGGTCGGAGGGGGCCGGGGTACCGCTCGAGGAGGCCGGCGGGTCGAACTGCCGGGCGTCCACGATCCCGGCCGTGATGTCCTGGGTGAATGCGGGCGACCACTCCTGGTGCACGATCGGACCGCCGTCCGGCAACGTCACGCCGGTGGGCTCGTCCACCGTGAGCTGCTGCGCGACGAACTGGTCGATCGAGGCCGCCACCCCGATCGCGCGCCTCGCGCTCGCCGGCGTGCCGAGGATGTAGGCGGAGAAGCCGGCGGGCTGGTTGCCCGAGTTGCCGGCCGAGGCCACGAGGATCGTGCCGGCCTTGACCACCGCGTTGGCGGCTCGGGCCTCGGTGGAGCTCGGCGGGCCGTAGTCGACGCCGCCGGAGAACGACAGCACGTCGGCCGCGTCGCGCATGTCGCCGTCCCCGTCCGGGTCCACGGCGAACTCGTAACCGGCCACGAGCACGTCGGCGGTAGAACTGCCCGTGTCCCACACCTTCACGGCCAGGATCTTCGCTCTCGGGGCGACGCCGCGGCCGATCACGCCCGGCACGCCGTTGCCGCAGCACGTGCCGGCCACGTGCGTCCCGTGGTCGCCGACCGCGCCGTCGTCGAGCGGGTCGGGGTCGGGCACCGGCACGTCGTTCGTAGGATCAGCGTCGAGCAGATCGTAGTTCGAGCCGACGAAGTCGTAGCCCCCGATCACCTTGTTGGTCGGGAACGACCCGGGCTCGATCACTCCGGGGTCGTTCGCATCGTAGACGGCCACCGTGCCAGGGCCGCCGAAGTCCGCGTGCGTGTAGTCGACACCGGTGTCGACCACGGCGACCGTGATCCCCCGGCCGCGAACGCGGAGGTCCTCCCAGACCTCCGGCGCGCCGATGAAGGGCACGCTCGTCTCGTTGAGCCGTTGGACGATCGGCACCGGCTCGACCAGACGCACGTCGCCCCGGTCGGCGAGCTCCATCGCCGCGCGAGCCGTCATCTCGGCCGAGAACGCATTCACCAGCCGGGCGTACCGGAACAGCACGGTCCCCCCGAGCCGCTCGACGACCCGGATCGCGGGCCCCTGCGAGCGGAACGCCTCACCCGCCGCGAGGCGTTGTCCCTCCGGCGTCAGGCGCCCCTGGTCGACCACCGACGGCGCCTCCAGCAGGACGAAGTACCGACCCGTCTCGTCGAGGGACAGGATCGCGGGTCGGAACCCCTCGGGCAGGACGGCCTCGTCCCGGGCCGCTCGCCGCCCGCGCTCCGGTTCGGCCGAGGCCGGGACCGAGACCGCCACGAGCAGGATCAGCGCCGAAGCCAACACCGCGCGACGTCGCATCGTGCAACCCCCCCTCTCCACGATGAGCGCTCGGCGTCCGTCGGGCACGGGCGGAGGGAGCGCCGGTTGTCGGGGGAAGCGTACGCCTGGAGACGAAGCCCCGCTTTGCGGCCGAAGGCTGGGGCGAACGGGGCCGGTCGGGTGGCGAGCGGTCAGCCGCCGGCGACGGCGGGCAGGATCGAGACCCGGTCGCCTTCCTTCACCGCGGTCTCGAGCGACCCGAGGTACCGCACGTCCTCGTCGTTCAGGTAGACGTTCACGAAGCGGTGCAGCCCGCCGTCGGGGGTGACGACGTTCTTCGTGATGCCCGGGTACCGGCTCTCGAGGTCCGCCAGGAGCTCGCGCAGCGTCGCGCCCTGGGCGTCAACCTGCGCCTGGCCCTCGGCGAGCTGGCGGAGGATCGTGGGCAGCTTGACGCGGACCATGTTCGTCGCCGTTCCTTCCTTCTCCATCGGTCTACCCGGTCGAGACGCCATGCTCGGCCTCGGGCGGCGCCTGGCCCGGCGCCAGGCCGCAGAAGGCCTCGTAGTCGATCAGCTCGGTGATCGTGGGGTCCTTGCCGCACACGGGGCAGTCGGCGTCCCAGCGGACCTTCACCGTCATCGACTCCATCTCGAGCGCGTCGAAGATCAGCAGCCGACCGACCAACGGCTCCCCGATCCCGGTGACGAGCTTCACGGCCTCGGTCGCCTGGATCGAGCCGACGATGCCGGGGAGCACCCCGAAGACCCCGCCCTCGGCGCACGAGGGAACGGTCCCGGGGGGCGGCGGGTGGGGGAAGAGGCACCGGTAGCACGGGGCGTCCCGTCCGGGCAGGAAGACCGTGGCCTGGCCCTCCCACTGGTAGATCGAGCCGTGGACGAGAGGCGTGCCCAGGAACTGGGTGGCGTCGTTCACCAGGTACCGCACGGGGAAGTTGTCCGTGCCGTCCACGATCACGTCCCATGGCTCGAGGATCTCGAACGCGTTCTCCGAGGACAGGATCGCGTCGTAGGGCACGATCTCGATCGTGGGGTTGATCGCGCGGAGCCGATCGACGGCGCTGGCGACCTTGGGACGTCCTACGTCCGCGGTGGAGTGGAGGATCTGGCGCTGGAGGTTCGACTCGTCCACCCGGTCGAAGTCCAGGATGCCGAGCGTCCCGACCCCCGCCGCCGCGAGGTACATCGCCACCGGGGAGCCGAGCCCCCCCGCGCCGATGCACAGAACCTTCGAGTCCAACAGCTTGCGCTGGCCCTCGCCGCCGATGCCCGGCAGGATGATGTGGCGGGCGTACCGACGGACCTGGTCTTCGGTGAACCCGAGGCTCATATGAGCTGCAGCTCCTCTTCCGAGATCTGCTCGTCCACGATCGTGAAGGCGCGCAGCTGCGGGTTCGTGCGGTCGGACAACGACATGACCAAGTATGTGGCCTCCGGGTAGAACGCCTGCCGCCGATCGGTCTCGGACGGGTAGGCCTCCGAGTGCGTGTGCGTGTGGAAGATCGCGAGGAGCTCCCAGCCCTGGTCCTCCATCTCGTCGAAGACCTGCAGCTGCTCCCTGGCGTCCAGCCGATAGGACACCGGGCTGACGTCGCGGTTGGCCATCGGGAAGAAGCGGACCGGGCGTCCCTCCTTGCCGGCCAGCAATCCGCAAGCCTCGTTCGGGAACGCGGCGAGGCCGTGCTCCACCATCTCGTCGAAGAACACCCGGTCGAGTTCCATGTTTGCAGGTGCAATAACTCTATCAGCGGGGTCGAGATTCCCGACCCGGTCCGGGGAGCGCACCGATCACCTCGATCTCACCGGGGTGCTCGGCCAGGGTGACCCCGATCTCCGCGGCCGGCACACCGCCCTCCGCCAGCGTCTCGACCATCCGCTCGCCGTCGATGGCCGCGATCAGCAGCCCACCGGACGTCTGCGCGTCGGCCAGGACCATCTGCTCGGGTCGGCTCAGCCCGCCCCAGTCCACGTTCAGATCGACGAACGCGTGGTTCCGCTTCGTCCCGCCGGGGACGACGTCTTCGCGCGCGAGCTCGACGACCCCGTCCAGCACCGGGACGGCCGAGGCGTCCACCCGTGCCCCGACCCCGGAGGCGATCAGCATCTGCTGGAGGTGCCCGAGGAGCCCGAACCCGGTCACATCGGTTGCCGCCTGGGCGCCGGCCCCGCGCATCGCCGCCGCCGCGTCCGCGTTCAGCGTGACCATCAGCTCGACGGCCCGGACCACCAGCCCGGGCTCGGCCACGCCGCGCTTGATCGCCGTGGAGACGATCCCCAGACCGAGCGGCTTGGTCAGGAACAGGTGCGCGCCGGGCGGGGCGGTCGAGTTCCTCACGATCCTCTCCGCGTCGGCCAGGCCGAGCGCCACCATCCCGTACTTGGGTTCGGGGTCGGTGATCGAGTGGCCGCCGAGCACCGCGATGCCGGCCCGATCCGCGACGTCGATCCCACCCTGGAGCACCCGTCCGAGCATCTCGAGCGGTAGGTCGTCCACCGGCCAGCTGACGATGTTGAGCCCGAGGATGGGCCGACCGCCCATCGCGTAGACGTCCGAGAGCGCGTTGGTGGCCGCGATCCGCCCCCAGTCGTAGGGGTCGTCGACGATCGGGGTGAAGAAGTCCAGCGTGGCGATCAGGGCGTGCCCGTCTGGCAGCCGCACGACCGCAGCGTCGTCCCCGGTGTCCGCGGCGACCAGGACCTCCTCGCTCACGTCGGGGAGATGGAGCGTGCCGAGCAGCGACGTCAGCTCCGCCGGGCCGAGCTTGCACCCGCACCCGGCGCCGTGGCTGAAGCTCGTGAGCCGGCGCTCCCCCACCGCCATGGGTCGAGGATACGACCGGGATGCGCGAGGGCCCCGCCTCGTGCGACGATCGCTCGCCGCCGACGAGGGGGACGCACGTGGCTCCGCTCCGGTTCTGCCTGTACCAGTACGCGCACCACCCGCTGCCGGTGCTCGAGGAGCGGTGGCGGCGGGCCGAGGAGCTGGGGTTCGACGTCCTGTGGAACTGCGACACGCTGAACGAACCCGACCACCCGGGGATGGCGCACTTCGAGGCGACGAGCATCCTGGCGGCGATGGCCCTTCGCACGAGCACCATCCGGGTGGGCACGCTCGTGACCACGCTCGTCTACCGGAACCCGGCGGTGATCGCGAAGGCCGCGATGACGATCGACCACCTGTCCGGCGGGCGGCTCGAGCTCGGGTTCGGAGCGGGCGTGATGGAGACCGACCACGAGGCGGCCGGCGTTCCGTGGTGGCCCGGCGCTGAACGCGTGGCGCGGTTCGCGGAGGCGGTGCGGATCGTCGACGGGATGCTGCGGTACGACGACTTCAGCTCCGAGGGCACCTACCACTCGGTGCGGAACGCGGAGATGGCGCCCCGGCCGGTGCAGCGGCCGCGCCCCCCGCTCACGATCCCGGCTCATGGGCGGTCGATGCTGCGGGTGGCGGCCGAGATGGCCGACGCGTGGAGCTCCTGGGGGGCTCCGGGATCGAGGACCCGGAGCGGGTCCTCGCCCTCACGCGCGACCGCACCGCCCGGCTGGAGGACATCTGCGAACACATCGGGCGCGACCCGGCCACGATCCGCCGCTCGTTCGTGGTGTACCCGCCGCTGACGCCATGGGAGTCGACCGCGTACTTCACGGACCTCGTGAGCCGCCTGGTCGGGTTCGGGATCGACGAGGTCGTCCTCTATTGGCCCCGAGAGTGGCGCAACGCCCGGCACGAGGACGTCGTGCTCGAGGAGGTCTGCGCCGAGGTCATCCCTCGACTCCGAGGGTAGGCGGAGTCCGGTCCGGGGGGGCTAGGCTCCGGTGCCATGGACGTGCTCTCGTTCCTGTCCGGGCATCCGCCCTTCGACTCGATGGACCCCGAGGCCCTGGCCCGCGTGGCGGGCAACGTGCAGATCGAGCACTTCCTGCCCGGGGCCGTGATCCTGCAGGAGGCGGGCGAGCCGGCGACCTACCTCTACGTGGTCCGGAAGGGTGCCGTGGAGTTCGTCGAAGACGGCCACGTGATCGACCTGGCGATGGAGGGCGAGATCTTCGGGCTGTGGTCCGTGCTCGGCCATGTGAGCCCCACCGCCACCGTCCGGGCCCACGAGGACACGCTCTGCTACCTGATCGATCGCGAGCTCGCCGAAGAGGTGCTGGAGACGCGGGCCGGGATCGCGTTCGTCGCCGCCAACGCCCGGAGGCGGATCGTGGAGGTGACCGAGTCTCTCCGGGCCGCGGTGGACCCGGGTCGGTACCGACCGGTGGCCTCCCTGCTCCGCCGCCCGGCCGTGACCTGCGACCCGAACACCCCCGTAGCCGAGGCCGCTGCCCGGATGGCCCGCGAGCGAATCTCGAGCCTGCTCGTGCCGACCCCCGAGGGACTGGGCATCCTCACCGACCGCGACCTCCGCGCCCGGGTGGTGGCGGCGGGACGCGGCGCGGACACACCGGTCCGCGATGTGATGACCCCCCGGGCCGAGACCGTCCCCGCGAGCGCGATGACCGGCGAGGTCTTGCTCCGGATGCTCGAGCGCGGCGTCCACCACTTCCCGATCGTCGGGACGGAGGGCGACCTGCTGGGGGTGGTGACCGACACGGACCTGATGGGCCTGGGCCGGGACACGCCCTTCGCGCTGAAGAGCGCCCTGGAGCGCGCCCCCGGCCGCCACGCCCTGGTACGCGCCGCCCGCGACCTGCCGAACGTGGTCGCGGCGCTCGTCGAGGCCGGTACCGACCCCGTGGACGTCGGACACGTCGTGGGGTTCCTGATCGACGCCGCGACCGAGCGGCTGATCGAGCTCGCGATCGAGGAGCTCGGAACCCCGCCCGGCGCGTGGGCGTGGATCGCGCTCGGCAGCGCCGCCCGGCAAGAGCAGGCGCTCGGCACGGACCAGGACCACGCGTTCGCGATCGAGGGGCCTCCGGAGGCGGACCCCTACGCGGGCGGGCTCGCCGAGCTCGTGACCTCCGGCCTTGAGGCCGCCGGGGTCCCCCGCTGCGAGGGAGACGCGATGGCCACCAACCCGGCACTCCGAGGCTCGGCTCACGCGTGGCAGCAGCGGTTCCGGACGTGGATGCGGGAGGGGACGCTCGGTAGCGAGCAGCTGTCGATCGTCTTCGACTACCGGCGCGTCTCGGGCCCGCTCGAGATCGAGCCGGCGCTCGACGAGGTGATCCGGGAGGCGCCGCGACGGCCGTTGTTCCTCAAGCACCTGGCCGGTCGGGCTCTGGACCTCCGCCCGCCCACCGGCTTCCTGCGGGACCTGGTGGTCCGCGGCTCGGGCGAGCACGCCGGGACGCTCGATGTGAAGCACGGGGGGATCCTGATCGTCGGCAACCTGGCCCGGGCGTACGCGATCCGAGCCGGGCTCGCCGCCACCCGGACGCTCGACCGGCTGCGGGGGGCCGAGACGGCCGGCGCGATCGACGCCGAGACGCGCGAGGGGCTGGAGGAGTCGTTCCGGTTCCTGTGGGAGATCCGGCTCCGGCACCAGGTCGAGCGCCTGCGGGCCGGGGAGGAACCCGACGACTTCGTGGACCCCTCGACGCTCGGCGCCGTCGCGCGCCAGGGGCTGAAGGAGGCCTTCCGCATCATCGCCAGGGCGCAGCGCGGCCTCGCGCTCGAGGCGGGGATCCCGCTCCGCTGACGAGCGCGTTCAGGATCCGTCCGGATCGGAAGGATCGGCGGCCGGAGGCTCGGGGGCCCAGCCCATCGCGTGGTAGCCGCCGTCCACGTGCACCATCTCGCCGGTGACCGCCCGGGACAGGTCCGAGAGCAGGAACACGATCGTGTCGGCGACCGGGGAGGGGTCGCGGATGTCCCAGCCGAGCGGTGCCCCCTCTCCCCAATGGTCCGCGATGCGCTCGAACCCGGGGATCCCCTTTCCGGCGACCGTCCGCAGCGGTCCCGCCGACACGGTGTTCACGCGGATCCCGTGCGGCCCGAGGTCCCGCGCCAGGTAACGCGTCACCGCCTCCAGGCTCGCCTTGGCCACGCCCATCCAGTCGTACACGGGCCAGGCGAACCGCGCGTCGAAATCGAGTGACACGATCGCGCCTCCCTGCTCCCGCATGTGCGGGAGCATCCCGACGGCGATCGCCTTCAGGGAGTAGGCGCTCGTCTGGAGCGCGGCCGAGACGCTCTCCCACGGCGTATGGAGGAAGTTCCCCCCCAAGGCGTCCTGCGGCGCGAACGCGATCGCGTGCAGGAGCCCGTCCACACCGCCCCACCGCCGCCCGAGCTCGGCGGCCACCGCGGCGATCTGCTCGGGGGCGTTCGCGTCCATCTCGAGCACGTCCGGTGGCGAGGGGAGCCGCTTGGCCACCTTCTCGGTGAGCCCCATCGCTCGGCCGAACGAGGTGAGCACGATCTCCGCCCCGGCCTCTTGCGCGGCTGCCGCGGCCGCGTACGCGATCGACTCCCGCGTCAGCACACCGGTGATCAGCAGCTTCTTGCCATCGAGCAGCATCCGGCCCCTCGAGTCTCCTCCGACCGTCCCCCCGGGTCCGTCCGGGGCATGCTATCGGTATGCGGGACATGGAGCTGCGAACCACGCCGAAGGTCGATCTGCACCGGCACCTGGAAGGAGCGATCCGTCTCCAGACGCTCATCGACCTGTACCGGGAGGCGGGCGACCCGCTCCCCGAGTCGACCCCCGACGAGCTCGCCCCGCGGGCGCAGGTCCTCGAGCCGATGGAGAGCCTGGAGGCCGTGCTCGCGTTCTTCGGGATCGCGCAGGGCGCGTTCCGCGACCTCGGGGCGGTCGAGCGCATCGCGCGCGAGGCGGTCGAGGACCTGGCGGCCGATCAGGTCCGACTGGCCGAGCTCCGGTTCTCCCCCGACTTCCTCTGCTCGCCGCACGGTCTCGACTGGGACGAGGCGATGGAGGCGATCCTCCGAGGGGTCGAGCTCGCCGCGAGCGAGCAGGACGTCGCGGTCGGGCTGATCGCGATCTTCTCGCGCTCGTACGGCATGGACTCGCTGCGCCGGACGGTCGGGTTCGCGCTCCGCTGGCGGGAACGGCTCGTGGGGTTCGACCTGGCCGACGAGGAGCGTTCGCATCCGCCGTCGATATACGCCGAGGGCCTGGCGCCGATCGCGGAGGCCGGCCTGGCGCTCACCGCGCACTACGGCGAGTCGGGCGGGCCGCATTTCCCGCGCGAGGCGGTGGAGGCCCTCGGGGTTCGTCGGCTCGGTCACGGCGTCAGCGTGGCGCACGACCCGGAGGTCACGGCGCTGGTCCGCGACCGGGGCGTCGTCCTGGAGATGTGCCCCACGTCCAACCTCCGGACACACGCCGTGCCCTCGCTGGCCGAGCACCCCGCCCGCCGGCTCCTCGGCGAGGACGTCCGGGTCACGATCAACACCGACGACCCGGCCCTGTTCGGCCTCGACCTCACCCACGAGCTTGAGGTCTGTCGGGGCGACCTCGGGTTCTCCGACGAGGAGCTGCGACGGGTCACCGCGAACGCTATCGACGCGAGCTTCCTGGACGAGGCGACCAAGGCCGACGTCCGCCGCCGCCACTTCGGCTGGCTGGACGGCTGAGCGTCGGGCCCCGACGGTAGGATGACGCGGCCCGCCGACCCGCCGGGAGCCACCGGAGAGAGGACGCCATGACGGACGATCAGGCGGCTGCCCGCGCACTCGTCGACCGCTACTGGGAGCGGCTGCTCGAGGTCGAGCCGCTGTTCGGCACGATGGTCGGCGACGAGCGGTACGACGACCGCCTCCCGGACCCGAGCGAGGATGGGCGGGCCCAACGCGAGACGCTCCACCGGGGAGGGATCGAGGAGCTGGGGCTGCTGGAGCGCGACCTGCTGGATGAGCCGCTGCGCACCACGCTCGACGTGCTGGAGGCGGTCGCCAACCGCGAGATCGCCTCGCTCGAACATCGACTGGATCGCTTGTGGTGCGTGAGCCACCTGTGGGGACCGGGAGGGCTGATCGGTGAGCTCGCCTCCCTCCAGCGGGCCGACACCCCCGACCGTCTCCAGCGCTACCTCGCCCGGCTGGCGGCGACGCCCGCTTTCTACGCGGCGATCGCCGAGGTCGCCCGGGAGGGCATGGCGGCAGGTGTCACGGCTCCCCGGGTGGTCGTCGAGCGGGCGATCGCGCAGGTCGAGCGGATCCTCGCGACCCCCATCGAGACGTCGCCGGGTCTCCAGCCGGTGCCCCCGGAGGACACGGCCGGCCGCGAGCGCGTCGCCGAGGCCCTGGTCCGCTCCTTCCTGCCCGCGCTCGAGGGGTACCGGGAGATCCTGCGTGGGTACGTCCCGGCGGCCACCGAGACGATCGGTCTGTCGGCGCTCCCGGACGGGGAAGCGATGTACGCGGCGCAGGTCCTCTCGTGGACGACGCTGCCGCTGGACGCCGCGGCGGTGCACCGGCTCGGGGTGGAGGATCTGGAGGCGATCCAGGAGGAGCGTCGCCGCTCGGCCGAACGGATGGGCGCCTCGGACCCGCGCGCGGCGCTCGCGGACCTCCGGGCGAGCGGCCGGAACGCGATCGGCTCCAAGGAGGACCTGCTGCGGATCGCTGCATCGCAGGTGGCGCGAGGGTGGGAGGCGGCGCCCCGTTGGTTCGGCCAGCTGCCCTCGGAGAGCTGCCGCGTCAAGCTGGTCGAGGAGTTCCGCGAGGTGGACATGCCGTTCGCCTTCTACCAACCCCCTTCGGCCGACGGCGCCCGCAAGGGCATCTACTACGTGAACGGTGGTGACCTCCAGGGCAAACCCCTCCACCACCTGGCGAGCACGACGTACCACGAGGCCAACCCGGGGCATCACTTCCAGATCACGCTGGAGCAGGAGATGGGCGACCGCCCGGCGCTGCGCCGGTTCGGCGGGATGCTTGCGGGGGCCGCCTTCGCCGAGGGCTGGGGCCTGTACGCCGAGCGCCTGGCAGACGAGATGGAGCTGTTCGAGGACGAGGCTGAGCGCCTGGGCATGCTGGACCTCCAGGGGATGCGAGCCGCGCGGCTGGTCGCGGATACCGGCATCCACGCGTTCGGCTGGTCCCGCGAGCGCGCGATCGCCCTGCTGGAGGACACGGGGGTCCCGCCGGTGGACGCCGCGATCGAGACCGACCGCTACATCACGCTGCCCGGGCAGGCCCTCAGCTATCGGATCGGGCAACTCGAGATCCAGCGCCACCGGACGGAGGCGGCCGAGCGCGACGGCCCCACCTTCTCGCTCCCCGACTTCCACGACCGGCTGCTCTCGCTGGGGTCCCTGCCGCTGTCCGCGCTGCGGCGCGAGCTCGCGCGGCGCTGAACACCCGGGGACGGAAGGCCCGAGGGGAAGGGGACCTCGCGCCCTAAGGACCCCCTCGCCCGGCTGCCACCGTGTGGTCGTGGCGAACGGGCGGACGTTCGGCCTGGTCCATCGTGGCGTCCGCGGGATCCGCCGGGAGGTGGCGACGGGATGAGCGTCTTGATGGATCGTGAGCTCTCGATCGAGCACGGGTGGGTCACGGCGCTGCGGACCGGGATGGGGCCCGCGGCGGTCCCCTATGCCGGACACGACCTGCTCGAGCACCCTCTGCTGAACAAGGACACGGCCTTCACGGACGAGGAACGCGATCGGTTCGGGCTGCACGGGCTGCTGCCCACGCGGGTGCAATCGATCCTGGAGCAGGCGGCGCTGGAGATCGAGAAGAACCGACGCAAGGGCGACGAGCTCGAGCGGTTCATCGGCCTGGCGGCCCTCCAGGACCGCAACGAGACCCTCTTCTATCGGGTCCTGGTGGAGCACCTCGAAGAGCTGATGCCGATCGTCTACACGCCGGTGGTCGGCCGCGCGTGCCAGGAGTACAGCCACATCATGCGCCGACCGCGCGGGCTGTGGCTGACACCCAGGGACGTGGACCGGATCCCCGAGCTGCTCTCCAACGCCCGCCACGAGGACGTCCGGCTGATCGTGGTCACCGACAACGAGCGGATCCTCGGCCTGGGGGACCAGGGAGCGGGCGGGATGGGGATCCCGGTCGGCAAGCTCGCGCTGTACACGGCCGGGGCCGGCATCCACCCAGCCCTCACGCTGCCGGTCTCGCTCGACGTCGGGACCGACAACCAGGGCCTGCTGGATGACCCCTACTACCTCGGGTACCGGCAGCCCCGGCTCCGCGGTCCCGAGTACGAGGACTTCATCGAGGCCTTCGTCGAGGGCGTCCTGGCGGTGTTCCCGCACGCGGTGCTCCAGTGGGAGGACTTCAAGCAGCACAACGCGATCCGGCTGCTCGACCGGTACCGCCACCGGATCACGAGCTTCAACGACGACATCCAGGGCACGGCCGCCGTGGTGATGGGGGGGATCCTGTCCGCCCTGCGGATCCTCGATGAGCCGCTGTCCGAGCAGCGTCTGGTGTTCCTCGGCGCAGGCGCCGCGGGGATCGGGATCGCCCGGCTCGTGCGGGCGGCGATGCTCCGCGAGGGGGCCGATCAGGTGACGATCCGGCACGCGATCGTCCAGCTCGACTCGCGGGGGCTGACCTGCCTCGGCCGCGAGCCGCTCGACCAGGACAAGGAGGAGTTCGCGCTCGGTCAGGTGGAGATGGCCCGCTACGGATTCGACCCCGGGAAGACGTGCGACCTGGAGGCGGTGGTCCGCGCGGTGCGGCCGACGATGCTGATCGGGACGAGCGGGACGCCCGGCACGTTCACCGAGGGCGCGATCCGCGAGATGGCCGGGCACGCCCGGATCCCGATCGTGCTGCCGCTCTCCAACCCGACCTCGAAGACCGAGGCGCAGCCCGAGGACATCATGGAGTGGACCCGCGGGCGCGCGATCGTCGCGACCGGCAGCCCGTTCCCGCCCGTCGTCCGGGGCGAGCGCAGGCATGTGATCGGTCAGGCGAACAACGCGTTCGTGTTCCCCGGGATCGGGCTCGGGGCGGTGGTCGCCGAGGCCCGCGAGATCACCGACGAGATGTTCCTCACCGCGGCCGATGCGATGGCGGCGACCGTGGGGCAGGACCGGTTGGACCAGGGGGCGCTGTTCCCGAACCAGTCGGAGCTGCGGCACGTCTCTCGCCAGGTCGCGATCGCGGTGGTCCGGTGCGCTCGCGATCGCGGCGTCGGGCGACACTTCCACGACGAAGAGATCGAGCCTGCCGTCGACGCGATGATGTGGGACCCGGAGTACGTGCCGTACGTCTCGGCGGCAGGCTGACGCCGTCCGAGCGCTAGACGGGGATCTGCGTCTGGTACTCGCGGATCCAGCTGACCAGGCGCTCCATGATCCGCAGGCCCACGACGGGCTCCGCCAGCAGGAGCCGGCGGAACGCCGTGCGACGGATCCGGATCGCGTCGAGCGAGGTCAGGGCCATGACCGTCGCGGCCCGGGGTCCCCCGTCGATCAGGGCCAGCTCGCCGAGGTGATCACCCGGGCCGAACTCCCGCAGGGTGCGGCGCCTCGCGTGACTCGGGCCGAGCCATCCAGGATCACGTAGAAGGCGTCGCCCGGATCCCCTTCCTGGACGACGATATTCCCGGCGTTCATCCAGACCTCCTCGGCGAGCGAGGCCACCCGGGACAGGTGCGCTTGGACGACCCCGCGAACAGGGGGACGCGCGAGATCACCCGCGCCCCCGAGCCGCGGGCGAGCGACCGAACGGTGCCGACGGTCGCGGCGCCGGACAAGCTCCGCTTCGGCACGAACGAGGACCTCCACGCTCGACGTCCCCGGAGCCTAGCGCACCTGCCCGTCCACCCGCGGGCCGCGGGACTCGACCGCGTGTCGGTTGACGGCGCGTGCCGCTCTCGGCCAGGCTCCGCGTCGGCGCCGACGCGAGGCAGGAGGCCCGCATGGACACGACCGTGGACCGCACAAGGCTCGGCGAGCTCATGGAGCGCGAGCTCGCTCGCTTCGAGCAGGCGCACCCGCGCTCGCGCGACCTGTTCGAGCGCGCGAAGGCGTCGCTGCTCGCCGGCGTCCCGATGCCCTGGATGACCGAGTGGGCCGGACCGTTCCCGGTCTTCGTCCGGGAAGCAGAGGGGGCGCGGTTCCGGGACGTGGACGGGCACGAGTACGTCGACCTGTGTCTGGGGGACACGGGAGCGATGACCGGCCACTCGCCGAAGGAGGCGGTCGCCGCCATCACGGAGCAGGCCGCGAAGGGGATCACGTTGATGCTCCCCACCGAGGACTCGCTCCGGGTCGGCGAGGAGATGAGCCGGCGGTTCGGCCTGCGGTATTGGCAGTTCTGCCTGACCGCGACGGACGCGAACCGGTTCACGATCCGGTTGGCGCGCGCGATCACCGGACGCTCGAAGATCCTGGTCTTCAACTACTGCTACCACGGCTCGGTGGACGAGACGATCGCGACGATCGAGGAGAGCGCCCCCGGGTTCCGTCCCGGCAACGTCGGCCCCCCGGTCGATCCGAACGAGACCACGCGCGTCGTGGAGTTCAACGATGTCGAGGCGCTGGAGGAGGCGCTCTCCCACGGGGACGTGGCGTGCGTGCTGGCGGAGCCCGCGCTCACGAACATCGGCATCGTGCTCCCCGAACCCGGATACCATGACGCCCTCCGGGAGCTGACGCGGAAGCACGGCACCTACCTCGTGATCGACGAGACGCACTGCATCTGCGCCGGACCCGGCGGCGCCACCCGGGCGTGGGGGCTCGAGCCGGACTTCCTCACGATCGGCAAGCCACTCGCGAGCGGCGTCCCCGCCGCCTGCTACGGGATGAGCGCCGAGGTCGCCGAGCGGACCCAGGCGTTCATGGACACCCTACCGACGACGGACGTTGGCGGGATCGGGGGCACGCTGTCGGGGAACGCCCTCTCGCTCGCCGCGATGCGGGTCACCCTCGAGCGGGTGCTCACCGACGCGGCGTTCGAGCGGATGATCGCGCTCGGCGAGCGGTGGGCCGAGGGCGTCAAGGCCGCCATCGACGCGCACGGGTTGCCCTGGGAGGTCCAGCGGCTCGGCTGCCGCGCCGAGTACTGGTTCACGCCGACGCCTCCCCGCACCGGCGGCGAGGCGGCGGCCGCCGACGACCACGAGCTCGCGCGGTTCACGCATCTCTACGCGCTGAACCGCGGGGTGCTGCTCACGCCCTTCCACAACATGGCTTTGATGTCACCGGCCACCACGTCCCAGGACGTGGATCTGCACTCGCGCGTGTTCGACGAGATGGCCGCCGAGCTCATGGGATGAGCGACGTGGACCCTTTGCGCGGCGCCCGGATCTCGCACGTGATCGTCGACTCGATCGACCCGGACCGGATCGCCCCGTTCTGGTGCGGACTGCTCGGCACCGAGGTCGCCGCGCGGATCGACGGGGGGCGCTTCGTGTTCCTCCGGCCCACCGAGGGCGCCCCATCGATCGGGATCCAGCGCGTTCCCGAACGCAAGGACACGAAGAACCGGGTTCACGTCGACCTGGAGGTGGCGGACCTTGAGGCCGCCACGCGTTGGGTCCGCAGCCACGGCGGCTCGCGCGTCGCCGATCACCAGACCGGCGATGTCCACTGGCGAGTGATGGCCGATCCGGAAGGCAACGAGTTCTGCCTCGTGCCAAGGACGTAGGCTTGGACGCGCCGATGGCGCAGGTCTGGTACGTGACGATCGACTGCCGCGACCCTGAGCGCCTGGCGCAGTTCTGGTCGGAGCTGCTCGGCGTGGGTGTGGCCGGCTGGTTCGGCGAGCGCTTCGTGGTCCTCGAGCGCCCCGCCGAGGAGGCGGTCGCCCTGGCCTTCCAGCTCGTCCCGGAGGACAAGACGGTCAAGAACCGCGCCCACGTGGACCTGCGCATCGCGGATCTCGAGGCCGTGACCGCCTGGATCGAGCAGCGTGGCGGGTCGCGGCTCGCCGATCACGAGGAGGAGGGCATGCGCTGGCGCGTGATGGCCGATCCGGAGGGCAACGAGTTCTGCCTGATGCCCCGGGGCTGAAACGCGATCAGGATCGCTCCGCCCGCAGGACCTGACGGAGCCGTACCCGCCCGCTGCGGAGGACCGCCCGCGAGTAGATCTTCGTGGCGATCGGCACGAGCGCCGTTGTCACCGCGATGGACAGCCCGGCCGAGAGGAGGATCGACCACCCGCTCGCCTCCCCGAGCACGATCCGCGACGGCATCACCAGCGGCGCGGATGGCGGGATCATCGAGGCCACCGTCGCCAACGTCGACCCGGGGTCGCTCGTCGCGTTGATCCCCACGAAGAAGGACGCGACGATCACGAGCGTGAGCGGGGTCATCGTGGCCTGGAGATCCTCCTGCCGGGTCACGATCGAACCGGCCACCGCGAACAACCCCGCGTAGAAGAAGAACCCCAGGACGAACCACACGAGCACGATGCCGATCGTCGCGATCGCCCCGGTCGGGAAGTCCAGCGATCCCACGGCCTGCGCCGTCGCCAGGCCGATCGCACCGATCAGCAGCAACTGCGCCAGGCCGAGCAGACCGATCCCGAGGATCTTGCCCCGCAACAGCTGCGAGGGCCGGATCGTCGCCAGGAGCACCTCCACCACGCGGGAAGCCTTCTCCTCGACCACCCCGGCGGCGACCCAGTACCCGTAGGCGAACAGCTGACCGTAGAGGGCGAGGACGCCCACGAAGGCGACCACGCTGTTCTCCCGCTGCCGAGCATCGACCGGCTCGAGCGCCCGAACCGGGAGCGGCGGCTGCGCGAGCGCGGTCGCAACCTCCTCCTCGGAGAGCCCCGACCGCACCAGCGCCTCCATGGAGCGCTCCCGGAGCGCGACCGCCTGGATCACCCCCACCAACTGCTCCGGTGGGCTCGCGCGCACGAGGATCCGCACCCCGTCGAGCAACGCTGCATCAGCCTCGCCGTCCCGGACCGCCCGCTCGGCCTCGGTCTGGTCGGCGGGCTCGAGGATCCGGACCTCGATCCCGAGCGCCGCGGCGGCCGTGACGACGTCCTGCCCGATCCCGGCCGATCCCTCGCCGACCACCGCGAGGTCGAACCGCGTCCCGCGGTTGAAGACCGAGCTGAGGACGATCACGCCAACCAGCACGAGAAGGGTGATCCCGGTGGAGATGATGAAGCTTCGGTCGCGACCGCGCTCGACGAACTCGCGGCGGGCCACGATCCTCCACGCCTGTCTCACACGCCCACCGCCCGTCGGAAGATCTCGGTGAGGCTGGGCTGGATCACGCTGAAGTGGTGGACGGCTCCCGCCGCTCTCGCGGCATCCAGCACGTCGGCCTCGCGCGCCCGGTCGACCAGCTCGAGGATCGCTCCCTCGGGCAGGGGCTCGAGGACGCGGACCCCGGGCAGCCGTTCCGCCCATCCGCGAGGCGCGCCCCCGACCTCGATCCGGACCAACCGGCGTGGATCGGCCGCCCGGAGGTCGCCGACCCTCCCGTCGGCCACCACCCGGCCCTGATGGATCAGCACGACGGACTCGCACAGACGCTCGACCAGGTCGAGCTGGTGGCTGGAGAACACCACCGGGACACCCTCAGCCGCCTGCTCCCGCAGGACCCCCGACAGCACGTCGACCCCGACCGGATCCAGCCCCGAGAAGGGCTCGTCGAGCACCAGGACCTCGGGCCGATGCACCAGCGCGGCTGCGAGCTGCACGCGCTGCTGGTTGCCGAGCGACAGCGCCTCCGCACGGTCGTGGGCGCGATCGTCGACGCCGAGCACCTGCACCATGCGCTCGGCGCTCCGCCGAGCGTCGTTCGGCTGGAGGCCGTGCAGGCGGCCGAAGTAGACCAGCTGATCGAGCACGCGCATCTTCGGGTACAGCCCGCGCTCCTCCGGCAGGTAGCCGAACCGCCGGCGGACCTCGGCGTCGACCTGCCTCCCCCGCCAGCGGACCACGCCGGCGTCGAGCTCCAGCACGCCGAGGACGATCCGCATCGCGGTCGTCTTCCCCGCGCCGTTCGGCCCCACGAACCCCACGATCTGCCCCGACGCGACCTCGAACGACACGTCGTCCAGGGCGACGACGCGTCCGAACCGCCGCGAGAGACCGATCAGCTCGAGCACGCCCGTCAAGGGTACGTGCCGATCCCCTAGCCGACCGTGAGGACTACCTTCCCGTCGACCGTGCGGTCCAGGAGCGCCTGCACCGCGGTCCCCGCATCGGTCCACGACACCTGGAGGTCGATCCGCGAGACGAGCCGCCCCTCAGCGACGAGGACGGCGAGGGCTCCGAGCTGCCCCGAGCCGATCCGCCCCTCGAGCAGCTCCCGAGTCACGAGGTAGCCGACCATCGTCGGCCCGCCCTTCCGGTAGAAGGCGCGCGGATCGAACGTAACGGGCTCGTTGGAGGAGTTCCCGAACGTCACGATCGTCCCGCGCGCGGAGACCCGCGACACGGCGGCCGCGAGCGAGCTGCCGCCGGCGGACTCCACGATCAGGTCGAACGGCTCGCCCTCCGGTGCGAGCCCGATCTCGATCGCACCGGCCCCGAGCTCGGCCAGGCCCTCGCCCCGCTCCGGGCGCCCCACGACCGCCGTCACGTGAGCCCCGGCGCCGTGGGCGAGCTGGATCGCGAACCGGCCGACTCCCCCTGCCGCCCCGGTGATCGCGACACGCTGGCCGAGCAGCGCGCGTCCCGCCGAGAGCACCCCTACCGCGGTCAGCCCGGCCACCGGCAGCGTCGAGGCGACCTCGAGGGACACATCGTCCGGGATCCCGGCCAGGTGGTCGGTCCGGACCGCGACCCGCTTGGCCCACGATCCACCGTTCACCCACCCGAACACGAGCGCGCCGGTGGACGGTCCCGAGCCGTCGGCGGCGGGCGTCACGACCACGCCCGCGAGGTCCCATCCCGGCCGCCACCCGTCCTCGGCCGCGCGCAGTGCAGCGCACTCGCCGCGGTTCAGCGAGACGGCGCGCACGTCGATCAGCGCCTGATCGGGGGCCGGCTCGGGATCGGCCACCTCTCGCAGCTCGACGCCGCCGGCAACCTCGGGCGCCGCCACCAGGGCTCGCATGGGCCGGATGCTACCGGCTCGGTCCCGGTCAGGCAGCGTCGGCCTGGGCCGGCAAAGGCCCGAGCGCGACCCGGAGCACATCGTCGATCGTCTCGACCAGATGGAAGGCGATCTCCTCGCGCACCTGTTCGGGTACTTCGTCCAGGTCGCCCTCGTTCCGCTTGGGCAGCACGACCTCCTTCAGCCCCGCCCGGTGCGCCGCGAGCACCTTCTGCTTGACGCCGCCGATCGGCAGGACCCGACCCTGGAGCGTGACCTCCCCCGTCATCCCGACGGTGCTGCAGACCGGGCGACCCGCGGCGAGCGAGGCGAGGGCCGTCACCATCGTGATCCCGGCGCTGGGCCCGTCCTTCGGGACCGCGCCCGCCGGAACGTGGACGTGGAACCTCCCGGACAGCCGCGAGGGCTCCACGCCGATCTCGGCCGCGTGCGACCGTACGAAGCTGAGCGCGATCTGGCCCGACTCCTTCATCACGTCGCCGAGCTGACCGGTGAGCACCAGCCCGTCGCCCTCGGCACCGTCGAGCCGCGTGGCTTCGATGAACAGCACGTCGCCGCCGGTCCCCGTGACCGCCAGCCCGGTGGCCACGCCGGGCACGCTGGTGCGCTCGGCCGCCTCGAAGAAGAACCGCTGTCGTCCGAGGTAGGCGCGGACGTCCTCCCCGTCGACCGTGACCGGAGGGGTCGCCTCGCCGGAGGCGATCCGCGTGGCGACCTTCCGCAGCACCTTGCCGAGCTCGCGCTCGAGGTTCCGCACGCCCGCCTCGCGGGTGTGGTCTGCGACGATCCGTCTGATCGCCTCATCGGCGATGGTGACCTCGTCCTCGCGCAGGCCGTTGCGCTCGAGCTGTCTCGCGAATAGGTGCTCACGGGCGATCGCCACCTTCTCGTCTTCGGTATAGCCGTCGAGCCGGATCACCTCCATCCGGTCGAGGAGCGGACCGGGGATCGTCTCCGACACGTTGGCGGTCGAGATGAACAGCACCTCGGACAGGTCGAGGTCCACCTCCAGGTAGTGATCGCGGAACGTGTGGTTCTGCGCCGGGTCGAGCACCTCGAGCAGCGCGCTCGAGGGGTCGCCGCGCCAGTCGGCGCCCACCTTGTCGACCTCGTCGAGCATCATCACCGGGTTCTTGGTCCCAGCTTCCTTCAGCGCACGGACGATCCGACCCGGCAGCGCGCCGACGTAGGTCCGCCGGTGCCCTCGGATCTCGGCCTCGTCGTGGATCCCGCCCAGCGAGATCCGCACGAACCTCCTCCCGAGCGCCCGCGCAACCGACTCGCCGAGCGAGGTCTTGCCCACACCGGGGGGACCCACCAGCGTCAGGATCGCACCCGAACCGCGACCGCTTGCCGCGCCGAGCCCGCGCTCCCGACGGAGCTTGCGGACCGCCAGGTACTCGACGATGCGATCCTTGACGTCCTCCAGCCCGGTGTGGTCCTCGTCCAGGATCCGACGGGCGTCGGCGATGTCGAGGCTGTCCTCGGTCCGCACGCCCCACGGGATCTCGGTGATCCAGTCGAGGTACGTACGGATCCACCCGTGCTCGGGCGACTGCTCGGAGGTCCGGTCCAGGCGCCCGAGCTCACGCTCGGCTTCCTTCCGGGCACCGTCGGGCATGTTCGCCTCGGCGATCCTGCGTCGGTATTCCTCGACGACGTTCTCCTCGCCGTCCTCCCCCAGCTCCTTGCGGATCGCCTCCATCTGCTGGCGCAGGATGAACTCGCGCTGGGTCCTCTCCATGCCCTCACGGACGTCGGAGCGGATCTTGTCCTTCAGCTCGACCTCGGCCAGGACCTCCCTCGCCCATGCCAGGACCTTCTCCAATCGCTGCTCGACGTCGAGGGTCTCGAGGACCTCCACCTTCTGCTCGAACGACAGGTCCGGCGAGTAGCCCGAGGTGTCGGCCATCTGGCCCGGCTCGGTGATGCCGCGGAGGAACTCCCCGATCTGCGGGGCCCCGCGGGCCTCGACGACCGCCTCGATCGCGGCGCGATACTCGCGCGCGAGCTCGGCGGCCCGGGGCGAGACGTCGGCCGGGTCCGGCCGGGGGTCGATCTCCACCCAGATCGCGTCCCCGGTGCCGGGGACGCCCCGGGCGACGACCGCTCGGTGCACCCCCCGGATCACGAGCGCCTCCATCCCGTTGCGCAACCGGCCCACGTCCTCGAGCTTGGCGACCGTGCCCACTTGCGCGAACCGCTGCCCGCTCCTCGGGACCAGCAGGAGCTCGCCGCCGGTGCTCCCGGCGGCGGCGAGCGCCCGGCGGGCGTCATCCGACTCGATCGTGAGCGTCACCACCATCCCGGGCAGCACCACGCCCGTGGTCAGCGGGAGCAGCGGGAGGACCTGGGTATCGAGGGCGGACATGCGTGTTCCTCTCTGGTCTCGTGTCTGGTCTCGTGTCGTCGATAGGGCGTGCACCTGCAACAACGCCGGCCGCGGTCGTGCCTATTCCAGGGGGTGTAAGCAGGATTACAACATCGCGGGCTCCCCTCGCTGGACACCGGCCCTATCGTGGGAGCGTGTTCGAGCGCTTCACGGACCGAGCCCGCCGGGTCGTGGTCCTCGCCCAGGAAGA
>CAZXFA010000021.1:2806-46274 GCA_964640085.1 uncultured Actinomycetes bacterium | reverse complement strand
GTGGTGGCCGGCATCACGCCCTTCAACTTCCCGGCGATGGTCCCGATGTGGATGTGCGCCGCGGCGATGGCCGCCGGCAACTGCTTCATCCTCAAGCCCTCGGAGAAGGACCCGAGCGCCTCCTTGCTCCTCGCCGAGGCGTTCCGCGACGCGGGCCTCCCCGACGGCGTCTTCCAGATCGTGCAGGGAGACCGGGTCGTGGTCGACCGGATCCTCGAGCACCCCGACATCAAGGCCGTGAGCTTCGTGGGCTCCACCCCCGTGGCGCGGCACGTCTACGCGACGGCCGCCGCCAACGGCAAGCGCGTCCAGGCCCTGGCCGGCGCGAAGAACCACATGATCGTCCTCCCGGACGCCGACATCGGGATGGCGGCCGACGCGGCCGTCTCCGCCGTGTACGGCTCCGCGGGCGAGCGTTGCATGGCGATCGCCACGGTCGTGCCGGTCGGCGACGCGGCGGGACCGCTGATGGAGGCGATCCTCGATCGCGCGGCGAAGCTCCGGGTCGGTGACGGCATGGACCCGGAGAGCGAGATGGGCCCGCTGATCTCCCGCGAGCATCGGGACCGGGTCATCTCCTACCTCGACGGCGCCCGCGGGCAGGGCGCCGAGGTCCTGGTCGACGGGCGCGAGCACCCGCTGTGGGGCACCGGCTTCTTCGTCGGGCCTTCGGTGATCGACCGCGTCGAGCCCGGGATGGACTGCTACCGGGACGAGATCTTCGGGCCGGTGATGACGGTCGTGCGCGCCGAAGCTTATGACCACGCGATCGGGCTGATCTCCCGCAACCGGTGGGGCAACGGCGCGGCGATCTTCACCCGCGATGGTGGCGCCGCCCGGCGGTTCGTGTTCGACGTCGAGGCCGGGATGGCGGGCATCAACGTGCCGATCCCGGTGCCGCTCGCCTTCTACTCCTTCGGAGGCTGGAAGGAGTCCCTGTTCGGCGATAGCAAGATGTATGGGCCGGAGGGGATCCACTTCTGGACGCGGGAGAAGGCGGTCACCGTCCGGTGGCCGGATCCCGCCACGAGCCGGGTCGATCTGGGGTTCCCCGGAGCTCGCTGAGCGGTGGGGTTGGCTCAGTAGCGCAGGACGGCGGCGATCTCGCCCGCCCCAGGGACGCGATCGAGGGCCACCGCGTAGACGGAGCCGGACGTCGCCAGCGTCAGGACCGCCGCTCGATCCAGGAGATCCTCGTCGCGCGGAGCGCGCTCCGCGTGCAGCGCGACCTCGCGCGTGCCCTCGTCGAACGTGCCCCACCGCTGCTCCCCCACGGCCACGAACAAGGTCTCGACCCGGCCGTCCAGCGCGGCCAGGACGACCTGGCGCAGATCTGCGGTCGCCCCCTCGCCGCGGCCGGCACGCTCGGCGAAGCGGGACACAGCCTCCTCGCGCTCACGATCGAAGACCGGCCCCACCAGCTCCCAGGCTCGCGCGTGGAGCTCCTCCGGACGGAGCTCCTCAGGGTTCCCTTCGATCCCGTCCTCGAGCACGTGCCCGTACCGGGTCACCTCGCGGAAGATCGCCCGGAGCTCCTCGACGCCGGCCACCACCAGCGGTGCCCGCTGCTCCCGGAGGATCTCCCACAGCCCGGCGTCGACCTCGCGCAGGAACCGCTCGTGGAGCACCCGGTCGACCTCGTCGCCGATCCCGTGCCCGTGGAAGATCGCCGGACCCGAGCGCCCGCCGCGCCCGGCGACGTGGAACGTGCGCTCCTTCTCCAGATCGTCGTAGCGGAGCGCTTCGGCCAGGCTCTCGGGCACGTCGTCCAGCTCCACCTCGTCCACGCGCTGACGCGAGCCCTCGAGGAGGCGCACCTCGTTCCCGCTGATCGCCAGGACGAAGAACCGCCCGTCCGTGGCGAGCAGCGGGAGGAGTGGTTTCACGTGGAATCGCTCGGTGACCACGGCCAGCTCGGGCAGCTCGAGCGGCAGCCGGAAGAAGCGAGCGAACCCGGCGGCCAGGTAGATCGCGAGCCCGTCCGCCTGGTACCGCCAGAACCCCTCGAGATCGTGGAGCCCGGTCGCCGGGCCCAGCAGCTCCCGCGTCTCCGGCGGCCGCAGACCCACGCGGGCCAGGACCTCCTCCGCCTCGGCGAGCAGGTTCTTCAGGCGGATCGGGTCCTGCTCGCTCTCGGGCGCCGTTCGGTGCGTGGGGAGGAACAGCGAGACGCACGGGCCGGCATCGTGGGTTATGAGCTCGCGAACCTGGTCGAGGCTGAGGAGATCGGCCATCGCGGACACCCCTTCGGGTCGGCGAGTCGTCGGGTCGAGGCTGTCCTTCCAGGATAGGCCGGAGCCGTGGCCAACCACCGGGTCGAAGGCGACCGACACGACCGGGTCGCCTGCAGCGCCTGCGGGCTCTGATCCGGCCGGGTCGGCTCAGACCCGATCGGCGAACGCGAGCACGGGCGCCGGCGGACGGAGACAGTGCTCCAGGTGCATCGAGCGGTTGTAGGTGCCGACGTTGAGCAGTGCCAGGACGTCGCCCTCGCGGACCTCGGGCATCGGCAGATCGCGGGCCCAGAGGTCGTCGCCCTCGTTGATGTTGCCGGTCACGGTCACCCGCCGGTGGAGCTCGGCGTCGGCGGCTCGGCAGAGCACGATCGGCAGCTCCGAGCCGTAGATGAAGCGCTCGGGCGCGACGTTGTAGCCGGCATCCAGCCCGACGAACGTCTCGCCGTCGCGCTCGTCCACCGTCACCACCTCCGCGAGCAGCACCCCGGACTCCTTGCACAGGAAGTCGCCCGGCTCGGCCGCGATCTTGACCCCCAGGGGCCCCAGATGCCGACCGAGGACCTCCGCGTACGCGTCGGCGTCGAGAGGGGTCTCGCCCTCGCGCTGTGGGACGCCGAGCCCTCCGCCGGCGTTCACCTCGACGAGCTCGTGCCCGGCCTCCGTGACCCGTCGGGCCATCGCCGCCACCCGCTCGACCGCGACCTCGAAGTGCGGCAGCCCATCGGTCAGGAATCCATCCCCCACGTGGACGTGCAGGGTGTCCAGTCGCAGCTCGTGCTTGGCCGCGAGCTCCAGGGCCCCGTCCAGCTGCTCATCCAGGATGCCGAACTTCGTCGGCCGCGCCCCCGCGTACAGCGACTCGCCGTGGCCGTGATCGCGGAGCCCGCTCCAGGTGGCGCCGGCGCGAGGGTTCACGCGGATCCCGACCGTCGTGCCGGGCGCGCGCCGCCCGAACCGGTCGAGCTGCGAGAGCAGATCCACGTTCACGTGCACACCGATGGGAAGGATCTCGTCTAGGTCTCGCTCGGAGAGGTTCGTTCCCGTGCAGCTGATCTCCTCGGGCGACCATCCGTGCTCGAGCGCGTGACGCACCTCGCCGGGGGAGCAGGCGTCGATCCCGACCGATCCGAGGGACCGCACGATCGCCAGGACCCCGGAGTCGCGCTGGGCCTTCAGCGCCAGGCGCAGCCGGAACGGGAGGCTGGCCCGCTCGAACGCCGCGAGGAGCGCCCGGGCCTGCTCGGCGATGCGCTCCCCGTCGTGGACGAACAGCGGCGTTCCATGCTCCCGGGCCAAGACCTCGGCGTCCCGCCCCGCGACGAGCAGCCGCCCGTCGCGGACCTCGAGCCCCAGCCGCTCCCACCAGCGCGTCACCGGCACAGGCTACCCTTGCGGGCCATGGCGGAGATCCGGCGGTGCGAGTGGGGGATCTCGGAGGACCGGCTGTACCTCGCCTACCACGACGAGGAGTGGGGCGTTCCGTCGCACGACGACCGCCACCTGTTCGAGATGCTGGTCCTCGAGGGCGCGCAGGCGGGCCTGTCCTGGGCCACGATCCTCCGCAAGCGCGAGGGATACCGACGCGCGTTCGCCGGGTTCGACCCGGGGTCCGTGGCGCGCTTCGGCCAACGTGACGTCCAGCGGCTGCTGGAGGATCCGGGGATCGTCCGCAACCGGCTCAAGGTGGAGTCCGCGGTGAACAACGCCGCCCGGGTGCTGGAGGTGCAGGATGAGTTCGGGAGCCTCGACGCGTACCTGTGGTCGTTCGTCGACGGCCGACCCATCGTGAACCACTGGACCAGACTCGCGGAGCTCCCGGCCGAGACCAGCGAGTCGAAGGCGATGAGCAAGGACCTCAAGCGACGGGGATTCCGGTTCGTCGGCCCGACCGTCTGCTACGCGTTCATGCAGGCGGTCGGCATGGACAATTCGCACGTAGCAGACTGCTTTCGTTTCAGGGAGATCATCGACTCCTACTGACGGGTGGACCTCCACTCGACATAGCGTTGTTCGCACTCAGGCAAGTTGACGCTGGCGCCGATACGTGTGACGTGGACGATCAGGGCCCAGCCGCCACCTCGAATGAGGAGTTCCCCGAGAGGCTGTCCCTGGAGGAGCGGCTGCGTCAATGGCCGTGGTTCCGGATCCCGTTGTGGCTCTCAGTCTCGAGCGGAGTGGCCTGGATCGCTCTGAATACGGTCGCCGCCGTGCCTCCGCCTCATCTCACCCCGCCATCGCTCCTCGAATCCCCTCTTGCGTCTTCCCATCCGGATAAGGCGTCCGGGGGTGAGCCCGTTGGGCCCTGCGTCGAGGGCGCCGCGCGGGAGTCGGCGACCGAGCCGTTCGGGCTCGAGCCCGAGCCGGAGCTCGCGCGGGTCGACTGATAGGGGTCGGAAACGGCGGGCGGCTCGCGCCCATTCCTCAGTGCGCTCGGGCGCGGGCGTACTGTCGGGAGGGCCGCGGGAACGCGAGGGCCCTCGAGGCCGTCTAGGAGACGAGCGCGCTCGGGAGGAGCGCGGTCGTAACGATCCGGGGTCGATGGGACTTCTCATAGCGACATGGAACCGATGACGCTCGTGCCTCCCGTGGTCTCCGGGGGGTCCGACTTCGAGTCGTTCTTCGGCGCGGAGTACGTGCGGCTGGTCCGCGCGCTCGTGCTGGTCACGGGCGTTCGCCAGGTCGAGGCGGAGGATCTGGCGCAGGAGGCCATGGCCCGGGTGTTCGAGCGGTGGGACCGCGTGGCCGCCATGGAGACACCCTCCGGCTACGCGTTCCAGGTCGCGAGGAACCTCCACCGTCGGCGGCTCCGCTCGCTGCTCCGGGCGCCTCGGGTCGTGGCGGCGGACCACGGGGAGGATCCGGCCGCGATCGCGGGGGCGCGCCGCGACGTACGCAGCGCACTCCTCGCGCTCTCGCGGCGCGATCGGGAGGTGCTCGTCCTGGTCGGGGTCCTCGGGCTCTCCAACCGGGAGGCGGCCGAGACGCTCGGGATCAACGACGGCGCGCTGCGGGTCCGGCTCCACCGGGCCCGGGCGGCATTCCGAGAGCGATACGAGGTGGCCGATGGATGAGATCAGCCGTTCCCTCCTCCGCCTGGCCGAGCGGATCCGCCCGGCGGAGCCCGACGGTCTGGAGGCGACGTTCGCCAAGGTCCGCGGCCGCCGGCGCCGCCGGCGCCTGACCGCCGGGGTTGTGGGGCTGAGCCTGCCGGCCCTCGCGATCGGGTTCGCATGGCTCGCGTTGCGTTCCTCCGACGCCCCGCGGCCGTTGGGCCCGCCGACCGTGTCCGGCGCGCCGAGCGCGGCCGTCGGCCCGTGCGATTGGCTCACGGCCGCCGCCGCGCCCGACGGGTACACGCCAAGTATGAGGATCGTTGAGGGGGACCTGGACGGAGATGGCGGCATCGACCGGGTCGAGGTGCTCACCGACGAGGCTCGGCCCGAAGGATGCCGCTACGTGCTTCGGGTCCAGACAAGCGGCGCCTCCGCCCTCGTGGCGGCGATCGCACCGCTCGCGTGGCCGGGTACCGCTCCCGAACCGCTCATGGTGGCCGAGATCGACGGGCGCCCCGGTCTCGAAGTGGTCGTCGAGCTGTCACCTGCGGCCGTCTATCGGCCGGGTGCCGTGTTCACGCTGCTCGACGGCGGGCTCGCCCGCATGGAGCTGCGAGGGACCGATCCCGCCGATCTCTTCCCCCTGGACGATGAGTTCCCCGCGGGGGTGGACTGCACGACCAACGCGGGAGCGATCGTGGTGACGACGGGCGTCTTCGCCGATGGTGGGGCCGACGACGGCCGGTGGGAGATCACCAGGACCACGTATCGGGCCAGAGGTACGTCGTTCCAGCCGGCGGCGACGGAGACGCACGTCGTCGAGGTGGGGACCGAGACGGAACGCTGGCCAGAGCTCGCGGGCGAGCCGTTCCGCGGATGTCCGTTCGTGAACGGCGCGTCCGATGGATGACAGGCGCCGGGGCATGATCGACCCACGCGGAGCCGTCGTATGCCCCCCTCACGCGTGGACGCTCATCCGCGAGCTGCTATCGGATCAGCCCACGAGGTTACGCAGGGCGAGGAGGATGTTCCTCGTCGGGTTCTCGGCGATCCGGCGCATGAACCACGGGTACCAATAGGAGCCGTAGGCGATCAGGACGCGGACCGGGTACCCCCGCCGCCCGAGGCGGACCTGGTCGTCGGCACGGATCCCGAACAGCATCTGGACCTCGAACGCACCGCGCTCGCGACCGCCCGCGGCCGCAGCCAGGTCGATCTGCGTCAATAGGTCCACGTCGTGCGTGCCGAGCGCGAGCCGGCCCTCCGGCCCCTTCCCCGCCAGGATCCGGAGCGCAAGCCGCCGGTAGGCCTCGTCGATCGTTCGCTTCGAACGGAACACGATCTGCTCCGGCTCGCGGTAGGCGCCCTTCACGAGCCGGATCGACGGATCGAGCGGCATGAGCGCGTCGACGTCGGCCGCCGTCCGCTTCAGGTACGCCTGGAGGCAGATCCCCGTCTTCGCGTAGGAACGACGCATCCGCTGGTACAGCTCGATCGTCCCGTCGACGTAGGGGTGGGCCTCCATGTCGAGCCAGAGCCAGTTCCCGCGTTCGGCCGCCTCCGCTGTGAGACGCTCAAGGTTCGCCGTGGCCAGGTCGAGATCGAGGTCGAGTCCCAGGTGGGTGGGCTTGACCGAGATCTCGGTGTCGAGCCCCCCCTCGGCGATCCGCTCGAAGGCCTCGAGGTAGTGCTCGGCGACCTTCTGGGTCTCTCCCGCGTTCGTCACGTTCTCACCCAGCGCGGTGAAGGTCGTCGGCAGGCCCCTGGTACGGAGGTCGGCCGCCGCGCCGAGGGCATCCTCCAGCGTCTCGCCCGGCATGAACCGACGGACCGTCCGCCGGACGAACCCGAACCGCGTCAGGCGCTCGCGGAGCATGCGGTTGTCCGCCGCCCACAGGATCAGGCTCCGGGCAACGCTCATGGGTGGAGGTGAGCGGACTCGAACCGCCGGCCTCTGCCGTGCGAAGGCAGCGCTCTACCGGACTGAGCTACACCCCCGGAACGGATGGAAGGGTAGCAGAGGCCTCCGTCGCGACGGGCCCGTTACCCCTGGTCCTCCGCGTGGCGCTCGAGCGCGTCGTGCAGATCCTGGCTGACTCGAGCCACCGACAGGTCGCCGCGCGTCTTCTCGATCAGGCCCCGAGCTACGTCGGTGGAGCGACGCAGGTTCAGCGTGATCGCATCTGGGTAGTCCATCGAGACCAGCACGTAGTACATGTCGTCCATCGCGGTCAGGATCGCCTCGCCCTCGTCGACCCGTCCGTGCCGGAGCAGGTCCAGGATGTGCCGGCGGGACTCACCGATCGCCTCGGCCATCCCGTTCAGGTAGGGCGCGTCCTCGACGCCGATCTCCTCGGGCGTGGGGAGCTCGGCGGCACGCGTGACCACCGCCTCGGTGATCCTCGCCTCCGCGTACTCCTTCTGCGCGTCCTGGAGGTACCCCGCGTACCGGATCTGGGGACGGTCCGCCACTACCCGCAGGGCCTCGTCGATCGCGGCCTTCGCCTCGCCCATCAGCCGGTGCGCGGTGTCGAGCTCGCCGCGGTGGATCGCGCGGATCGCGTTCGCGCACGAGCGGATGGCGGTGCGGGAGGCGGGGAGGGCCCGCTCGCGGGCCTCCATCGTGTCGTCGAAACGCCGGCTCAAGCGCGCGGAGATGTCGTCGAGGTTCACGTCGGCCGACTCAGACGCCGGCGACGCCCACCGGCCGTCGCGCCCGGCGGACCACGATGCTCGCCGCGTCCTCGTCCCCGAACGCCGCCAGGCCGTTGAACGCGGGTCGGGCCGTCCGGGCACCGGCGTCGGTCGCGTGCGCGAGCCGGGCCGGCCTCGCGGACCGCCGCGATGGCGGCGCCTCCGGCGCCCGGTTCGCGTAGCGGTCCCGCGCGGCCTGCTTCATCGATACCAGCACCCAGACGTAGATCCCGAGCAGGGCGACGAATCCGGCCGTGCCGTACCACATCACGCGCAGCGGGGGGACCAGGCCGATCAGGAACGTGAGACCGATGCTCTCGAGCAGGAACACGAACACCCGGCGCCGACGCTCCCGCGCTCGGGCCTGAGCCCTGGCGCGCGGGCCGAGGAACGCGATCCCCTTGCGCGGCGTGACGATCCAGCGACCGTGACCGTTCGACTCGGTTCCGGCGAGCAGCTCCAATCCCCTCTCGAACTCCCTGACACTCCGGTCCGTCGACCTCCGCCACGCGGGCAGGAGGAGGACGGCCCATATCATGGTCACGGCCGCGAGCAACAGCCAACCCATGCGCCCAGCCTCTCCGTGCTCGGAACCCCGGTCCGCCACAACATCTTGGGCTGGAACTGGACGCTAACACCCCAGATGTAGCGTTACAAATACCAACCCTGGAACTCTGGCTGGACGACCCGGGACGCGATCCGCCGGAGCCGGACGCGGAGTGGGTTCAGCGCTCGGCCACGTAGTGGCCGGACTTGCCGCCCCGCTTCTCGAGCAGCCGCAACCCGTCGATCCGCGCGGCACGGTCGTAGGCCTTGGCCGTGTCGTACAGCGACAGGGCGGCGACGGCCGCGGCCGTGAGCGCCTCCATCTCCACCCCGGTGCGATCCATGGCCCGGACCGTCGTTCGCACCCGGATCCGCCCGGTGCCCGCGTCGGGCTCCACCCGGACCTCCGCGCCGGTCACCGCGATCGGATGACAGAACGGCAGCAGGTCGGGGGTCCGCTTCACGCCCATCACGCCGGCGACCCGTGCCGCCTCGATCGGATCCCCCTTCGGGGTACCGGCCACGAGCCGGGCGCATGCCTCGGGCGTCATGGTGACCAGGCACTCGGCCACCGCCTCGCGGTCGGTGACCTGCTTGCCGCCCACCTCGACGATCCGGGCGGCGCCCTCGGGTCGGGCCTCGACCGTCTCCTCGGCCACGCTCAGTCCTCCATCGAACGGAACAGCATGACCTGGACCCGGGTCCCGGCCGCGGCGGTCTCGGTGCCCGGCGGGATCACCGCCAGGCCGTTCGCGCGGGCCACGGTCCCGATCAGGTTCGAGCCGCGACCCCCGGTCGGAGCGGCGACCCACCCGTCCGGGGCGCGCCGGACCCGCACCCGCGCGAACTGGGTCTTGCCGCGCGGACCCGAGACGTCCTTTTCAAGACGCGCGGGGACCTCGGGCCGGAACGGGCTCGTGCGCCCCATCATCTTCATCAGCGCCGGCCTGATGAAGACCTCGAAGCTCACGAACACGCTCACCGGGTTCCCAGGCAGCCCGAAGTACGGCTTCCCGTCGATCTCCCCGAACCCCTGGGGCATCCCCGGCTGCATCGCCACCCGGAAGAACTCGAGCTCGCTGCGGCGGAAGAAGGCCGCCTTCACGACGTCGCGTTCGCCCACCGACACCCCGCCCGAGGACACGAACGCGTCCGCCTGGGCCAGGTGCGACAGGATCGTCTCCCGCAACGCATCGGCGTCGTCGCGCACGATCCCTGCCAAGATCGGCACCGCCCCGGCCTCCCGCAGCGCCGCGAACAGCGTGTACGCGTTCGAGTCCCGGATCTGCCCGAACGAAGGCGTCTGCGAGGGGGGGACCAGCTCGTCCCCGGTGGAGAGGACCACCACCCGCGGCCTCGGGTACACGAGCGGGTGGGAGATCCCCGCGGTGGCGAGCAGGCCCAGCTCCGGTGCCTGTAGACGTCTCCCCGCCGGGACCAACGTCTGGCCGGCCCGCACGTCCTCCCCGCTCGGCCGGACGTGCTTGGCCTCGGGCACCGCGGCGAACACGCGAACCGCGTCCGCGTTCACCTCGCAGTTCTCGATCGGGACCACGGCGTCGGCCCCTGCGGGGATCGGAGCCCCCGTGGCGATCCGGATCGCCTCCCCTCCGCCGACGGTCCCCTCCGGGCGCTGCCCGATCAGGGCCCGGCCGGCGATCTGCAGCTCGACCGGGGAGGACGGCTCGGCACCGGCGACGTCGGACGAGCGCACCGCGAACCCGTCCATCGCCGAGGACGCGAACGCCGGCAGATCGGTCTCGGACCGGACCTCCTGGGCCAGGACGCACCCGTAGGCCTCGGTCAGCGAGAGCTCGAGCGGCTGGAGGAGCGGGATCTTCGACAGGATCCGTTCCCTGGCCCCCTCGACCGACAGGAGCCCCTCGCCGCTGTCGTGGTCGTGGGCGTGGCGCGGATCGGCCATGGGGGCCAGTCTATCGGCGCCTCCCAAGTCGGGCGTTCAGAGGAGCTTCTTGCGCTCGACCAGGTCCGCGAGCCACTCGCGGAGATCCGGCCCGATGTCCTCCCGGTCGATCGCGAACTCGATCGTGGCCTTCAGATAGTCGAGCTTGTTCCCCACGTCGTACCGGCCGTCCTCGAACACATGCGCGTACACGGCCTGCTCCTGGGCCAGGATGTTGACCGCGTCGGTGAGCTGGATCTCGCCGCCGACCCCCGGCCCGAGGTTCCGCAACGCGTCGAACACCTCCGGCGTGAGGACGTATCGGCCGATCGCGGCGAGGTTCGAGGGTGCCTCGTCCGGACTCGGCTTCTCGACGATCGACAACACCCGGGCCAGACGATCCTCCTCCACGTACTCGGGTTCGACGCAGCCGTACAGGCTGATGTCGCTCCGGGCGACCTGCATCGCGGCCAACACGCTCCGTCCGTAGCGCTCGTGGATGACGAGCATCTCCGAGAGCAACGGCGTGTGCTCCGCGATGATGTCGTCTCCGAGCAGCACCGCGAACGGCTCCTGCCCAACGTGATCCTCGGCCACCGAGACCGCGTGCCCAAGACCGAGCGCGTCCCGCTGGCGGATGTAATGGATCGTGGCCATCTCGGAGATCTCGCGGACCTCTTTCAGCTCGTCGAACTTGCCCTTGGACTCGAGGAAGTGCTCGAGCTCGAGCGAGCGGTCGAAGTGATCCTCGATCGAACGCTTCCCGCGGCCGGTCACGATCAGGATGTCCGTGAGCCCGCACCGGACCGCTTCTTCGACCACGTACTGGATCGCGGGCTTGTCCAAGACCGGGAGCATCTCCTTGGCCTGGGCCTTGGTGGCGGGCAGGAACCTGGTACCGAGCCCGGCCGCCGGGATCACGGCCTTCCTCACCTTGGTCATGGTCGCCTCCCGTGCGGGGGACCCGCGAGTGTACCGCCTCGGGCCCCCGCGGCGTCAGTCCCCCGGCCGGCCCGCAACGTCCCTCGGATACACTCCCAGCATGCCGACCTACGAGTACGAGTGCACGGCGTGCGGACAGCACGTCGAGGTCTTCCAACGGTTCTCGGAGGACCCGCTCACCACGTGTGGGGTGTGCGGCGGCCCGCTGCGCAAGGTGTTCCACCCGGCCGGCATCGTGTTCAAGGGCTCCGGCTTCTACGCCACCGATAGCCGCTCGACCTCCGGTTCCGGCAAGGGCGGGAAGGGCGGGAAGAAGGAGACCGCCGGCACCCCCTCCGGCGGACAGACGACGGCCGAGCCGAGCGCCGGCTCGACGCCGGCGAAGGAGACCAACGCGTCGTGAGCTCGGCCCAGATCGGCGTGTTCGGCGGTTCGGGCTTCTACGCGTTCCTCGAGGACGTCGAGACCGTCGACGTGGACACCCCCTACGGCCCGCCGTCGGCGCCGCCGGTGGTGGGCGAGGTCGGTGGACGACCGGTGGCGTTCGTCCCCCGCCACGGCGTGAAGCACGAGCTCCCGCCCCACCGGATCAACTACCGGGCCAACGTGTGGGCGATGAAGGAGCTCGGCGTCGAGCGGATCTTCGGGCCGTGCGCGGCCGGGTCGCTCCGTGCCGGCGTGCGGATCGGGGACTTCGTGGTGTGCGACCAGATCGTCGACCGCACGATGTCGCGTCCCCACACGTTCTACGACGGGCCCGTGACCACGCACATCTCCTTCGCCGACCCCTACTGCGAGACGATGCGACAGATCATCGTGGACGAGGGACACCAGCTCGGGATCCCGACCCACCCGCGCGGCACGATGGTCGTGATCGAGGGGCCCCGGTTCTCCAGCCGCGCCGAGTCGAAGTGGTTCGCCTCCGAGGGCTGGGACACCCTGAACATGACCGGCCACCCGGAGGCGCTGCTCGCCCGAGAGCTCGAGATCTGCTACGCGAACCTCTCGTTGATCACCGACTACGACGTGGGCGTGGAGGATGCACCGCCCGTCACGCACGAGGACGTTATCGAGGTCTTCCAGCGGAACCTGGAGAACCTCCGACGACTGCTGTTCGCCGCGATCCCGGCTCTGCCCTCGCAGCGGGACTGCGTGTGCGCGACCGCCCTCGAGCACGCTCGGTTCGAGGTCTGACGTGGGCGAGAAGGTCCTGGTCACGGTGGAGCTCCGGTTCACCACCGAGGACGACCCGGAGCAGCTCGGGGACCGGGTCCGCGAGTCCGTGGCCCAGATCGTCGGCCGGGACCGCTTGGAGGAGTTCCGGGTCCGCGTGCTCCCGCTCCCACCGCCGAAGGGCCCTCGCCCAGTGTGACCTCGATCACTGCGGCGCCCGACGGTTCCCGCTAGCGTCGCCGCGTGCGCATCCGCAGGCGATGGTCCGGCAGGTCCAAGCTCTTCGCCGCGCTGGCGGTGGTGGCCGGCGCGTCGGCCTTCTGGCTCACCTCCGCGTACGCGGAGCGGCTCGAGGCGCTCCGACCCGCCGTGGGCGCGCCGATCCCGGTGGTCGTGGCCACGCGGCCGCTCGCCCGAGGGACCGTGCTCGAGACCGAGGTCCTCCGGGTCCGGGAGGTCCCCTCCAACTACGCCCCGCCGGGTGCGATCGCGTCGGTGGATGAGGTGGCCGGGCGAACCCTGGTGACGGACCTGGCCGTCGGCGAGGTGGTGACGCGCACGCGGGTGGAGGTCTCGGGCGGTGCGGTCGCCGCGCTCGTGCCCCCCGGTCTCCGCGCCTTCCCGATCCGGGCGGGCGTTCCGCCCGGGGCCGTGCGGGCCGGCGATCGGGTCGACGTGCTGGCGACGTTCGGCGGCCCGCGTCCCTACACGGAGACGGTGGCCTCGGGGCTCGAGGTGCTCGCGATCCTCGAAGAGGAGTCCGGTGCCGTCATCGCCGACGGCGGCGGACCGGCGCTGCTGCTGCTCGTCAGCCCGGACGCCGCCGAGCGTCTGGCGCACGCGGTCGCGTTCGGGCGGCTGTCGATCACGGTCGCGGCCCCCGACGAACCCGCCTGACCGGCCGGACGGCCCCGGTAGGATGGGCGCCGTTCCGCGACCGGCGAGGAAGCACCCCTGTCCATCCTCCAGGCGATCGTGCTCGGCATCACGCAGGGCGTGACCGAGTTCGCCCCGATCTCGAGCTCGGGGCACCTGATCCTGGTGCCCTGGCTGTTCGAGTGGCCGATCCTGGCCGACGCTGATCTGAACAAGACCTTCGACGTGGCCCTGCACATCGGAACGCTGGTCGGGGCCCTCTTCTACTTCCGACGCGACGTCTGGCGGTACCTCCGGGCGTGGGTGCGGTCGATCTCGACGCGCCGGATCGGCTCGACCGACGAGCGCCTGGCGTGGGCCCTGGTCGTGGGGACCCTCCCCGGGGTCGTGGCCGGGGTAACCCTCGAGCGGGTCATCCAGGACGAGCTCGGCGCGCCGTGGCTGATCGCCACGATGCTCGCGGTCTTCGGCGTGGTGCTGGTGGTGGTCGATCGGCTACGCCCGAGGGATCGGCACCTGGAGGACCTGTCCGTCCGCGACGGCTTCCTGCTCGGCGTGGCGCAGGCGGTCGCCCTCCAGCCCGGGGTCTCTCGCTCGGGGATCACGATCACTGCGGCTCGCGGGATGGGCTTCGATCGGCCGACGGCCGCCCGGTTCTCGTTCCTGCTCTCGCTGCCGATCATCGCCGGCGCCGGCCTCTACAAGGGTCTCGACCTCGTGCGGGAGGGGTTCCCCGCGGGGATGGGAGGGGCGTTCGCGGCGGGGGTCGCGGCCTCGGCCGTCAGCGGGTTCCTGGTGATCGCGTTCCTGTTGGCGTACCTGCGCCGGCACGGCTTCGCGGTGTTCCTGTGGTACCGGATCGCCGTCGCCGGGCTGGCCGTCGCGGTGATCGCGGCCGGCATCCGGCCCGCGACGGTGTAGAAGGTCAGCCCTCCGGTGGCCCCAACGGCGCCACGCCGAACCCTACGCTGAACCGCCGGCACCAGATCACCGCGGTGCGCAGGCCCGAGAGTTCCACGTCCTCGGGGATCCGGTAGTTCGAGCTCCCCAGGTTCCCTTTCAGAGGCCCGAGGTCGATCAGCACCCCGTCGTCCCACACGTGCCAGTCCTCCGAGAGCGGCCGGTCGGTCAGCACCACGCGCAGGTCGGGGCCGTTGGAGGTCTCCAGATCCTCCAGGCGGAGGAACCGCGATCCGTCCTGCAGCTCCACCACGAGCGCGGTGCCCTCGGTCCCGTGCTCCAGCCCCCGGAACCCGCCCTCGGCCAGGACGACGCGCCCGGGCTCCTCGGAGGGTTCCTGCGCGACCGCGTCGCCGGTGCCGGTGTCGTCGGTGCCGGTGTCGGGGGTGGTCGAGGTGTCGGAGCCGGTCGCGGCGCCCCCCACCGGCGCCGCGGCGCCCCGATCGGCGGAGGGTAGCGCTTCGTCCACCCGTTTGTCGACGAACAGGTTCCAGGGGGCGAACCAGTACAGCCCGAACCCGACCAGCCCCACCACCACGACGGCGATCGCCGCCCACCGACCCGGGTGGCGCCGGATCGTCGCCCGGATGCTCGATGCGACCCCCATGCCTTCTCCCGTGCCGCCCATCGGCCCGCCGTTACACCGCCGCAGGGTCGCGCAGGGGGGCGCGGGCGAACCCTCGCATCCCGTCCTCGAACCCGACCTCGGCGCCGAAGCCCAGGCGCAGCTCGGCCCGTCGAGGCGAGGCGAACACGTGACGCACGTCGCCCGCCCGGTGCTCGCCGGTCCTCACCGGCCGCGGCGCGCCCGGCCCGAACGCATCGGCCAGGGCATCGGCCATCTCGCCGACCGAACGCGGCGTCCCGCTTGCGACGTTCAACGCGCCGTCGATGGGCGGGTCGGCGAGCAGCGCCAGGACGTTGGCCCGGGCGACGTCGTGCACGTGGACGAAGTCCCGGAGCTGGCGTCCGTCCTCGAACACCCGTGGCGCCCGCCCTCCCTCGAGCGCGCTCCGGAAGATCGCGGCCACGCCCGCGTAGGGGGTGTCGCGCGGCATCCTCGGTCCATACACGTTGTGGTAGCGGAGCGCCGTCACCGGGACCCCGAGCTCCCGCCCGAACGCCCGACACAGGTGCTCCTGGTGCACCTTCGTCGCGGCGTAGACGTTCCGCGGATCGAGAGGGGCCTCCTCGTCGATGGCCTCCGGGATCAGGTCGCGACCGCACGCCGGGCACGCAGGCTCGAACCGTCCCTCGGCCAGCCGGCGAGGATCGCGCGGCTCGGGTCGCACCTCTCCGTGCTCCGGGCACCTGGATCGGCCCTCCCCGTAGACGACCATGCTGCTCGCCAGCACGAGCCGTCCCCCGAACCCGGTGCGGTGCAGCGCCTCGAGCAGGTTCGCGGTGCCGAGGTCGTTGTGGGAGACGTACGAGGTCACGTCGCCGAGGTCCACGCCCAACCCGACCATCGAGGCCTGGTGGCAGACGGCGTCCGCGCCGCGGATCGCTTCCTCCACCGCCCCGGGGTCGCGGAGGTCCCCGAACAGGTACCGGGCGCCCGGGTTCAGGTACGCGGGGCGCCCGTCGTGGGCTCCGGGGTGCAGGAGATCAAGGACCACGACCTCCGCTCCCCGATCGACGAGCTGGTCGACCACGTGGGACCCGACGAACCCTGCTCCCCCGGTCACCAGGACCCGCGTCACCACGGCTGCCTCACCAGGAGCTCGAGGGCCAGGGCGAACGCGACGTTCGCGCCGAGCCACGTTCGGCGAGCGGCGTCCGGGATCCAGGCCGTCGCGAGCAGGACCCACGGTGCGAACGGCAGCCAGATCCGCTCGACCTCGGCCTTCGACATGCCGGAGAGGTCCGCGAGGGCGACCGCCAGCAGCGCGCCCCCGAGCACCGCCCACGCCGCTCGCCCGCGCACCCGTCCGATCGCGGCCGCGACCGCCGGCCCGAGCACGATCGCGAACGTCACGAGGTTCGCGATCGCGAAGTAGGCGTAGGGGCGGAACCGTGCCACGCTCTCCGCGTACTCGACGCCGGTCGCGCGGAGCCCGTCGAACCACCAGAACCCGGCCGCCGCGAACACCCCGAACACCGGCAACGCGCCGAGCACGGCCACGAGGATCGGACGGAGGCGGCGCCGGACCACCGCGAGCGCGAGGGGGATCGCACCCAGCAGGACGAGCCCGTAGGACAGGAAGGCGGTGACGCCGAACAGCAGCCCGCCGGCGACCGCCAACAGGTCTGCGCGGCGTCCCTGGCGCCCGGTCGCCAGCACGACCAGCGTCACGGCCCACGCGCCGACCCCGGCGAAGACGGCGTCACCGGAGGAAGCCGCGGTGATCGCGATCGGAGCGAACGCCAGGAACGGCGTCGCGGCGCGCGCCCGCCGCTCGCCCGCGACCTCACGGAGGGTGAGCAGCGCGGCCGGAACCGCGGCCGCGGCCGAGAGGACCTCCACGGTGGCGAGCCACGCCGGCCCGCCTCCCAGGCTCGAGAGCGACCACGCGAGGAGCACCATCCCGGGCGGGTGCGCGCGGACGTGCGTCGTGTAGGCGTCGATCCGATCGACGTAGGTGGACAGGAACGCCGCGGGCGAACCGATCAGCGGAACGTCCTGCAGGTAGTCGCGGGGGCTGGACGGCGACCGCAGCACGCCGCCCACGCCCTCGGTGAGTGCCAGCCCGAGCGCCCATGCGGCGGCGGCGCCGAACGCGACCCACAGCAGCCCCCGCCACGGGAGGCGCTCGGCGAGTCGCGGACCCCAGCGGACGGCGGCGGGCGCGAGCGCGAGCGCCCCGAGCCCCTGCCAGGCGAGCCGGGGGTCCGGGTGTCCCACCAGGGGCGGGAGGTTCACGAACAGCCGGTACCCCCGCGCCTGGAGCCACCGGCCCCACACGTGGACCGCCGCGATCGCCAGGACCCAGCCGACGACCGCGATCGCCGGGACCAGGTTCCGGCCCGTGCCGGCGACCGGAACCGCCTCCGGCCGCCGGCGGCCGAGCGCGGTCACGGTCACGCTCACCGCCGCCCCCGCAGTCGGACGATCGCCACCGCAGCGCCCGTCACCGCCCAGACGGCGGCGAGCGCGACCAGGAGCCCGAACGGGTAGTTCCGGGGCAGCAGGCTCGGGTTGTCCGGGACCCCGTCGCTGAGCAGCGGCGGGAGCGAGATCAGCACGAGCGCACCGCTCACGATCGCGGCCACGGCGACCGGCGCCCGCGCGCGCGCCGGGAGCCGCGGGCCGACCCAGACCGCGAGCGCCGACACGAGGGGGGCGAGCACGAGGTCGTGGACGAGGGCCAGCCCGAGGAACAGCGCGGAGAAGTTCGGAGGGTCGGTCGCCCCGGATCGTCGGAACAGCGTCCACACCCCGAACCCGATCAAGGGCCAGCCGAGGACGAGGCCAACCCAGAACGCCGGACCGTGCTCGCCGGCCGCGGGACGGCTCACCGGACCACCACGCTGGTCACCCACTTCGTCTGCATCACGCCGGGGCGGTTCGGCGCGATCAGACGGACCGGATAGCCGTGGTCGAGCTGGAGCGGCTCCCCGTTGAGCTCGAGCGCCAGCAACGTCTCGGGGTCGGCGGCGTGCGACGCGTCCAGCGCCGAGGTCGCGTACGCCGTCCCCGGGGCCTGCAGCGAGACCACCTCGGCCTCGGCCCCCTCGTGCGCCCCGACCAGCGCGAGGAGGTCCGGCACCGCGACGCCCCGCCAGGTGGCCGTCGCGCTCCACCCGTCGACGCACGTGATCGTGAGCTCCGCCTCGCGCTGCGGGAGCGCCCGGAGCTCGTCGAGCGTGAACGAACGGGGGCTGCCGACCTCGCCCTCGACCGTCAGGCGGTACCCGGGGTCGGTCGCGAGCTCCCGCACGCCGGCCGAGCGCGCCGTGCGGTTGACCGGCACGCCCTGCGGTCCGACCGCCGGATCGCGCGGGGCGAGCACCGAGAGGCCACGCAGCGGCCGCGCCGTCTGCCCCACCGTCGCGAGCGTCACGGCGCCGACCGCTGCCGCCGCAGCCCCGAGGAACCCCCGCCGCGAGAGCCCCGCGGTCGGCTCGGCCGTTCCCTCGGCGGCCTCGCGCCGGAGCGCCCGGGCCGCGACGTGGAGCTTGGCCCCCACGTGCGCCACGAGCCCGCCGATCGCGATCCATGCTGCCGCGTAATGGGCGGCCGGGAAGGAGAACGTCCACGGCCGCAACCGCGAGATGCTGGCGACCCCCGTGAACAGCAGGAACAGCGAGCCCCCGACCAGCGGCAGTAGCGTGATGCGCTCGAGCAGATGCGCGACGCCGCGGAACGGCGGCCAGGTCCAGAACCGGGGGGAGACCGTCCAGAGCTTGGCGAGCAGCAACGGGATCGCCGCGATGCCGGTCGCCACGTGCACGCCCTGGGTCACCCGGTACAGCCAGCCGGGGCGGGCGGGCCACGAGAACCACGACACCGGGTACTGGATCAGGTGGGAGAGCAGACCCGTCACGAAGCACACGCCGAAGGCGACGCCGAGCGCGATCCCGAGCCAGGCCGCGGTCCGTTCGGCGTGCAGCCGGCTGCGGAACGCCCCCGGGCGGAACGGCCCAGCCCGAGGCGGCGCGAGCCGACGGAGCCGCTCGTCCAGCCGGTCCAGGGGGCCGTCGCTCATCGGTCGAGCCTACCGAACCAGCGGCCCTCGGCCGTCCAGATCGACCCGAACGCCAGCCCCGCCGCCCGGGCGAGCTCCCCCAGCCGATCGGCGCCTACCCGGGCCCAAGGGAACCACCGCTGACCGGACCCCTCGAACCGCACCCGGAGGGATCCGGTCGGGGTCCCCGGCCGCTCGACCTCCACGAGCGCGCGGCCGCCGGGCCGAAGGAGCCGACCGATCCGCGCCATCAGCGCCACAGGGTCGCCGCCGATCCCCACGTTCCCGTCGAGCAGGAGCGCGCTCCCCCACGATCCCTCGTCGGGGAGCGGGTCGAAGACCGATCGGAGCAGGACCGGCGCGCCGCGACGCCGCGCGGCCCGGACCGCGCCCGGCGAGACGTCCACCCCAAGCGCGGCGACGCCGGAGGCGAGCAACGCCAGCGTGTGACGGGCCGGACCGCATCCCACGTCGAGGATGGGCGCGTGGGCCATCGCGAGCAGGTCGCGCTCGGCCGGGCTCGGCTCGGCGAACCAGCGCTCGACGTGGAGGGGGAGCACGGCGCCGCAGTCCGACCGCAGGGTGGCGGGGGCGAGCTCGAGGACCTCGACGGCGCTCATCCTCGCACCGCCGTCGTGAGCGTCTCGGCCAGCCTCCGAGCGAACCGCGTCCGGGGCGTCAGGGCCGCCACCGCCCGCGCGTCCGCGATCGTGTCCACGTCCCGGAGCAGGGGAAGCTCGACGAACCGCATCCCGAGCGCCCGCAGGCGCGCTGCCTGGGCGGGGCCGGTGTTCGCCGTGCTCATCGGCACGCCGAGGAAGACATCCGGGTCGGGCTCGCGCAGGCCGATCGCCCAGTAGCCGCCATCGCTGGCCGGGCCGAGCGCCGCGTCCACCCCCGGCTCGTGCAGGACGGCGGCCCCCTCCGCCAGGAGCGTCGGCGTGAGCTGCGGGGTGTCCATCCCGACGAGGAGCGCCGGCCCGCCGACCGCGTCGAACGCTCCCGCCAGGCGCTCGTCCAGCCCGCCGCCCCGCTGCGGCACGACCTCGAACCCCGCGGGCAGCCACGGCCCGGGCTCGCCCTCCAGCGCCAGCACCCGCCGGCCCCTCGTCGGGGCCGCCGCGACCGCCTCGAGCGTGTCGGCCAGGGCCGCGGCCGCGAGCCGTGCCGCCTCCTCGGAGGTACACGGCGGGCACAGCCGGGTCTTCGAACGACCCGGCCGGGGCTCCTTCGCGATCACGACGAGCGCGACGTTCACCGCAGCGCCCGCGCCATGTCGCGCACCGTGCGGGCCGTCCCGCGCACGGTCCCCGTGACCTTCGAGCGTCCCGATCGCGCCCGGTAGGTCACCGGCACCTCGGCGATCCGCCACCCGGCACAGGCGGCCCGGAGCACCATCTCGAGGGGCCAGCCGAATCGGCGGTCGGCGATCCCGAGCTCGAGCAGCGGGAGCCGCCGGGCCGCCCGCATCGGACCGAGATCCCGCAGCGCGAGGCCGGTCCGCCGCCGGACCTCGAACGCCAACGCCCGGTTCCCAGCCCGAGCATGGAGCGGCCACGCGCCGGGCTCGGCGACCCGGGCCCCGAGGGCCAGGTCGGCCTTCCCCGAGCCCACCGGGTCGGCCACCCGCGGCAGCTCAACGGGGTCGAGCGACCCGTCGCAGTCCATGAAGCACACCAGGTCGCCGGTGGCGGCCGACAGGCCCGCGAAGCACGCCGCCCCGAACCCACGGCGGGGCTCGCGGACCACGATCGCGCCCAGTTCGGCCGCGATCTCAGCGGTGCCGTCGGTGGAGCCGTTGTCGACGACGATCGGCGTGAACCCCTCAGGCATCCGGCCGAGGACCCAGGGGAGGGCCTCGGCCTCGTCGAGGGCCGGAAGCACGACGTTGGCCATACGATGAGTGTTCCCACGAACTCATTACCGGATCCTTTCGGGGTTCGGACCGGAGCCTGAACTTCGAGCCCGACCACGGAGACGCCGGATCCGGTAAGGGTTCGGCAACATCCGGGGTTCATCATAGTGAGGGATGGACACGACCCGCGTGCTGGTGGTGGACGACGAGCCGATGGTCCGCGACGTGCTGGCCCGGTACCTGGAGAAGGAGGGCTTCGGCGTCGAGACGGCCGAGGACGGTGAGGGCGCGCTCGCGATGTACGAGGCGACCGGGCCGGACCTCGTGCTCCTCGACCTCATGCTGCCCAAGCTCGACGGGCTCGAGGTGTTCCGCCGGATCCGTGAGCGTTCGCCGACCCCGGTGATCATGCTGACCGCCAAGGGCGAGGAGACGGACCGGGTGGTGGGACTGGAGCTCGGGGCGGACGACTACGTCACGAAACCCTTCTCACCCCGCGAGGTGATCGCGCGCGTGCGGGCCGTCCTCCGCCGGACCGCGCCCAAGGCCGCCACCGCCGGCGAGGTCCTGCGGTTCGACGGTCTGGAGATCGACGGGCGCCGCCGCGAGGTGCGTCGCGACGGCGAGGTCGTCCGGCTCACGCGGAAGGAGTTCGATCTCCTGCACCTGCTCGCCTCGAACCCCGGGCGTGCGTTCACGCGCGCGGAGCTGCTCGAGGAGGTGTGGGACTTCGCCTGGGACGGCGACACCGCCACCGTCACCGTGCACGTGCGCCGCCTCCGGGAGAAGATCGAGGAGGACCCGTCGAACCCCGTCCACCTGGTGACGGTGTGGGGCGTCGGGTACCGGTTCGACGCATGAGGCCGGTGCGTGGCTGGCGCGCGATCGCGACCCTCCTGGTGGTCACCGCGCTCGGGGCGGGGGGGACCTTCGCGGTCGGCGCGGCCACTGGGATGGGCGGCTCGGAGCTGTGGGACCTCGCCGCGTACGTGATCCCCGCGCTCGTCGTCACGGTCGCGGCGAGCGCGATCGCGGCCCGCTTGCTCTCCCGCGCGTCGCTGCGGCAGCGGTTCGTCGCGGTCGGCGCGCTCGGCGCGGCGATCGCGCTCGCCAACCTGTGGGTGCTCTCGCAGACGATGTTCGTCAGCGAGCACGACGCGACCCTCCTCGGCGTGCTGCTCCTGTACTCGGTGGGCGCGGGCGTCGGAGCGGCGCTCGCGGCCGCTCGGGGCGCCTCGACGACGCTCGACCGGCTCGGCCGGACCGCCAGGGCGATCGGGAGCGGGGATGCGGATGCGCGCGCCGGAGCGCTCGAGGCCGGGCCCGAGCTCGACGCGCTCGCCGCGACGCTGGACGAGATGGCCGACCGGCTCCAGGCGGCGCAAGCGCGGGAGCGCGCGGCCGAGGCCACCCGCCGCGACCTGATCACGGCGATCTCGCACGACCTGCGGACCCCGCTCGCGAGCCTGCGGGCGATGGTGGAGGCGATCGACGACGGCGTGGTCGACGACGCGCCCTCGATGCGCCGCTACGTACGCGAGATGCGAGCGTCGGTGAACCGGCTGGTCGCGATGGTGGACGACCTGTTCGAGCTTGCACAGCTCGACACCGGCGCGATCGAGGCCGAGCGCGAGCGCGCACGTCTCGGTGAGGTCGTGCGATCGGCCGTGGCCACGGTGGAGCTGCAGGCCGAGGAGAAGGGGCTCGCGCTCGTCACGGCGCTGCACGGCGCCGACGACGTGCCCTGCTCCCCGAGGCTGGAGCGGGTGATCCAGAACCTGCTCGTGAACGCGGTCCGGCACACGCCCGCCGACGGCACGGTGCGCGTCGAGGCCCGGCGCTCCTCCGACGGGCTCGAGGTCGCGGTGGCCGACACCGGGGAGGGGATCGAGGCCGAGGACCTGGAGCGCGTGTTCGAACCGTTCTTCCGCGCCGACCGGGCGCGCCAGGGAGCCGGCGCGGGCCTCGGCCTCGCGCTCGCCAAGCGGATCGTGGAGGCGCTCGGCGGTCGCATCAGCGCGGAGAGCGAGCCGGCGCATGGATCGCGGTTCGCGGTGGTCCTGCCCGGCTGAGCGCGGCTACACGCCGGCGACGGTCATCTCGCCGATCAGGATCGACGGCGTCCCGACCGAGGTGAAGAAGCGGAGGTCGCCGCCGACGGCCTCGACGGCCCGGAGCATCCTGGGCACGGTGCTCGCGATCGTCATCTCACGCACCGGCTCGCTGAGCGCCCCGCCCGAGATCCGCAGCCCGGTCGCCCCGACCGAGAACTCGCCGCTGATCGGGTTCGCGCCCGAGTGCACGCCGGACACCTCCTGGATCAGCACCCCGCCATCGGCCCGACGCAGGAGCGCCTCGAACGGCTCCTCCCCCGGCTCGACGTAGAAGTTCGTGAGCCCCACCCCCGGCGTCGAGCGGTAGCCGGACCGGTCCGCGTTCCCGGTCGAGACGGTCCCACCGCGCGACGCGGTGTACGTGTTGTGCAGGAACCCGTTCAGCACGCCGCCGGTGATCAGCTCGGTCCGCCCGGTCGGCACCCCCTCGGCGTCGAACGGCGACGCCGCCGGCCCCTCGATCAGGCACCCGTCGTCGACGAGCGTGAACGCCTCCGAGCCCACCCGCTCCCCCACGAGCTCGGCGAACAACGACCGGCCCTTCTGCACCGCCTCGGCCGAGAGCGCCTCCGCGAGCACGCCCAGGAACGACGAGGCGGCGAACGGGTCGAGCAGCACCGGCACCCGCGCCGTCGCGGGCTTGCTGGCCCCGAGGATCCGCGCGGCGCGGGAGGCGGCCTCCCGCGCGACCTCCTCGGGATCGAGGTCGTCGACGCGGTGCGCCACCCGGAACGAGAACCCGGTCTGCGTCTCGTCGCCCTCCTCCGCGAGCGCGACCGCGACCGCCCAGCAGCCGGTCCGGCGGAACTCCGCCGCGACCCCGCTGGTCGACGCGATCGCCACCCGGACGACCGCGTCACCGAACGAGCACCTGTCCACCTTGCGCACCCGCCGGTCGACCGCGGTCGTGGCGCGCTCGAGATCGAGCGCGAGGGCCACCTTGGCCTCGGTCGGCATCGCCGCCTGCTCCTCCGAGTACAGCCCCTCGAGCGGTTCGAAGGGCCGGGCAGCGGGCAGGACGTTGTGCTCGTCGGGCCCGGCGAGCGCCGCGTTCTCCCGCGCGCGAGCGACGGCCTCACGCACCTCGTCCGCACTCGGGTCGGCCACGTAGGCGAACCCGAGCCGCCCCTCCGAGATCATGCGCACGCCGGTGCCTCGCGACTCGGCGAACGTGAGCCCCTCGATCTCACCCTTGTGCGCCTCGGCGTCGGTGCGGCGGGACTCCTCCGCGTAGGCCTCGACGGCCTCGCCGTCCCGGGCCGCGCCCACCGCGGCCGCGCACAGCTCGGCGAGGTCAGCCACCGGTCCCCCCGACCGTCATCTTCGAGATCCGCAACGTCGGCGAGCCGCTGCCGACCGGTACGCCCTGGCCGTCCTTGCCGCAGACGCCGGGCCAGATGTCGAAGTCGTCCGCGATCGCGTCGACGTTCGACATCACCTCGATCGCGCGACCGATCAGGTTCGCCCCCCGCACCGGCGACGTGATCTGGCCGAACTCGATCCGGTAAGCCTCCGCGCACCCGAACACGAAGTCGCCCGAGGCCGGGTTGGTCTGTCCCCCGGCGAGGGCCGTCACGTGGATCCCTCGCTCGGTCGAGGCCACGATGTCCTGCGGCGTGGCCTCGCCGTTCAGGATGTACGTGTTGGTCATCCGCGGGATCGGGGGGTGCGCGTACGACTGGCGGCGGCCGTTCCCGGTCGACGGCACGCCGTCCTTCTCCGCCCGGAGCCGGTCGTACAGCCAGCCGCGGAGCACGCCGGCCTCGAACAGCACCGTCCGCTGCGCCGGCGTCCCCTCGTCGTCGAACGAGAACGAGCCCCACGCGTTCGGGACCGTGGCGTCGTCGACGCCGTTCAGGATCGGCGACGCGAGCCGTTCGCCGATCCTGCCCCGGTACACGCTCGCCTCCTTGTCGACCGCGTCGGCCTCGAGCGGGTGGCCGACCGCCTCGTGGAACAGCACCCCGCCCATCCCCGGCGCGAGCACAACCGTCGTCTCCCCGGCGGGCGCCGGCTGGGCCGCGAGCATCGTCACCGCGCGACGAGCGGCGACCTCGGCCGTGGCGGCTGGCGGGTTCGCTTCGAGGAACTCGACCCCCGCGAGACCGGCGGGACCGTGGAACCCGGTCTGGATCAGGCCGTCGCGGGCGGCGACGACCGTCACCGACAGCCGGATCCGGGGCCGCACCTCCTTCACCCATCCCCCGTCGGAGGTGGCGACCAGGAGGCGCTGGACCGAGTCGCCGTACACGGCCGTCACCTGCCGGACGTCCTGGCCGAGCGCCCGGGCCGCGTCGTCGGCCTCGCGCACCCAGGCGACCTTGTCGGCCGCCGGGACCGACGAGGCATCGCGGAGCGCGGCGTGCACCACCGGCGGCTCGAGCGTCCGCAGATCCACGACGTCGCCGGGGCGGTCCTCGGTCACGGAGGCGGCGGCCGCCTCGGCGGCCTCCAGCAGCGCCCGGCGGTCCAGGCGGTTCGAGTACGCGTATCCGAACGAGGTGCCGCGGCCGACCCGGACGCCGGCCCCACGGTCGAGCCCCGTGGTGAGCTCCTCGATCCGCCCGTCGTCCAGACGGACCGCCACGCCCGCGCGTTCCTCGGCGAACACCTCGGCGAACGCACCGCCGCGAGACCGGGCGACGCGCAGGACCTCCTCGACGAGGTCGCGGTCGAGCATGCGGCCGATGCTAGCAGCGTGCCGCGCAGCGGCCGGCGGCGGAACGCGTGGTACGGTCGCCCGCGGCCGGGAGGTTCGATGCGGACGTCGCCGGATCGTTCCGAGCCACGGGGTAGCGAGACGGACGGTCGGCGGATAGACGCGGGGATCCTGGTCGCGCTCGCGACGCTGCTCCTGCTGTGGTTCCTGTGGCCGTTCGTGGCCGGCGGGCACGGCCTGCCGGTCGGCCCGGACGTCCCCGTCTACCTCTGGTGGATCCGGCTCGGCGGCGCCGAGGGGCTGTCGGCGGTCGGGCATCGGCCGGGGGTGCCGGGGCTCGCGCTCGCGCTCGGCGGCACCCTCGGCCGTTCGGAGGTCGAGACGCTCGCGGCCCTCGAGATCGCGCTCGGGCCTGCGCTCGGCCTTGCTGCGGCGACGCTGGTGCGGCACCGCTCGGGCCGGGCGGCGTGGGCGCTCGCGGGCACGCTCGCCGGCACCTTCGCGGTGCACCTGGCCGCCGGATACCTGGCGAACCTGGCGCTCGCCGTCCTGTTCCTCGCCTCGGCGACGGCGCTCGCCGAGGGCACGCGCCGAGGCACCGTCGCCGCGGCCGCACTCCTGGCCGCCGGCGGCCTCGCCCACCCGTTGTTCCTGCTCCTCGCGGCGCTGGTCCTGGTGCTGACCGCGTTGCTTTCGCTGCGGAGCCGCGAGCTCGCGGGCCGGGACGATGCCGTGCGGATCGGGGCGGCGCTGGCCGGCGGCGGCGTGACGGCGGGCCTCGGGTCCGCCGCGCTGCTCGTGGGGCCGGACCCGCTCGCCGTCGACACATCCCGGGACGGGTTCCTTCGGCGCGCGGGGCTCGAGGGCGTGCTGCGGGGGGCGTACCTCGACCGGTTCGTTCGCCGGTGGGCCCGGTACGTCCAGTGGGCCTCGGTGCCGCTCGCCGCCCTCGGGCTGTTCGCGGGCGGCGGGTTCCTGCGCCGGTTCCTGGTCTCGTGGGCGGTCGTGCTCATGGCGGGGGTGGGGCTCTCGCTCGCCTCCGGCTGGGCGCCGGCCGACCGGTTCGTGACGTTCGGGTTCGCCGTGCCGATCCTGGCGGCCCTCGGGCTCGTCCGCCTGTGGCGGCTGCTCGAGCCGCGTCGGCCCCTCGCGCTCGCGCTGACGGGCGGGCTGACGCTGGCGATGCTCGCCGGGGCGTTCTTCCCCTGGAACCGCCAGGAGCCGTTCCTCTCGGAGCTGGAGCTGGAACGGCTCGCGGCCGCGAACCGGGTGGTGGCGGCGACCGAGCCCGGCACGGCGGTCGTGGCCTGGGTGAACGAGGAGGAGGGCCCCGGGACGTTCCTGGCGGCGCGCGCCGGCAACATGATCCGAGCGGCGGTGCCTCCCGGGCGGATCCGCGACGTGGTGGTCTTGGTGCCGCCGCGGGAGGACGACGCGAGCGCCGATCCCGACCTCGTCGCCGAGCGGAGCGCCCTCGCGCGCCTCACCCGCCGGGACGTGGCGCTCGCGGTCGCGGCCGCGGGCGGGGCGCGGGTCGACCTCCTCCTCGCGCCCTTCGACCGCGTGGACCTCCCCGTGGCCCGGCGCGAGCGGAGGTGGACGCGGGCGGCCGAGGGCGTGTTCGTCCAACCCGCGGTCGTCCCCGTCGAGCGCGCCGTGGACCCGCTCGGGACGTCCACCCCCGGCGCGATCGCGGTCTCGGGGCTGCTCGCGTTCGTCTTCTTGTCCGCGGTCGGGTTCGGCTGGTCGCGGGCCGCGACGGGCGATCCGCTCGATTCCGCCGCCCTGGCCCCGAGTCTGGGTGCGGCCACCGTGATCCTGGCCGCGTTGCTGCTCGACCTGCTCGGCGTGCGGCTGGACGGCGGGATCGGCCCGGTCGTCGCCTCAGGGGGCACCGGCGCCGGCGGCTACTTCCTGTGGCTCGTCCTGGAGCGGCGCGCCCGAACGCGTCCGGCCCCATAGGTCGAGCAGGAACCACGCCAGCAGCACGATCACCGCCGGCGTCAGGACGTAGTGGCCGAACCAGATGTTGACGTCGTACGCGGTGGCGAAACGGCCCGGCTCGGCGGTCCACTGCGAGAGCGTCAGGAGCGCGGACGTGCCGATCAAGACCCAGCGCGAGGCGCCGGCGAGCAGCCACCCGAGTGGCAACGCCCACACGACGTACCAGGGGAGCAGGACGGGCCCGAGCAACATCAGCGCGATGAGCCCCCACCCCCACGCTGCCCCATCGAGCCACGGGGTCGCCGCCCGGCGGACGAGCTCGCGCCCGACCAGGAACAGCGCCCCGAACAGGACCACCGCGAACACGATCCGCGGCAGGAGGCCGAGCGCGTCGCCCGAGACCGCGTCCAGGAGGCGGCGGAAGAAGCGCGACGGGGCCAGCCACCCCTCGTGACCCGCGAGCTCGAGCATCCCGAGCGTCGGATCCCGGACGTTCAGGAACGGCGCGGCCGCGGCGAGCGCCAGGCCGCCTATCACCGCACCGTGCGCGAGCAAGGTTCGCACCCGCGCTCCGCTCGGACGCCGCGCGACGGCCGCGACCACCAGGAGCAGCAGCGGGATGGCCGCCGGGGCCTTCACGAGGGTGGCGAGCGTCAGGGCGGCGGCGGCGAGCAGCTCGCGGCGTGCGAACAGGAGCGCGAGCGCCCCGGCGACGCCGAGCGCGACGAGCAGGTCGTTGTGGCCGCTCCCGACGGACTGGAACAGGACGAGGGGGTTCGCGCCGACGAGCGCGAGGGCGAAGGCCTCGCGTTCGGGGCGAACGCGGCGGACCAGGCGCGAGACCACCGCGAGCGTGCCGAGGCTCGCCGCGATCGCGATGAGCCGGAACGCCACGATCTGGCCGGTGATCGTGTCGACCGCCCGCACAACCAGCCCCGAGATCTGGGTCCAGAGCGGCCCGTAGACGGCGGGCGTGTCGAACCACTTCGGGCCGACGAACGCGGCCAGCGCGTCGTTCGGGAAGTCGGCGGGGGTCGCCACGTACGGGTTCGCGTGGTAGGTCGCGGCGATCTTCCCGTAGAACGCGTACGAGTAGACGTCGCGGGAGAACAGGAGCGGGAGCAGCAGCAGGCCCAGGTGGAAGGCGACGGCGAGCACCAGGATCGAGCCGGGTCGGATCGTCCCGCGCCAGGCCTCGCGCAGCAGGAGGAGGAAGGCGGCCGCCGCGCCCGCGGCCGCGATCACCCCGATCGCCGCGAACGCGTTCCCGTGGATCGCGTCGAGCCCGACGAGCTCCGCGAGCCATCGGAACGGTCCGGCTGGCCGGGCGCCCTCCGGGAGCACCGGCGTGAACGGCGAGCCGGGCGAGGCCGTCACCGTGGCCACGGAGAGGAAGGAGCCTACGGAGGCGGCGAGCGCCAGCGTCCGATGGTTCCGTTGAGCCTGCACCGTCCGACTGTACCCCTGCGCTCCGAGACCCCGGTTGGCCCGGTTCCTCGCGAGGACGCTCTCGGTCAACGGGTCGCTGGGGCCTCCGCCGCGCCCGCGTGCTCCACGCTGAGCTGCCCGCACGCCGCCTCGATCCCCCGTCCGCGCGTGCCGCGGATCGTCACGGTGACCCCGGCGTCCTCGAGGATCGAGGCGAACACCCCGATCCGCTCCGGAGGGCTCGGCTGCGATGGCCATCCCGGCGTCGGGTTCAGCGGGATCAGGTTCACGTGCGCGCGCAGACGGAGCGCGATCGGCGCCAGGAGCTCCGCCTGCTCGTCCGCGTCGTTCGTCCGATCGATCATCGCCCACTCGATCGAGGGGCGGTGCTTCGTGCGAGCCCGCCAGTCCGCCACCGCCTCCTCGACCTCGCCGAGCGGCCACAGGCGATTGGCCGGGACGAGCTCGCTCCGCAGCTCGTCGGTCGCCGCGTGCAAGCTCACCGCCAGCCGCACCTGCGGGAAGGCTTCGGCCAGCCGTCGGATCCCGGGCACGACGCCGACCGTCGAGACCGTGACGTGACGGTCACCGATCCCCATCCCGTCCGGATCGGTGAGCCGCGCCAACGCGCCGAACGTGTGCCGCTCGTTCGCGAGCGGCTCCCCCATCCCCATGAACACCACGTTCGTGAGGCGCCGCGGCGTCGAGCGCGGCAGCTGCGGCGCCTCGCGCCGACCCCACACGACCTGCGCCACGATCTCACCGGCGGTCAGGTTCCCCTGGAGCCCCATCTGGCCCGTGGCGCAGAACCCGCAATCCATCGCGCACCCCGATTGGGTGGAGGCGCACACCGTTACCCGGTCGCGGTAGCCCATCAGGACGGTCTCGATCACATGCTTCCCGCCCAGGCGTAGCAGCGCCTTGCGCGTGGCGCCGCGGTCAGCCACGCGCTCCTCGAGCACCTCGAGGCCCACCGGCAGCTCGGCGGCCAGACGCTCCCGGACGAGCTTCGGCACGTCGAACATCCGCTCGTACGGCACGGCCCGGAGCCAGAGCTGCCGGTGCACCTGCTTGGCCCGGAAGGGGGGCTCACCCCAGGCGGCGAATCGTTCGATGAGCTCGGCGAGCGTGAGGTCGTAGACGGTCGTCATGCATCCGAGCGTACCTCGGGCCCTCCTACCAGTAGCGGGCGGTGGACATCGCGAAGGCCGCGATCGCGACGAACGCGAAGTTGGTCAACGCCAGCGTCCGGCCACGCGCCTGGAGGGCCTGGAGCTGGGCCACGCGCTCGGGCGGAGGGGACTCGCCCGCCGCTGCGATCTGGGCCCCGAGCGTCAGCACCCGGTCGATCGTCGGCTTGGTCCCGAACAGCCCGATCAGGAACGCGACGATCGCCGAGACCGCGCCGATCGTGAGCCACAGCCCGAACGCGCCGCCGACGAAGTCGCCGAAGCTCGTGAACTGCCGCCAGTCCTCCCAGTACAGCAAGAGGCCGGCGACGATCGTCGTGGCCGCGATCCACAGGACCACGTTCACGATCTTCCGCTTGCCGAGCAGCTCCCCCATGAACGGACCGGCCGCGGGACCCAGTACGCTCGCGGTCGGCTGGAGGAAGAACACGAACACGAAGATCGCCCCGCCCCACGCGATCCCGCCCATCACATGCAGGATCCTGAGCACGATCACGTACGTGTCGGTCGCTAGCATGCCGCGCCTCCCCTCCGTGGGTCCGATGCATCCTCTCCGGTGAAACCGTTCCGGTCAACGGCGCGTAAGCTGCCGCCGTGACCGCCGACCCGATCGCGACCCTCCTTGACGAGCGCGGCGCGGTGGTGCTCGACGGCGGCCTGGCCACCGAGCTCGAGCGTCGTGGCGCCGACCTGCGCGACCCGCTCTGGTCGGCCAAGGCCCTCGTCGAGGACCCAGGCCTGATCCGCGAGGTCCATCGATCGTACTTCGGCGCCGGGGCCGAGGTGGCGATCTCCGCGAGCTACCAGGCGAGCTTCGAGGGCCTGGCGGACCGAGGGTTCGACCGGGAGGGTGCGACGAGGCTCCTGCGTCGGAGCGTGGAGATCGCCCGCGAGGCCGCGGAGGGCTTCGGCGGTGGAGCGCGCCTGGTCGCGGCCTCGGTCGGTCCGTACGGCGCGGTGCTCGGCAACGGCGCCGAGTACACAGGCGACTACGACCGGGACGAGGACGAGCTCGTGGCGTTCCACCAGCCACGGCTGGAGGCGCTCGCGGCGGCCGGGCCGGACGTGTTCGCGGTGGAGACGATCCCCTCCATCGTCGAGGCGCGGGCCCTCGTGCGCGCGCTCGAGCGGGTTCCCGAGGTGCCGGCGTGGGTGAGCTTCAGCTGCCGCGATGGCGCGCACACGTGCGACGGCACGCCGTTCGAGGAGGCGGTGGCGGTGGCGACGTCGGCGCCGTCGGTGGTCGCGGTCGGCGTGAACTGCACCTCCCCGATCCACGTGACCAGCCTGGTCGAGATCGCTGCGGCACGGACCGAGCGGCCGGTGGTCTGTTACCCGAACCGCGGCGCGTTCTGGGATCCGGTGCGCAAGGCCTGGATGGACCCGCCTCGGCAGGACGCCCGCCCGCTGCTCCGCCCGACCGAGTGGCGGGGGGCCGGGGCCTCGTTGATCGGCGGGTGCTGCGGCACCACGCCGGAGGACATCGCGGCGATGGCCCGAGCGCTCGGCCGGGCATGAGGGACCCGGGCTCGGAAGGTCCCAGGGACGCAGCTCGCCCGGACCGACTCCGCCCCGCGCTGGGCGACCTACGCCTTCGCTATCTGGATCAGGTTGCCGCACGTGTCATCGAACACGGCCGTCGTCACGCCGCCCATCTCGAGCGGCTCCTGCGTGAACCGGACGCCGATCCCCCGCAGCCGCTCGAACTCCGCGGTCACGTCATCGACCGCGAACGAGGTGGCCGGGATCCCATCCGCTGCCAGGGATCCCTTGAACGGCCCGGCCGCCGGATGCGAGTCGGGCTCGAGGAGCAGCTGGGTGCCCTCCGGGTCCTCGGGCGAGACCACGGTGAGCCAGCGCGCCTCGCCCATGGGGAAGTCGGTCTTCTTCACGAATCCGAGGACGTCCGTGTAGAAGCGCAGCGCCTTCTCCTGCTCGTCCACGAGCACCGAAGTGATGTAGATCCTCATCTCTTCCTCCTCCCAGGCCCCCACCGCTCCGCGATCGACTCGAGCGGCTTCGTGTCGAGGTAGTGGAACTTGTACCTGCCCTCCCTCCTGGTCCTGACGAGCCCCGTCGACTCCAAGACGTCGAGGTGCTGAGAGATCGCCTGCCGCGACGACCCGAGTCCGTGCTTCGTCGAGAGTCGGGTGCAGATCTCGAACAGCGTCTGCCCGTCCCTCTCCGTGAGCTCGTCGAGGATCGCCCTCCTCGTCGGGTCGGCGAGCGCCCGATACACATCGCCCACGATCCACGCTATAGGCAAGTCGCTACTTGCCTGTCAACGTCCATGCGCCGAGGCTCACGCCGCAGCGCGACGGGGCCGTAGACTCGGGAACGCGATGGATCGTGCGAAGCAGGCATGGGACGACGTTGGCGAGCGCTTCTCCTCCTGGGGCCAGCTCGCCGCCGAGCGCTACCGCAAGGCCGGCGAGCAGACGCAGCAGGAGGTGGAGGAGGCGGCGAAGGGCCTCACCGAGCAGCTGAACCGCGCCTTCACCGCCCTCGGCGACACGATCCGCGACCCGGAGGTCAAGCAGGATCTGACCAAGGCGGTCAAGGCGCTCGGGGACGCGGTGGGCGTGACGCTGGCCGAGGCGGGCGAAGAGATCCGCAGGGCGATCGCCACAGAGCGCCCGCCCGACGAGGGACCGCGGGCACCGGGAGAGGGACCGCCGCCGCCGGACGAGGGCGCCTGAGTCAGCGCGCCGGGCGGAACGCGAACGCCCCGTACCCGACTACCCGACGCGGGTCACCCGCCGTGTCGGCCGAGGTCCGTAGGTCGAGCAGCTCGGCCTGCAGCTCGCCGCGCCGCGCGTGCTCGACCAGGCCCCGCAGCGCGAACGCGCCGCACGCGTCCTCGGGTCCGATCGCATGGGGATCGAGCGCGAGGATCGCGTCGGCCGTCCGCCGATCGAGCCGCTTGGCTGTCCCGTCGTCGTGGTAGTGGCTGAGGTCGGTGCTCACCACGACGAACGCGTCGGACGGCAGGCGACCGATCACGTCGGCGACCTCGGCCGGCGGGCACGCGCCGACCGCGACCGGCAGCACCGAGAAGCCCTTCGGCAGCACCCGCTGGAGGAACGGGAGGTGGACCTCGAGCGAGTGCTCGGGCCCGAACGGCTCATCCTCGACCGCGACCTCGGCGACCTCCCGGAGCCCGGCGTCGATCGCCACTTCGCCGAGCGGGGTCGCCCAAGCTTCGGAGGCGGGCACGGCGCAGCCGCGGAGCGGGACGAAGTGCGCCGGCCCAAGGATCGCGACCCGCTCAACCTCCGTGCCGCGCAGCAGCGCGTACGCGCTCGCCGCGATCGGACCCGAGTAGACGTACCCGGCATGCGGCGCCACGACCGCGACCGGCGTCTCCCCGTCGCCCCGCGCCGAGGCGAGCATCGCATCGACGGTCGGGACGAGCTCCCGCGGATCGGCCGGGTAGAAGGTCCCCGCGGCGGCCGGGGGCCGGACGATCACGGCACCGACAGACGGACCGGCAGTCGCCGCGGCCCCCAGCGGCCGGGCTCCCCCTCGAAGACGCCGGCGCATGGCGCGCCGCACGCCCCGCACCGCCCCTCCGGCGTCAGGTTCCAGGCGCCGAGCGCGTACCAGTCGCGTTCGATCAGCACCGCACCGCACGCGTGGCAGTACGTGCTCTGGCCCTCCGCATCGTGGACGTTCCCCGTGTACGCATAGCGAACGCCGTTCGCGAGCGCGATCCGCCGGGCACGGGTGAGGGTCTCGGGCGGGGTCGGCGGATGGTCCAGCATCTTGAAGTCGGGGTGGAACGCCGTGAAGTGCATCGGTACGTCGGGCCCGAGGTGCTCGACGACCCACCGGGTCATCGCGTCGATCTCCCCGTCCGAGTCGTTCTCGCCGGGGATCAGCAGGTTGGTGATCTCGAACCACACGTCGGTCTCGTGCTTCAGGTACTCGAGCGTCTCGAGGACGGGCGCGAGGTGCCCGAGGCAGACCCGGTGGTAGAAGTCCTCGGTGAACGCCTTCAGGTCGACGTTCGCGGCGTCCATGTGGGCGTAGAAGTCTCGGCGCGGCTCCCGCGAGATGTAGCCGGCGGTCACGGCGACCGCCTCGATCCCCCGCTCGCGGCACGCGTCGGCGACGTCGACCGCGTACTCGAAGAAGATCACGGGGTCGTTGTAGGTGAACGCGACGCTCCGACAGCCGAGCCGTTCGGCGGCCTCCGCGATCCCCTCGGGGGTGGCCGTGTCAGCCAGCGTGTCGATCTCGCGCGACTTGGAGATGTCCCAGTTCTGGCAGAACCGGCATCCGAGGTTGCACCCCGCCGTGCCGAAGGACAGGACCGAGGTCCCGGGCAGGAAGTGGTCCAGCGGCTTTTTCTCGATCGGGTCGACGCAGAACCCGCTCGAGCGCCCGTACGTGGTGAGCCCGATCTCGTCGCCCTGCCGCGCGCGGACGAAGCAGAACCCGCGCTGGCCCTCGTGCAGCGCGCAGGCGCGCGGGCACACGTCGCAGCGGACCCGCCCGTCCGGGAGGCGGGTCCAGTACCTGGTCGGATGCGCCTGGTCGACGGCCGCCATGGACCTCACCCGCCCTCCATGATGGCACCAGCCGGCAAGCGACGCGGTGAGCCGGTCACCCGGTGCGGCGGCGGATCCGCGTCCGGAGGATGTCCCGGAGGCTGGCGATCCCGACGAGGTCCGTGCCGTCCACGACCGGGAGGTGCCGGAACCCCTGGCTCATCATGATCTCCGCGGCCTCCTCGGCGTCGAGGTCGGGGCTCGCGGTGACGGGGTCCGGCGTCATCCACTCGGAGACCGGCGAGGACGTGAGGTCGGACCCCGACGCCGCCGCGCGCACGACGTCCCGCTCGGTGAACACGCCCACCAGGTACGCGCCGTCCATCACGACGGCCGAGCCCACACGGGCCTTCAGCATCGACGCAGCCACCCCGGAGACCGGCGCGTCCGCCGGGCTCGTCAGGACGTCCTGGCTCATGATCTCCTTCAGCGTCGGCATCCAACGCTCCTCCGGGTGGTCAGCCCCCTTCGCCGCCGATGTCGATCGACCCGGACTCCGCGACCGGGGTCGCGGGCTCGGCGAGGTCCGCGTTCAGCTGCCGCCAGAGCGCTCCGGCCCACGAGCTCACGTGCGGCCACCGTTGCCAGAAGACCTGGAGCGCGGCCTCGTCGAAGGTGCGCGCCGCCTCGTCGGGCGTGACCGCCTCGGCCACCTGCTCGCAGTCCTCGATCGCGTGTAACAGGCGCTCGGATGGGTCCTCCATCCTCGCAGGGAACCGCATCCCCGCGGTTCGCGCAAGTCGGCTCAGTGCGTACCCGCGGAGGCCGCGTCGGGCACCATCCGGTCCTCGCGGAACCGCGTGGGGGCGAACGGGCGGATCAGCTCGGGGATCCGGCCGGTGGCGAGCAGCTCGGCCATCGTCTGCCCGAACGCCGGCGCGCCCTTGAACCCCCACGTCCCCATGCCGGACATCAGGAAGAACCCCGGGACCTCGGACTCGCCGAGGATCGGGGACGAGTCGGGCGTCATGTCGCACAGGCCGGCCCATTGGCGCATCGCGCGCGCGTTCGCCAGGAACGGCAGCAGCTGGACCGCGCGCTTGGAGGCCTCGCACAGGAACCCGAACGTCGACCGCGTCGAGTAGGTCGAGTACGGAAGGACCTCCGCGCCGATCAGGATCTCGCCGCGCGCGGTCTGCGACGCGTACACGTACAGGTCCATCGAGGAGACGAGCCCGTCGAGCACGTGCCGGTACGGCTCGGTGACGAAGGCCTGGAGCGACATGGTCACGATCGGCAGCCGCACGCCGGCCATCGCCGCGAGCTCCGAGCTCCATCCGGCGACCGCCGAGACCACCCGCCCAGCCGAGATCGGGCCGGCCGTCGTCCGGACCCCGACGCACCGACCGTCCCGGACGTCGACCCCGGTCACGGCCACGCCCTCGTGCACATGCACCCCGTGCCGCTGCGCGGCGGTCGCGTATGCCCACACCACCGAGTCGTGCCGGGCGAACGCGCCCGGCGGGTGGTGCGACGCGCCCACGATCGGCAGCTCGCCCCCGCCGGACAGGTCGACGTGCGGGCAGACCTCGAGGATCCGCTCGGGCGTCAGGATCTCGGTGTCCACGCCGTACTCGCGGTGGAGCAGGACCTTCTCCCGCTCGACCTGGAGCGAGTCCTGGGTGTGGCAGAGGTCGAGGTTGCCCTGCGTGCTGAACTGCACGTTGAAGTCCAGCTCCCGCGAGAGCGTCCGGTACATCTCGAGGCTGCGCTTGTACAGCGGGACGGTCTCGGGCGTGTTGTATGTCGCGCGGATCACCTGCGTGTTCCGGCCGGACGCGCCGAACCCCAGGTACCGCCGCTCGAGCACCGCGACGTCGCTGATCCCCTTGTACCGCGCGAGGTGGTAGGCGAGCGAGAGCCCGTTCACGCCGCCTCCTACGACGACGACGTCGTAGCGCGGCTCCACGTCGTGGCGCTTCAGGAACCCCTTCGGCCGGAAGAGCCCGCTCACCGCAGCAGCTCCGCGGCGTCGGCCCGGATGCGTTCGCGCACGTGGTCGGTCCACATCGCGGGGACGAGCAGGCGCAGCCGGTCGCCCTCGGCGAGCACGCGGACGCCGACCCCGGTCACCTCACCCTGGATGAACCCGCGCCCGGGCAGCTCGAGCTCGGAGATCCGCGCGAACGCCTCGCGCGCGTCCGGGCCCCCGAGCTCGAGCAGGCTCCAGCCGTCGGAGACATCCAGCACGAGCGCGTCGGGGTCGATCTGCCGGACGGACGTCTCGAGCTCGACCGGCGGTTCGCCGATCACCATCACCTCGTCGGGCGCGATCCGGTACGCCTCCGGGAGCCGATCACAGGCCTCGGACGAGGCGAACACGCCGGTCACGCGGAGAGCTGCTTCGCGGAACTCAACCACGCATGCGCACCCCCTCCGGGTCGTAGAAGGGGGTCGGGACCACGCGCGCGGTCGCCCGGCCGGCGCGCAGCTCCTCGGGGAATTCGCCGTCGACCGCGCGGACCCACCCGAGCCCGATGTCGCGGCCGAGCGCCTCTGAGCGGCCCGCGGACGTCATCCGGCCGACGACGCGACCGTCCACGACGAGCGGCGTCCCGCGCAGCTCGAACGCGTCCGGGTAGGCACCGCTGATCTCGAGCCCGACCAGCCTGCGCTCGAGCGGGAGCGCCGCCATGCGCTCGAGCGCCATCTTGCCCACGAACCACGGCTTGTCCATCGCCACGGCCCATCCGAAGCCGAGCTTGACCGGCGTGTCGTCGGGCAGCGTGTCCTGCCCCAGGTAGACGTGCCCCTTCTCCAGGCGGAGCACCTCGAGCGCGTCGAGCCCGTGCGGCAGCAGGTCGAACGCGCGCCCCTCGCGCCCCAGCGCCTCCCAGAGCTCGGGGCCGCGCGAGCGCGGGTGGTGCAGCTCGAACGCGAGCTCGCCGACGAACCCGGTCCGGATCGCGCGGCAGGGCACGCCGGCCACCGTGATCTCGGCGTGGCCGGGGTACGGGATCGCGTCGGCGCTCAGGTCGTCGTCGGTGAGCCGCTCGAGGAGGTCCCGGGCTCGCGGGCCGGCCACGTTGACCGCGCCGAGCTGCGCCGTCCGGTCGACCAGGTGCGCGTGGAGCTCGAGACGGTCGATCCAGTTCCTGAGCCACGCCTCCATCCGCGGCGCGCCGCCCGAGGTCGAGGTGATCAGGAACGCCCCGTCCTCCAGCGCAAGCAGCATCCCGTCGTCCATCACGTACCCCGCCTCGTCGAGCGCGAGCAGGTACCGTGCGCGGCCCGGCGCGAGGTCCTGCACGCGGCAGGGGAACACGCGCTCGAGCAACGTCGCGGCGTCGCGCCCGGCGACGAGGAACTTCCCGAGGGTCCCCACGTCCATCGGGCTCACGCGCTGGCGCACGGCCCGGATCTCGGCGCGCGCGTCCCCGTAGCGGAAGGGTCGCAACCACCCGCCCGAGCGGTCCAGGCGAGCGCCGGCCGCGACGTGCAGGCCGTGCAGCGAGGTGCGCTTGTCGGCCGTCTCGTGCACCGCCGCCGCGAGCGTGCCGAGCGCGACCGGCCGCAGCGGAGGGCGGGCCGTCGGCCGGGCCGCGGCGAGTGCCTCCCCGGGTGCCTTCGCCGCCGCGAAGGCTGCGTCCGGCGCTCGAGCGCCGGCGAACGCGACGAGGTACCGCCCGCACATCGCCCCTCGGCACGGGCCCATCGTCGCGGTCGTGTAGCGCTTGAGGATCTCGGCCGAGCGGAAGCCCTCGCGCCACGCCTGCTCCAGGTCGCCAGAGGACACGTCCTCGCAGAGGCACGCCACGCCGTGGCCGAGCGCCGGGAGCGGGTCGCCCTCGCCCGCCGCGTCACCCACCGCCTCGACCGGCTCGTCGCCGGCCATCCGCAGCAGGCCGTCCCGGGGCGAGAGGCCGAGCGAGAGCACCAGCGCGTCGCACCGGACGCGGAACCGCCGACCGTCGTCGAGCCGCAACACCGCGGCCTCGACCGCACGGCGACCGTCGGCCGCCACCACCTCGCCGCTGACCACGCGGTCGACGCCGTCCGGCACGGCGTCGGCCAGGTCCGGAGGCACGACGAGCCGCGCGATCCGCACCCCCGTCGCCCTGAGCGTCTCGACGTGCCGGAGACCCTCGGCGGTCCTCGCCTCGACCACCGCGACCTCGCCCGGGCGCACACCGTGCACACCGGCCATCCGGGCCGCGCCGCGCCCGAGCCACACGCCGGGCAGGTCGCTGCCCGGGAACACGCCGGGGACCTCGGTCGCCCCGGTCGCCACCACCACGCGCCGGGGCCGGACGTGCACCAGCTCGTCCCCGGAGGCGAGCGGGACGAGGGGGCCCTCGTACAGGCCGAGCGCCGCGTAGCGCTCGAGGACGTCGACGTTCGCCAGCGCACGGACCTCGCCCTCGAGCACGCGGACGCGTTCCAGGTCGGAGCCCGGCGCCATCGCCGCACCGATCCTCGCCTCCTCGCAGAGCAGGACCCGCTCCCCCGCTCGGGCTGCATCGCGTGCCGCCCCCAGCCCCGACGCCCCGGCCCCGACCACGAGGACGTCGGTGTGCGCCGTGCGCGAGACCTTCCGTTCGACCGGGAGGCCGAGCGGCAGGCGGCCAACGCCGGTAGCCCGCCGGATCACTCGCTCGGCCGCCGTCCAGGCCCACCGTGGGCGGATGAAGGTCTTCGAGTAGAAGCCCACCGGCATGAGCCGGTGGAGCTTGTCCGTCACGTGGAGCAGGTCGCGCTCGGTCGAGGGCCAGCCGGTCTCGCGCCGGACGTGCATCCCGTCCCCGCAGGGCGTCGTGCATGAGCGGATCCCCGGGACGCGGTCCACCGTCACCAGACAGTTCGGGCAGTCGCCCATCAGGCACAGGAGCCCGCGCCGCCGGTGGAGCTTCAGCGAACGCGTGAACGTACGCACGCCGGCGCGGAACAGCGCCGATGCGACGGTGTCGGTCTCGACGAACGGGATCCGCCGCCCCTCGAGGTCGATCACGCCGCTCACGGCGCGAACCGGTTCGCCGTCTGGTCGCGGGTGACGGTGAACCACCGGCGGCACCCCAGCGCGTGGTACCAGCGCTCCTCCTGCGGGCCGGGCGCGTTGCGGGGCAGGTAGACGCGCTCGAAGTCCCGCTCGGGGTCGGGGGCGTCGATCGGTCGGAGCTCCCCGCCGAACGCGAACTCGGTGAACGGCCTCGGGCCGCAGTTGGGGCAGGGAACCTCGAGCGCCACGATCACCCCTCGCGTCGGACCCGGTGCGCGGGAGTCTATCGGCGGGTCCAGGAGCCCGACGTGTCCCCGGGTCAGGATCGCGGCACGGCCACGATGCGCGGGCGTCCGAGGAGGTCCGGACGTGGACGGGGTCATGGTGACCACCGCGGCGGCACCGCCGGTGATCGATCCCCTCGGATCCAGGGACGCTTCCACCGTCGTCGGCATGACCCCGATCCCCGCTCCGTGCTGAACTGAGCGGCATGACGCTCGGGGCTGGAACGCTCGTGCTGCTGCTCGCGGTCGGCGGCGTCGCCGGCGGGATCGGGGCGATGACCGGGATCGGTGGAGGGCTGCTCCTGATCCCGGCCCTCGTCCTGGGGTTCGACGTCCCGGTGCGGGTGGCGGTGGCGGCCGGCCTGGTCGCCGTGGTGGCCACATCGAACACGGCCGCCAGCGTCTACGTCGCCCGGGGGCTGACGAACATGCGCCTCGCGATGACGCTCGAGCTCGCGACCACGCTGGGAGCGATCGGAGGTGGTCTCTCGGCCGCGTTCCTCTCCGAGCGGATCCTCGCTGGGGCCTTCGCGGCGGTGACGCTCCTCGCGGCTGGATCGCTCGTCCGCCGTGGGACGGTCGAGGCGCCGTCCCGCGTCCACGTCGCCCTGCAAGAGGCCAGGCCCGCCGGGACCGGCGGCGAGGTCCGGAGCAGGCTCGCCGGCGTCTACCTCGACGAGGCCGAAGGGCGAGCGGTCGCGTACGAGGCGCACCGGCTGCCCGTCGGCCTTGCTGTCTCGTTCGCCGCGGGCGGGGTGAGCGGCTTGCTGGGCGTGGGGGGCGGGTTCCTCAAGGTGCCCGCGATGCATCTCGGCATGGGGATCCCCCTGAAGGTCGCCGCCGCCACGAGCAACTTCATGATCGGCGTGACGGCGGCGGCGAGCCTGTCCATCTACGCCGGACGGGGCTTCCTCGAGCCCCTCCTGGCCGCCCCCGTCGCGCTCGGCGTCGTCGTGGGCGCGGTCGTCGGGACGAGGCTCCAGTCCCGCACGTCCGTCCGGACGCTCGCATGGATGCTCGCCGTCCTGCTCGTCGTCGCCGCGGTGCAGATGGGGCTGAAGGGCCTCGGGATCTGGTACGGGCAGTGAAGGTCATGGGCCGTAGCGACGACATCGACCGCGCCACGAGGGGCCCCGTGGCCCTCCTCCTGCGGGCGGGCCTGGTGACCGGCGTGCTGCTGATGGCGATCGGTCTGGTCCTCGCCATCGTCGAGGGGCGGCTCGCTTCGCACCCGGTGGCGCTGGGGGATGTACCGCGCTTGCTGCTCGACGGCCGACCGACCGGGTTCATGGCGGCGGGGATCGCGCTCCTGGTGGCGGCGCCCCTCGCCCGGGTGGTCGCGCTGGCCGTCGGGTTCGCGATCGAGGGCGACCGACGGTTCGCGCTGGTCGCGGTCTCGGTCGCCCTGATCCTCGGCCTCGGCGTCCTGCTCGGCAGCGTCTGACCCGAACCGCGCTACGTCGGGCCTGCAACCGCCATGCGGATCCCGAGCGAGCATCGCATGCCGCGCGTCGGCCCTTCGGCGAGGTGGAACGGACGGCCGTCGCGGACCCAGCCGAGCCCGGGGGCACGCATCAACACGAGGTCCCCCGGCCCCGGCCGCCACTCGGCGAGGACCTCCCCCGCCCGCGTCCGGCAGATCGCGAAGCGCGCGCGTCCGTAGACGGTCACGACGGCCACGAGCCGCCGGTACCACTTCCCGTCCAGATGGGGCGTGATGCCCAGGGAGCCGGGACGGTAGCGCGTCACCCCGATCTCGTTCGGCCTCCACGTGGCGAGCCCGCGGATCCTTCCCCCCGAGGACCTCACGGCCTCCCCGAGGGCATCGGCCAGCTCCTTCATGAGGGGGAAGCCCCGCATCGGGGCCGCGACGTCGTACCCGTCGATCTCCATCCGAACCTTCCCGTAGGAGCCACTCATGTTCTCGAACGGCCCGGCGTCCACCTCGCGCCGGAGCCGGGCACGGAACCGCTCGTCGAGGACCTTGGGGACGTGGGCCGCTCCCTCGCGCGAGACCGCACCGAGCGCGTCGCGCAGATGGAGATCCTCGGTCAGGATCGACATCTCGAGTTCGATCGTACGTGGGGGAACGTCCCTGGATCGCCGATGGTCCATCGGGTGGGCGATCTCCAGGCCGATGGCCGGTCCAGGCTAGTCGCCCTCGCGCACCCGGCGCGCGAGCCCCCGGAGGATCCGAAGCGCGAGCCGGACGTCCCTCGCCAGCAACTCCCGGAAGTCCGCACCGGCGAGGTCGAGACAGACGAGCGGCGTTTCGGCTACGACCGTTGCCGTGCGAGGTCCGGGATCCAACAGCGAGATCTCCCCGAAGAACTCACCGGGACCGATCCTCCCGAGCGTTCGATCCCGCCGTTTGGCCCGCGCTCGCCCCTCGAGGACCACGAAGAACGATGATCCGCGGACGCCTTCCCGTACGATCTCCCGCCCGGCGGGATAGCGCTTCACCATGGTCACATCGGCGATCGCACGGATGACCCGGGCCGGCAGGTCGGCGAAGAGCGGCGCCCGTCGGAGCGCGGCCTCGCGGCCGGCACGCTCCTCGCGTGACATCCCGCGGCCTCGCCCCCCGCCTGCAAAGGGCCATCCGCGTGCGAAGCCGGGGGTCGATGACATGACGAGGAACGTACCGCACGCGCAGCCCGCCGTCGACAGGCGAGGCAGGGAGGCGATCCCGGTTCAGATCCCACGTGAACGTCGACGCTTGCGTTCGATTTCACGCTCTGGGCCCGAGGCGTCGGCTCGGATCCGTTCGAGCCTCCCGATCGTTGGGGGCCAGCCGGTCTCTCGCCGTTCGTGTAGAGGGGCTGACCGCTGGGCTTATCCTCGAGCTCGAAGGATCGGTCGGGCAGTCGGTCGGGAGGGTCCCACCACCTCTTCGACGACCCCGCCCTCGTCGGGGTTGGCCAAGACCCCGATGGGCCATGTCAGGATCTGCGTCTGGTCTTGCTTGGTGACGAGACAGGCCCGCTTCGGTAACGAGACGCCTTGAGCCGTCAGGTCTACGCGCTGGGCGGAGCGGGGTGCGGGTCACTCGACGTGTGGGATAGCGGCTCAACTGCCGGGGACCTCACCGAACGGAACCGGCTTCACGGGGCCGATGAGCATAGCCCTGGCGGGAACCCATGTCGGCCCACCAGTCGGGAGCGTGGGCTTCAGGTGATATCTCGCTCACGCCCTCCAGTCTTCAGGGGGCGTTCCGATATCCCTTGGGTGGAAGCTCAGGCGTGCTGAGGGCTAGTCCGAGCGCCTAGCCCCCGGGCTCCCGGCACGCGCACGGCGTCCACGGCCCGTCCATGATCACCGCCTCCTCGTCGCCCGGCCAGGACGGCAGCGCCGTGCAGGTGAGGACAAGGGGAGCCTCCCCGGCAGGCGCGGCCGACCATCCCCGGCGGCACGGTCGAATGGATCTGTTGCCGTGCGGCCCGTCCACCAGGAAACGGACTTGAGCCCCCAAGAGCGAGCGGCCGCGTTCCGC
>CAZXFA010000021.1:0-2706 GCA_964640085.1 uncultured Actinomycetes bacterium | reverse complement strand
GCTCGCTGGTCGCGCAGCAAGGGGTGAGCAGGGACCTCGAGGCGAGGGGAACCAACCCACCCTCAGACGTGAGGAACGGCCGGAACCCGAAGGCCCCAGCCGCTCCTCGTCGCGAACCATACGGGTCGCCACGGGAGGCCGTCAAGCGGGAAGGAGCGATCTTGTCACTCCGTTTCCAACGGGCGCGGTCCTCGAAGGCCGAACGCTCGTTCGCGTCAGCGGTGACCCCTACGGTGGAGCGGCGCACCTCCCGACCGTGCACTTCGTGCTGCTCTCCTGGCCCGCGACGCGTCACACGCCCGGACACGAACTCCTGCCCCGAGTGTGGGAGTCGGGGTCCGTTCATGCACCGGACCATGCAGCTGAGCTTCTCGACGAGGTTCCGTATCGATGGGGACCGCGAGCCCGAGATCTACGACGTCTGGCCCTTCCGGCTGGGCTCGGAGTGAGGCGGAACGTCCGCCTGCGATCTGACGGCGGGCGCCACCCGCACGTCCGACCCGAACGCTGGTGAGTGACCACTTAGGTGGTCACAGAGGAGATGAACGCATGGCTGAGATCGGTGTGAAGGAGCTCAAGGCGACCGCCTCCGCGGTCATCGAAGACGTGGAGGCTGGCGCCGCATACGTGGTGACCAAACGCGGCCGGCCGGCAGCGGTCCTCCTGCCGATCGATGAGGGGGGATCTCGTCCTCTCCAACGCTGACGAGTACGTACGCATGCGCCGACAGGCTCGTGCGGCGTACGCGAAGGGGCGCACGACGAGCCTGGGCGATCTGACCTGAGCGCGTACCTCGTCGAGACGTCGCCGGCGGCCGTCCGCGCGTTCAAGAGGCCACCTCCCGACGTCTGGAGGCGGATCGAGCGCGCCCTGGAGAAGCTCGCGTCGGGTGCGACGGAACCCGGGCGCATCGGAGACAGGGCCGTCAAGACCATCCAGGGGCCCCGGGACTCGCTCCATCGTCTGCGGGTCGGCGACCACCGGATCATGTACGACGTCATCGACGAGGACCGGGTCGTGCTGGTCCTCGGCATCGTCCACAGCGGTGACCTGGAGCGTTGGATCCGCAGCCGCTTGCCAGCTCCTGCGCCCGGGAAGGGCGTCCACTTCGCCCGCCTCTTGGTCGCGGCGTCTAGTCTCGGGTCGGCGAGATGCGGGGCCCCACACCGCGGACGTCGTGCACCCAGCAGGACCGCGAGGGGTTGTAGATGGATAGCAGCGTGGAACACCCCGGAACCGCGCAGACACGTTCGCGGGGGAAGGTCGCGATCGTGCTCCCCTGGACGGGACGGACGGGTCTGTGCTTCCGCATCCTCGTCCCCTAGTCCGGGGAACCCCAGCCCGCGCGCCCCTTCGCGAGCGCGGGGGTCTGCTGCGAGCAGCAGTAGGGGCAGAAGTACTCCCCCGATGGCCTCTCGAAGTCCGACTTATGCAGCGCGATGCCGCAGATGGGGCAGAAGTACGTCGACTCGAAGGTTGGGACGGTGACGTCCAAGGGTCTCCTCTCGCTCGTTCCTCGATCCGTGGGAATGACGAGCGATGACGAGGCGCCATCGGATGTCGTTCGGCGCGAACCACGGGCGATCGCCCGTCACGATCACTGTACCAGGCAAGGTATCTGCCGCTGACCGTGGCACGTCGAGGGACCCCACGACTCCCTTCTCGCTGGAACGCGATCCGAGCCGGCTGCGTCCTCCGCCGAAAGGATGTTGACCGACACGGGTCAACCAGCCGCGGTTCTTCGACCTGGCTCGTTGGCGTCAGCGAGGAGGGACGGGCGGCGGGCCATCACCTCCCCTCTTCGCTAGGCCTTGAGCCTGAGCACCTCGCGAGCGCGACCGAGGTCGGCGAAGGGAACGAACACCGAACCGGTCTCGCCTCGGCCGATCTCCTCGCCCTCAGGCAGCTCGGAGTGGGCCTGTATCCCGGCCTGCTCCAGCTTCGACACGGTTGCCGCGATCTCCGTCACGGGCATCGTGGCGACGAGGACGCAGCCGTCCCAGTCCGTCGGCAGATCGACGTCGTCGGGGGTATCGACCACGTCGAGCGCCGCCATGAAGTCATCGCAAGAGAAGTCTTCGGGCAAGTGGTCATCCGGACTCACGTGGGCATCTCCGTGGATGAAGAGCGCCGGATCGTTGGAGCATGACAGCCGGCGCGTCAGACATCTTGTCAGCTTCGAGGCGGGCGAGGATCTCGACCATCCCAAGGGCGGATACGAGGTCCGGCAGACCGCGGCTTCCGCGACACACTGTGCCGGTCGCCGCGGCTCGTAGCCCTTCGCCTGACCGAGCGGTCGGCGGGCGTCGCTCGGTGGGTCCTCGGGCGAGAGCCGGTCCGAGAGGCCGCCACCCCGCCGGTCGATCACGATCAGGCGCGAGAACGAGGCCAGGCGCTTCAGGAACCGCGCCAGCAGGTGGTTCTCCCAGGCAAGCTCCAGGTTGTGGACGCACCCCGGCATGTACACGAGATCGACGGGACCTTCTCCCACCACTTCGTAGGCGACGGTGCTCTCGCCGCTCCAGGTGACCGCGGTTCAGGCGCCATCTCGGCATCGTGCGACGAAGGACCCAGCGCCGCAAGTTGTCCATCAAGCGGAAACGACGCCCACCACCTGCGAGACTATCCGCGAGCCCTCGTAGCTCAGTGGATAGAGCAGCGGTTTCCTAAACCGCGTGTCGCAGGTTCGATTCCTGCCGGGGGCAC
>CAZXFA010000020.1:0-47593 GCA_964640085.1 uncultured Actinomycetes bacterium | reverse complement strand
GGGGTCCGCGGTCACATCGTGACCGTCGAGGCCTCGATCGGACGCGGCCTGCCCTCTCTGACGATGACGGGGCTCCCGGGCGCCGCGGTCCTGGACGCGAGGGAGCGCATCCGGCCGGCGGTCGAGCGGGCCGGGCTCGAGTGGCCGCCGCGGCGCATCGTCGTCAACCTGGTACCGGGGAACGTCCGCAAGGAAGGGCCGGGGCTGGATCTGGCCGTGGCGATGGGCGTGCTCGCGGCCTCGGGACAGGTGCGCGGCACCGATCTGGCCTGTTGGGCGTTCACCGGGGAGCTCTCCCTCGAGGGCACCCTCGTCTCGACCTCGGGGGTCCTCTCGGTCGCCATCGCCGCCGCTCGGGAGGGGCTCGACGGGGTGGTGGTCCCCGCCCCCAACGGTGCCGAGGCGGCGCTCGTCGAGGGGATCCGGGTGGTGCCGGCATCCACGCTCGCCGATGTCGTGCGCTTCTTCCGGGGCACGTGGCAGCCCGAGCACCCTCGGTCGTCGCCCCGTAGGGACGACGAGCGGACCGTCGTCGACTTCGCGGAGGTCCGGGGACAGGCTCAGGCCCGGCGGGCGCTGGAGGTGGCGGCCGCCGGCGGCCACAACGTGCTGATGGTCGGCGCCCCCGGGGCGGGGAAGACGATGCTCGCTCGTCGTCTGGCCACGGTCCTGCCGACGCTCTCGCGGGAAGAGGCGCTCGAGGTCACCCAGCTCCACTCGGTGGCCGGGCTGCTGGACGATCGTGGCCTCATCACGCAACGCCCGTTCCGCTCGCCCCACCATTCGGTCTCGCTGCCCGGGCTGCTCGGCGGAGGCAGCTCGATCCTCCGTCCCGGCGAAGCCTCGCTCGCGCACCACGGGATCCTGTTCCTCGACGAGCTGAACGAGTTCCGGCGGGACGCCCTCGAAGGGCTGCGGCAACCGCTGGAGGACGGCCGGGTCGTGGTCACGCGGATCGCCGGTGCCGTGGATTTCCCCGCCCGGTTCACCCTGGTGGCGGCGGCCAACCCCTGTCCGTGCGGGTTCCACGGGGACCCGCAACGCCAGTGCCGCTGTCCGGAGCATCGGCTCCAGGCCCACCGGGCCAAGCTGTCCGGGCCGCTCCTGGACCGGATCGATATCCGATTGGTGGTGCCGCGGCTGTCGAAACGAGAGCTCCTCGGGGAGAGCGCCGGAGAGCCTTCCGCTCGGATCCGCGAACGGGTGGAGATGGCCAGGGAGCGCCAGCGGCGGCGTTTCGGGGCCCTCGGGGTCCCCTGCAACGCGCAATTGCCGGGCCCGCTCGCGCGCCGTGAGGCCCGGATCACGGCGGCCGCGCGCCAGGTCCTGGGGCGCGCGGTCGACGCGTACGGGCTGACCGGTCGGGGGTTCGATCGCGCGCTGAAGGTCGCCCGAACGATCGCCGACCTCGCGGGTGTCGACGAGGTGGGCCCGGAGCAGGTGAGCGAGGCGCTCGCCTACCGGACGGACCCGTCGGCGGAGGGTCTCCCGCGTGCAGGCTGAAGGGGCGGCCAGGCGGGAGCGACACCGCTGGCCGGGCGGGTACGCCGACGGGCGGGATGAGCTGCAGGCGCTGTTGGTCCTGTCGGGGCTCCCGGGCATCACGCCCGCACAGCTCATGGAGGTGGCGGCGCGGGTCGGGCCGGCCTCGGCCGTGCTGGCGGAGATCCGAGCGGGCAGGGCGGGTGGTCCGAGCGACCGGCGAACCGCCCGGGCGTTGGACCCGGACTACATCCGCGCCGCCGCGACCGCCGCAGGGGCGAGGCTCGTGGCGTGGGGGAGCGCGGAGTACCCACCTCAGCTCGAACACGTCCCCGACCCGCCTGCGCTCCTCTACGTGTCGGGCGGTGAGCTCCCCGATCCCACGCGTGCCGTGGCCGTGGTGGGCGCTCGTGGCTGCTCGCCGCTCGGCCGGGAGACAGCCCGCGAGATCGGCCGGGGTCTGGGCCTGGCGGGGGTCACGGTCGTCTCCGGGGCCGCCCGTGGGATCGACGCCGCGGCGCACGCCGGGACGCTCGACGCGGGCGGGCGGACGCTGGCTGTGCTGGGGTGTGGGATCGACGTGCCATACCCGAGCGGCCCCCTGCTCGATCGGATCCGTGCCAGCGGCGCGCTCGTGAGCGAGTTCGCCCCTGGCACCCCCCCGGAGGCCCGGCGGTTCCCAGCCCGGAACCGGATCGTCGCCGGGCTGGCGGGAGCTGCCGTGGTCGTCGAGGGGGCGGAGCAGAGCGGTTCGATGATCACGGCCGAACACGCGATGGAGTTCGGACGGGACGTGTTCGCGGTCCCCGGGGCGGTGAACAACCCGCTCGCGTGCGTCCCCCTCCAGCTGATCCGCGACGGCGCGCGGATGATCCGAGGCATGGAGGACCTCCTGCATGATCTCGGGCTCGCCGTCCGGGCCGAGACGGCGGCCGAGCGTGCGGATCTGGCAGCCCGAGAGCGCGAGGTTCTCCGACACCTCGAAGGTCCCACCCTCCCCGAACGGGTGGCCGGTGCGATCGGCACCTCGACCCCCGAGGCCGTCGCGATCCTGATGGGTCTGGAGCTGCGCGGGTTCGTGCGCAGCCTCGGCGGACGCTACGAGTGCACGCTCAAGGCCGGGTCGACCGGCCCGACGTAGCCTTTCAGGCCGAGCGTGTGAGCCGTTTCAACGCGCTCGGGACTCCGGCCCGAGCCACGATGCGCACGGGCACCCCCGCCCGGTCGAGCAGGCTCGCGGCCATCGAGGATCGGTATCCGCTCGCGCAGACGAACGTGCTCCGGGTCTCGCCGTCGAAGTCGTGGAGCCGATCGGGAAGGTCGCCGACGAAGACGTGGCGGGATCCTTCGAGGTGCCCGGCGTCCCATTCGATGCGCTGCCGGACGTCCACCACATCGCCGGCGTCCCCCCGTGCGAGCTCGTCGAGGAGGCCGTCGACCTCCACCGTCGGGTACGAGGCCGTGCCACGCCCGTCGGCGATCCAGGCCTCGAGGCCGCCCTCGAGGTGCCCCTCGAGGCTTTCGTACCCGATCCGGAACAGCTGCGTGGCGGCCTCGACGAGGGCGCCGCGGTCGGGGACGAGCAGGACGATGGGCGAGCCGAACGGCACGAGCCACCCGACGTAGGAGCCGAACGAGGCCTCCAGTGGGACGTTGAGCGACGCCGGCAGATGGGCAGCGGCGAACGTGGACCCGTCCCGCACGTCCACGAGCCAGGCACCGGTCGCGAGCAGACGAGCCACCCGCTCCGGGGAGAGCGGAGGGGGGATCGGGACCTCGCCGTAGACGTGCGGGCCCGCCCGGTTGATCGGCGCCATGTGGGCGTAGTAGTCCGGGTAGGCGACCAGGCCAGACAGCTGCTGACGGAGGAACGCCTCCTCGTCCAGGTCGGCGAGCGCCGGGTTCGAGCGCCGCTCCCGCCCCAGCGACGAGGTTCGGTCGTCGCCGGGGGGGCCGGTCGAACAGAAGCTGCCCGCCCCGTGGGTCGGCAGGAGGGAGACCTCGTCGGGGAGCTCCCGCAGACGCAGCATCGTCCGGTACTGGGCCCGGGTCAGCTCTCTGGTCCGCTCGGGGCCCAGGAGGTCGGTCCGACCTGCGCTCCCCACGATCAGGCTCCCGCCCGAGAACAGCGCTACCGGGTCGCCGTTCCGTCGCAGCAGGTACGAGGTGTGCTCCGGCGTGTGACCGGGCGTGGCAGCCGCCGCGAGCCGAATATCCCCGATCCCCAGCTCGTCCCCGTCGTCGAGGGGGCGGAACGCGTATGCGTAGCCCGCGCGGGCTGGTCCGACGATCTCGGCGCCCGTCGCGTCACGGAGCTCGGCCGCGCCCGAAACGTAATCGTTGTGGACGTGGGTCTCGATCGCGTACCGGATCCGCGCCCCTCGCGCCACGGCCGCGTCCAGCAGCCGCGCCACGTCCCGCTGCGGATCGATCGCGGCCGCCTCGTCGCCCGAGGTGAGCAGGAAGCTGTTGTCCCCGAGCCCCGGGGTGACGAGCAGGTCGACGTCCATCGGCGCATCGTACCCGTGGCGCCAAGGAGCTTGAAGGGGTCCGCCGGGGTTGGTAGAAGGGGGCGATCTCCGATGCCTGACCTCCACGCCCTCCGCCCGTCGGACCTCGCCCTGGTCGAGGGGTTCGTCGACCATCTGGCGCACGAACGACACCTGGCCCGCTCCACGGTGGAGGCCTATCGACGCGATCTGGTGCAGCTGGCGACCTTCCTCGCGCGGGGACGTCGGACGCTCCGTCGGGCCGAGCTGCACGATCTCCGCCGGTTCCTGGCCCAGCTCACGACCCTCGGGTACGCCCGCGCCTCGATCGCCCGTCGGGTGGGTTCGATCCACACCTTCTACCGCTGGGCCGCGAGCCGAGGAGCGGTCGACGGCGATCCCTCGGCGATGCTCGGGCGGCCGAAGGTGCGCTCGCGCCTGCCGAACGTGCTCCGTCCGGCTGAGGCCGCCGCGATCGTGGAGGCGCCGATCCCCATAGGGTCGGACGTGCGCGGGCGGGCCGTCGCCCTGCGGGACCGTGCCGTGCTCGAGCTCCTGTACGGCTCGGGTCTGCGCGTCAGCGAGGCTGCCGGTCTGACCCTGGAGCGCCTCGACGTGGAGCGAGGACGGGTCCTGGTGGTCGGCAAAGGCTCCAAAGAGCGCGAATTGCCCCTGTCCGACCCCGCGGTGGACGCGCTCGCCCGGTGGCTCGAGCGGGGACGACCGGCGCTCGCCGGAGCGGCGTCGGATCGGTGGGTGTTCCTCAACCGTCGAGGCGGCCCCCTTGGCGTGCGCGACATCCACCGCCTTGTGGGACGATACGGACGCACGTCGTCGGGGCGGCGGGTCACCCCACACACGCTCCGGCACTCGTTCGCCACACACCTGTTGGAGGGGGGTGCCGACATCAGAGCGGTACAGGAGCTCCTCGGACACGCGAGCGTGGCTACCACGCAGCGGTACACGCACGTGAGCCGCTCCCGGCTGTTCGACGCGTACCGGCGGAGCCACCCGAGGGCCTGATGGCGAAGGCCCCGAGACCGTCGGAGACCGGCGCCTCTTCCAAGCGCGGCAAGGCCGCCGCCAGGCGCTCCACCGCCAAGGCCAGGCGCCCGCACGAGAGCTCCTCGCGGGCTCCAGCCGCCATCGTCGAGTCCGAGCGCGACGAGGTCACCACGATCTGGGACGAATTCAAGGAGACGGGGGCCCCGACCGCCCGCGAACGCCTCATCCTCCACTACGCCCCGTTGGTGAAGTACGTGGCGAGCCGCGTGGCCACCGGTCTGCCGGCTAGCGTCGAGCACTCGGATCTGGTCTCGTACGGGATGTTCGGCCTGATCGACGCGATCGAGAAGTTCGAGCCGGCCCGCGGGAACAAGTTCGAGACCTACGCGATCCCGCGGATCAAGGGCGCGATCATCGACGAGCTTCGCGCGATGGACTGGGTTCCCCGATCGGTCCGCTTCAAGGCGCGCGAGATCGAGAAGGCGTACGCGGATCTGGAGTCGATGCTGAAGCGCGCACCGACCGAGCTCGAGGTGGCCGAGCGACTGGGCGTGTCGCTGCCCGAGCTCCACGACGTGATCAGCCAGATATCGTTCGTGTCGGTGCTCGCGCTGGACGAGCTGCTGTCGGTCGGGTCGGACCGAGGCGAGCAGATCTCGCTCCTGGACACGCTGGCCGATCGGAGCACCGATCCAACGACCGGTCTCGAAGGCCAGGAGACGCGGGGGCTCCTCGCCGCCGCGATCAACTCCTTGTCCGAGCGGGAGAAGATCGTCGTCACGCTGTACTACTTCGAGGGGCTCACGCTGGCGGAGATCGGGGAGGTCCTCGGGGTGACGGAGTCCCGCGTCTGCCAGATCCACACGAAGGCCGTGGGCCAGCTCCGGAATCAGTTCCAGGAGGTTGAGTGACCTCACCGATCGCCTCCGACCACGGTGTGACTGGGATCACTGCGCCGACGAGGGGGGCACGCTAGCCTCGTCGGACCCGATCCCCAGGAGGAGCCGTGACGTTGCTCGCGATCCTCCCCCTCATCGTCGGCCTCTGGACCGCGCCCGGCGGGCTCACCGCGCCCGGTGGGCTCACCGCGCCCGGTGGGGTGGCGGCGACCGGGGCGACCGCGGCGGTCGGCGGATGGCGATGGCCCGTGGTCGGCCCGGTCATCCGCACCTTCGACCCGCCGGAGACCCCTTACGGGTCGGGGCATCGTGGGATCGACATCGCCGTGCCGATCGGGACCCCCGTGCTCGCCCCCGAGGCCGGTGTCGTCTCCTTCGCCGGCCCGGTCGGCGGCTCACTGTTCGTGACCCTCGACCACGGAGGCGGGCTCTCGAGCACGTACTCGTGGCTCTCGGCGATCTCGATCCGGAAGGGGGACGTGGTGCCCCGGGGCTCGCCGATCCGTTCCACCGGGCCGGGGCATGCCGGTTCGACCGTCCCGCACCTCCATCTGGGCGTTCGCCTGGACGAAGCCTACGTCGACCCCCTGGGGTTCCTCGGGCCGATCTCCGTATCGAGCTTCGTGCGGTTGGCGCCACTGGCCGCCTGAGCCGACGTCGCGAGCCCCGCGGCGAGTAGGATGTGCGGGCTCCGAACCGGGGAAGGTCCACCTGTCACCGAGATCGTCCCGCACGCTCACCGCAGTCTGGGTCGCGGCCTTGGCCGTGACCCTGCTGTGGGTGTCGGGAGCGATCGCGCAGGTGACGGCTCCCTGGTCGCAGTTCCAGGGGGGTCCGGGGCATCCCGGGGTGCTCGAGGACGGGCCCGAGCCCCCCTACCGGATTCGCTGGACGTTCCCGGCGCCGGATGGGACGTCGCTGACCGGCGCGGTGATCGTCGACGACGTGGCGATCGCGGTCGGCAGGGGGGCCGTCTACGGGGTCGAGGTGGCGTCCGGTCGGATCTCGTGGGAGGTATCCCGTGACGGCGGACCGCTGTCCCTCCCCGCGCTGGACGAAGTAGGCGGCGCCCCTATCCTGCTCTACCTCGAGGGCCCGCCGAGCGAGGGCGACGCGGGCGCGTCGCCGTCTCCCACCCCGCAGGAGGGGGCAGACCGCGAGGGGGAAGCGGCGAGCGACCTGGTCGCCCTGGGTCTGGAGGATCGGAGCGAGCGCTGGCGTCTCCCGCTCGGCGCCACCTCCCGCAGCGGGGTCACGATCCAGGCGGGGGTCGCGTACGTGGGGGACCAGGCCGGCATCGTGCACGCCGTGGCGATCGAGGACGGCGTCGAGCGGTGGACCGCGGAGGTCGGTGGGCGCGCCGACCTGCCGATCGCGGTGGCCGATGGGCTCGTCTACGTCATCTCCCGCCACGCCGACGAGAGGAACGTCCAGATCACGGCGCTCACGGCATCAGACGGGGAGCGCGCATGGCGCGTCGCCCCCCAGGTCGGATCGACCACCATCTCCGGGCCGGCCGCGCTGGAGGGCGGGGTGGTGGTGGGGACCGCCGACCGTCTGGTCCGGATGCTCGACGCGGCCGACGGCGAGGAGCGATGGGCGTCCCTGGGGCTCTCGCTGTTCTCGCCCGCCTCGGCACCCGCGGCCGCGGGAGGGCAGATCCTCCTCGCAGACGTCGGGGGCGGGCTGTATCGGCTGGATGCCGGCGCCGGCGACCGACGGTGGGGGTACCAGTTCAACGACCTGGTCCTTCGGAGCTCTCCCGTCCGTTCGGGCGATGTGGTGCTCCTCGGCCTGAACGACGGTCGACTGGTGGCGGTGGGGATGGAGACCGGCAGGCTCCTGTGGGAGAGCGAGGCCGCGCCGGGCCTGATCGGCACGATCGCGTTGTCGCCCGACGCGGTGATCGCGGTGAAGGGGGGTCGCGAGGCCGGGCTGATCGCGTTCGAGCACGATCCGGAGGGAGCCCTGCTCGACCTCCCGTCGCCGACCGAGTTCGATGCCGGCGCGGCGCTGGCGCGGGCAGCCCTGGCGGCGCTCGCGGTGTCCGTGGTGGCGTTCGTGCCCGCCGCGCTCGCCCGGCGGCGGTTCGGGGACGCGTTCGAGGCCGATGAGGACCGCGACGACGGGGTCGAGCCCGGTGGGGACGGATGAGCGGGAAGAAGGCACGCAAGCGGAAGGCCCGGGCGCAACGTGCCGCGCCGCCGCCGGCCGCGTCGGCGCCCCCCCGGGAGGAGGCGCCCGAGCCCGCGCGACGCCGCGGCCCGTTCGGCGGGGTGCTGTTCGGCGCCGGGGGCTCGCCGCTCCCCCCGGTGATGCGCTCGCTCGGGCGAGGGTTCCTGGCAGTCTCGGTTCAGCCGATCCTGCTGGGGGGGGTGCTCGCGACCGTGTTGCTCACCTGGCTCGGGCTGCTGGCCCTCGGCTTCGAGGGCGCGCCGAGCCGGATGGTGGACGCGCTGGCGATGCCTCCGATCTCCACCTACTTCGACCTGGGCACCGGCGCGAGCCTGTACGGGATCGGGACCAGCTTCCTGATCTTCACGCTGGCCGCGCTGGCCGTGCGGACCGTCGTTTACACCATCCTCGCGGGGCTGATCGTGCAAGCCCTCGAGGAGGGAAGCATCGATCGCTCCGGCGTCATCCAGAGCGTGCGGGCCTTCCCTACGGTGCTGATGGTGCAGCTGTTCTCGTTCAGCATCATCGTGTTCGGGAACATCGTGTTCCCGGTGCTCGGCCCCGGGATCGGGTTCCTGGGCTTCGTGGCGAGCCTCGTCGCGGGGCTGTTCTTCCTCGGGTTCGCGCCGACGGCCGCCGTGCGCGAGGGGCGGACGGTGATGGACACGATCCGTCGGTCCGCTCGCGCCGCGATGATGCCGGGCGGGCGTCACCTCCTGCTCTGCTCGCTGTACTTCTTCCTGGCGCTCCCGATCGTGATCGGGTTCTCTCCGGGCGGGACGGACATCACCGCCAACCCGACCTTCGGAACCTGGGTCTTCCTGTTCGCGGTCAACGTGGTGCACATCGGGTTCATGGCAACCTTCGCGTACCGGTGGATCGTGGCCGAACCCTCGGTTCCCGAGGAGCCGGTCCGGCGACGCCGACCGGCCCCGCCCGCGTCCGCTCGGCGCCGCTCTCGCACGTAGTCACACCGGCCGGGCCGATTCGCCGCTGCTAGACTCCGGGCGCCGGCGTCGCGAGGCGCCGAGCACGCACGCGTGGGGACCGTTCGCGGGGTCCCGGGTCCCGGGCCGCGGACGGGACGAACCGCGCGGAGGGACAACCGGAAGGAGGACGCAGGTGGCCATCGTCACCAGGCGGGAGCTCCTCGAGGCAGGCGTCCACTTCGGGCACCAGACGCGGCGCTGGAACCCGAAGATGGGCCGGTTCCTGTACGGGGAACGTTCCGGCATCTACATCATCGACCTCGAGAAGACGCTCACGGGGCTCGAGGAGACCTACCGCTTCGTCCGCGATCTGGGACGGCGCAACGGGGTCGTCCTGTTCGTGGGCACGAAGAAGCAGGCACAGGAGGTCATCGAGGAGCACGCCGAGCGCTCCGGGATGCCTTACGTCATCACCCGCTGGCTCGGGGGGATGTTGACCAACTTCCAGACGGTCTCCCGCCGCCTCCTCAGGATGAGGGAGCTCCGGGAGATGGAGCGCACCGGGGCCTTCGACTTCCTGCCGAAGAAGGAGGCGATCCGCCTCCGCCACGAGAAGGCGAAGCTCGAGCGCAACCTGGGCGGGATGCAGAACCTGGAGCGCCTCCCAGACGCCGTCTACGTGATCGACACCAAGAAGGAGCACATCGCGGTGAGCGAGGCCAGGAAGCTCGGCCTCCCGGTGATCGCGATCGTAGACACCAACTGCGATCCGGACGAGGTCGACTACGTGATCCCGGGGAACGACGATGCGATCCGAGCGATCTCGCTGGTGACCCGGATCGTCGCGGACGCGCTCGTCGAGGGACGTCAGGAAGGGCGGGAGGCGATCGTGACCCGGGCGACCGGACCGGAGATCGAGCCCGAACCAGAGCCCGACCCCACGACCACCGGTGCCCCGAGCACGGCACCCGCGAAGGTCCCGAACGAGCCGGGACCCGAGCCCGAGCCCCCGACCGCCGAGACCCCGACCGCCGAGACCCCGACCGAACCGACCCGGGAGTGAACGAACGTGGCCGACGTCACGCCTGAGACGATCAAGCGGCTCCGCGACATGTCCGGAGCCGGGATGATGGACTGCAAGCGCGCCCTCCAGGAAGCGGACGGCGACATCGACAAGGCGTTCGACCTGCTGCGCCAGAAGGGCATCGCTTCGGCGGCCAAGCGCGCGGGCCGGGTCGCCAACCAGGGACTGATCGAGTCCTACATCCACTTCAACAACACCGTCGGTGCGCTCGTGGAGGTCAACTGCGAAACGGACTTCGTGGCCAACACGGATGAGTTCCGGCGGCTCGCCAAGGACATCGCCCTGCACGTCGCGAGCCCGTCGGCACCGCGGTACGTCACGCGTGAGGAGATCCCGGCCGACATCCTGGAGGGCGAGCGCCAGATCTACGAGGTGCAGGCCAGGGAGATGGGCAAACCCGACCCGGTCGTGCCCAGGATCGTGGCGGGCAAGATGAACGCCTTCTACGAGCAGTCCGTCTTGCTGGATCAGCCCTTCGTGAAGGACGACTCGAAGACCATCCAGCGGTTGCTCGACGAGGTCTCGGCCAAGGTCGGGGAGAAGGTTGCCGTCCGACGGTTCGTCCGGTACAAGCTTGGCGAGGAGGACGAGTGAGGGGGTGGGCCCGGGGATGACGGAGGGCGAACCGGCGCGGGGGTCCGATCGCCCGATCTACCACCGGGTCCTACTGAAGCTCTCCGGCGACGCCTTCTCCCCGGCAGACACCGGGTACGGCATCTCGACCGATGCCACGGGTCTGGTCGCGCGCGAGCTGGCCGATGTGGTCGATCTGGGGGTGCAGCCGGCGGTGGTCGTCGGCGGCGGCAACATCTTCCGCGGTCGACAGGCCCCGCAGATCGATCGGGCACGGGCCGACTACATGGGGATGCTCGCCACGGTGATGAACGCCCTTGCGCTGCAGGACGCGTTGGAGAAGGTGCACGTCCCCACCCGGGTGCAGACCGCGATCCACATGGCCCAGATCGCGGAGCCCTACATCCCGCTCCGAGCTAAGCGCCATCTCGAGAAGGGACGGGTGGTGCTCTTCGCGGCCGGCATCGGCGCCCCGTACTTCTCCACGGACACCACGGCGGCGCAACGAGCCCTGGAGATCGGGGCCCAGGCGGTTCTGAAGGGGACCAAGGTCGACGGGGTGTACACAGCGGACCCGAACGTCGACCCCGAGGCCCGACGTTTCGAGTCGATCGAGTACCTCGACGTGTTGCGGGAGGGCTACCAGGTGATGGACGCCACTGCGATCAGCCTCTGCATGGAGAACGAGCTCCCGATCATCGTCTTCGATCTCCGACGGGAGGGGAACATCCGCCGAGCCGTCCTGGGAGAGCCGATCGGCACCCTGGTCCACGGGGGTGCGCGGTGACGGTCGGATCCACGCTCGCGGGGGCCACCGACAAGATGGGCAAGGCGGTCGCCGTGCTCAAGGACGAGCTGGCCGGGATCCGTACGGGACGTGCCACGCCGGCGCTGCTCTCTCGGATCGTGGTCGACTACTACGGGACGCAGGTGCCCATCCAGCAGCTCGCGTCCTTCTCCGTGCCCGAGCCGCGCACGCTGGTGATCCAGCCCTACGACAAGAACGCGATCTCGGCGATGGAACGCGCGCTCATGGCGAGCGATCTGGGGATCACGCCCGGCAACGACGGGAACGTGATCCGCCTCGGGTTCCCGCCGCTGACCGAGGAGCGACGCAAGGAGCTCATCAAGCTCGTCCATCACCGGGGAGAAGAAGGGCGCATCGCCGTGCGGAACGTCCGACGGCACTCCAAGGACGAGCTCGAGCGACTTGAGCGGGAAGGCGGTATCTCGGAAGATGACCTGGTCAGGTCGGAGAAAGAGCTCCAGAAGCTCACCGATCGGCACGTGGCCGAGATCGACGAGATCATCGCGCACAAGGAGCAGGAGCTGAAGGAGATCTAGTGGCCGAAGACGAGGGTCGCAACGAGGGCGAGGACCTGTTCGAGGACCTCGACAAGTTCTTCGCCCCGATCCGCGACGTCGACTGGCCCGAGACCCCGGAGCCCGAGACCCTCCCGCCGCGGGAAGCCCCGCGCGGGCCGGAGGGCGGAGCGGAGACCGAGCCGCCCGACGAGACGGCCCAGCCGTCCCCGGAGACCGCCGGGGAGCCGGAGGAGGCCGAGCCGTTCGAGCCCGATGTCCGCGTGGAGCGCTTGGAGCCCGCCGAGCAGGAGGGGCCTGCGACCGGCGAGACGGAAGCCCCTCGCATCGAGGAGCCCACCGAGCTCGAGGGGTCTGCGGAGCTCGAGGAGCCCGAGCTCGGAGTCGAGGAGGGCGAAGGGGTGGCCGCCTTCCTGTTCGAGTCCGAGGCGGAGGGGTACGCCGAAGGGGTCGAAGGCGTCGAGGGGGCGCAGGAGATCTCCGAGGAGCGCTTCACACGCCCGCCCGACGCATACGTGGACCTCCCGGCACCGAAGGAGGAGGGACAGGAGGAGGCGGTCGCCGAGCTGGTCGAGGAGGTGCGGTCGGCCGCGGAGGAGGAGCCGCCCGACCTGGAGGCGGTGGAGGCCGCGGCCGAGCACTTCGCCGAGTCGGTGCGCGAGGAGGTCTCGGTCGAACCCGGGACGCCGGAGACCGAGGAGGTCCAGATCGCGGCGCTCCTCGGCGATGAGACCGTGCCGGAGGAGGAGCTGGAGGAGCCCGAGCTCGTGCGACCCGTGCGGGTCGGCGCCGAGGGTTTGGGCGGGCCGAGCTGGCAGGAGCCGACCGCGCTGGAGGTGGGCATCGAGCCCGAACGCCCGGGGGCCCGGAACGTCCCGCTCGCCTTCCTCACCGGGCTGGTGCTCGCCGGGCTGGCGGCGGGGGCGATCGCGATCGGCTCCGGGCCGTTCGCCGTGCTGGCCGGGGTGGTGGTCCTGTTCGCCCAGGGCGAGTTCTACTGGGCTCTCCAGAAGCGCCACTACCAACCCGCGACCGCGCTCGGGCTGGTGGCCGGGGCGCTCGTGCTGGGAGCCGGCTACTACCGTGGCGAGGCGGCGATCCTGGCGATCATGGGCCTGTCCACGTTCGGGATCTTCCTCTGGTACCTGACGATCCCCGCACAGCATCGACGGAACGTCGTATCGAACGTGGCCGTCACCGTCCTGGGAGTGGCCTACATCCCGATGCTGGCCGCCTATGCCCTGATCCTGCTGAGCCTGGAGAACGGGCGAGGGCTCACGCTGGCGGTCATCGGGCTCACCTTCGCCTACGACACCGCGGCCTTCGGGGTCGGGTACTTCTGGGGTAGCCGCCCGCTGGCCCCCCATGTGAGCCCCAAGAAATCGTGGGAGGGGGCGATCGGGGCCACCCTGGTGGTGGTCGCGGTAGCCGTGGGGGCAGTGTCGCCCTACGTCGAGGTCCTGGATACCGTCGGTCGCTCGGTCGGTCTGGCGGTGGTCGTGGCCATCTTCGCGCCCCTCGGCGACCTGGCCGAGAGCCTCCTGAAGCGGGATCTGGGCATCAAGGACATGGGCAGCATCCTCCCCGGTCACGGGGGGGTGCTGGATCGGATCGACTCCGTGCTGTTCGTCGCCCCGGCCGCCTTCCTGTTCCTGCGCCTCATCCTGCTGTGATTCCTGCGCCTCATCCTGCTGTGACCCGCGGGACCCGACCGGTCCATCGGTTCGACGGTCTCACGGGGTAATCTTGCTTGCGATGCGCACGCTCGTGATCCTCGGCTCGACGGGGTCAGTGGGGACGCAGGCGCTCGACGTCGTGCGTCGTCACCCCGATCGGTTCAAGGTGGTCGGCCTGTCCGCCGGCACCAACCAGGACCTGCTCATCGGGCAGATCCGGGAGTTCCTGCCGCCCTACGTGGCGATCGCCGACGAGGAGGCGGCCATCGACCTCCGCGAGCGGCTGTCCGGCATCCAGGGCGTGGAGGTCCTGATGGGACCGGAGGCCGCCGAGACCCTAGCCCGCGACACCGAGGCGGACCTGGTGCTGAACGCGCTGGTGGGCTCGGCGGGGTTGGGGCCGACGCTGGCCACCCTCCAGGCGGGCAAGACCCTCGCGCTGGCCAACAAGGAGAGCTTGGTCGTCGGCGGCGAGCTGGTCCTGGACCTGATCAAGAGCGAGCCGGAACGTCTGATCCCGGTGGACTCCGAGCACGCCGCGCTCGCCCAGTGCCTTCGTGGCGAGCGGCGGGAGGACGTGAAGCGCGTGATCCTGACGGGATCGGGCGGCCCGTTCCGGGGTTGGACGCGCGGGGAGCTCGCCAAGGCCTCGGTGAAGGAGGCGCTCGCGCACCCGGTCTGGCAGATGGGCCCGAAGATCACGATCGACTCGGCGACGTTGATGAACAAGGGTCTCGAGGTGATCGAGGCGCACTACCTGTTCGGTATCGAGTACGCCCAGATCCACGTGGTGATCCACCCTGAGGGCATCGTCCACGCCCTCGCCGAGTTCCGGGACGGCTCCATGACGGCCCAGCTCGCGCTCCCGGACATGAAGCTCCCCATCCAGCTCGCGCTAGGCTGGCCGGAGCGTCTGCCTACGGGCATCGAGCCCGTGCCGCTCACCGATCGCCGGCTGACCTTCGAGCCGATCGACCGTGAGGCGTTCTCCGCGATCGATCTGTGCTACCGGGTCGGGGAGCTCGGGCTCACCTTCCCCGCGGTCATGAGCGCGGCCAACGAGGTCGCGGTCATGGCCTTCCTCGAGGGCAAGATCCCCCTCACGCGCATCGTCGAGGTGGTGCAGTCCGTCGTCGACGAGCACGAGGCGCCCTCGTCGGTGGTCTCGGTCGTGAACCTCGAGCGGGCGGATGCATGGGCCCGCCGTCGCGCCGCCGAGATCATCGAGGCGCGCTGAAGGGGGAGGCGTGGGAGCCCTCGGCCAGCTGTCCTTCTTCGTGTCGCTGATCCTCGTGATCGTGATCCACGAGGCGGCCCACTTCGGAGTCGCGCGCGCGTTCGGGATCAAGGTGACCGAGTTCTTCGTCGGCTTCGGCCCGAAGATCTGGTCCACCCGACGCGGGGAGACGGAGGTGGGCTTCAAGTGGATCCCGGCTGGGGGCTACGTGAAGATCGCCGGGATGAACCCGTACGAGCGCGTGGCTCCCGAGGACCTTCCTCGAACGTACGGGGCCAAGCCGGCCTGGCAACGGGCGCTCGTGATCGTTGCAGGCCCGGCGACCCACTTCGTCCTGGCCCTGGTCTTCTTCGCTTCCTGGCTGGGGCTCGTCGGACAGCCGACCGACCGGAGCCCCGTCCTCACCCGGGTGCCGGCGATGCTGGATGGTGCGCCGGCCCCCGCTTCCGAGGCCGGGTTACATGCCGGTGACCGTCTGGTGGGAGTTGGCCCGATCGACGAGCCATCGGTGGACCAGCTGATCGCGTACACGCAGGCACACGTGGACGAGCCGATCACGCTCGAGGTCGAGCGCGACGGTCGCCGCTTCCCGGTGACCGTGACTCCGGTGCTCTCGGAGATCGATGGCGAGCAGGTTGCGCGGATCGGCGTGGAGCTGGGGGAGGGCCGGCGCGCCCGCGCGGGCGTCGTCGGCTCGATCGCCGACGGAGCTCGACTGGTTGGCGATACCCTCGTCGCGAGTGCCCGCGGGGTGGTCCGCGTCTTCGGACCGGAGGGGATCGGGCGCCTGTTCCGCCTCGTGTTCACCGAGACCCCGCGCGCTCCCCAGGACCCGGCCAGCATCGTCGGCGTGGGCCGCATCGCGGGGACTATCGCGTCCGAGGGGAGCTTCTGGGACGTCCTGTGGCTGTTCGCGGCGGTCAACGTCTTCGTGGGGCTGCTGAACCTCCTCCCGTTGCCGCCGTTCGACGGCGGTCACCTCACGGTCCTGGCGATCGAGAGGATCCGGGGTCGGCCGGTCGACATGCGGAAGGTGATCCCCGTCTCGGCCGCCGTCGCCGCCTTCTTCATCCTGTTCACGGTGGCCGTGGTGTACGTCGACCTGGTCAAACCCCCGGCTTTCTAGAGGGCCCCACCCGGCGCCACGATTTCTCAACATGGCCCGAGGAGGACGCCCACGGGCCGCGGCTACGATGGGCTCGTGACCCCACAGACCGTCCTCGTCGTCGACGACGAGGAGGCGATCGCCGAGGCGGTGCGCGCGCGGCTCGAGAGCGAGGGGTTCCGCGTGCTGGTCGCGTTCGATGGCTCGCAGGCGCTCGGGATCGCCGCCCTCGAGCGCCCCGACCTCGTCGTGCTGGACCTGATGCTGCCCGGCATGGATGGACTGGACGTGTGCCGCGAGCTCCAGCGCGACCGATGGGTCCCGGTGCTGATGTTGACCGCCCGGACCGACGAGGCGGACAAGGTGGCGGGCTTCGCGGTGGGGGCCGACGACTACCTCACCAAGCCCTTCAGCCTCCGCGAGCTCGTGGTGCGCGTGAAGGCGATCCTGCGGCGCGTTGACCGGATCCGCCCCGCGCCAGCCGCCGAGCCGCTGGTCCGCGGTACCCTCCGGGTGGACGCTGCCCGGCGGCAGGTTACCGTGGACGGTCGCGAGGTGCAGCTCACCCCGCTCGAGTTCGAGATCCTGCTGGAGCTGGCCCGAGACCCGGGCGTGGTGCTCAGCCGCGACCAGCTGATGGATCGCGTGTGGGGCTACCGCGACTACGCGGGCGGGCGGGTGGTCGACTCCCACGTGGCCCGGATCCGTCGCAAGCTCGACGAGGAGGGCGGCGAGCCCCGCTTCATCCGGACCGTCCACGGTGTGGGCTATGCGTTCCGGGAGGATCTCTGAGCGTGCGACCGCTCGATCGCCTCCCGACGATCCGCGCCAAGCTGGGTTCGGTCATCGTGTTCGCGGTCGGGATGACCGTGGTCCTCGTGTACTTCATCCTCGGGTTCGCGCTGCGCAACGAGTTCCGCGACGCGGACCTGGTCGAGCTGCTCCGGCTCGCCCAAGGGCAGAGCCGGAGCGAGGCGCCGCAGGGGCCCGGCGGGACGTCGTTCGCGCGCCTGGAGGCGGGCCAGCTCACTTGGATCGGCCCCCGGCTCGCGGAACCTCCGCGGTTCGGCGGCGGGGTCCACGTCGGGGTCGCGAACGGGGTGGAGTACGCGGCGGTGCCCAACCGAGCCCCGGACGGTTCCGTCGTCATGTTCTACGCGCTCCGCGAGGAGCCCAACTTCCTGGTGGCCTCCACTCGGTTCCTCTCCGAGTTCTGGGGGCAGTTGTTCGTGGCCGGTGCGGTAGCTGCCGCGATCTCGCTGGTCGTGGCGCGGTGGCTCGCGCGAGGGATGACGCAGCCCCTCCGCGACATGGCGGGGGCGGCCCGGCGGATGGAGACGGGGGACTACGACCAGCGCGTCTCCACGGGCTCGCGCGACGAGGTGGGCCAGCTCGCCGTGGCGTTCAACCGCATGAGCGGCGAGCTGGCCGGGTTGGAGCGGATGCGGCGCGACCTGGTGGCCAACGTCTCGCACGAGCTGAAGACGCCGATCTCGGCGCTCCGGGCGCACCTGGAGAACCTGCTGGACGGCGTCGAGCACCCGGATCCCGAAACGCTCCAAGTGATGCTCGCCCAGTCCGAGCGGCTCGGTCGCCTCGTCGACCAGCTGCTCGAGCTCTCGCGCCTGGAGTCGGGCGACGTTCCCCTGCGGCTGGAGCGGGTCGAGATCCGCCCGCTCGTGACCCAGGTGCTCTCGGAGATCGACGTGGCCCGTCCGGGCCGCGGGGTGACGGTGGAGGAGGACGTCCCCGCGGACCTCCCCGCCCTGCGCGCGGATCCCGAACGCGTGCACCAGGTCCTGTTCAACCTGCTCGACAACGCGCTGCGTTTCACGCCCCCCGGCGGCCGCGTGAAGGTGACGGCCTCCCGTCGCGACGGCGCCGTCGACGTGACGGTGGCCGACACCGGCCCCGGTATCGCGGGTGAGCACCTGCCTCGGCTGTTCGAGCGGTTCTATCGCGTCGACACCGCCCGCTCGCGCAACGAGGGTGGGACCGGGATCGGCCTCGCGATCGCCCGATCGGTCGTCGAGGCCCACGGCGGCCGGATCTGGGCCGAGAGCGAGCCCGGCAAGGGCGCCGTGTTCACGTTCGAGCTACCGACCGCCCCCGAGACGAGGAGGAGCCTGTGAAGTCCGCCACGATCACGAGCGAGGTCACGGCACCGGAGCGCTACGCCTACCTGGACCTCACCGAGGACCTTGAGCGGGCGATCAAGGACGCCGGCGTGACCGAGGGGGCGGTCGTCGCGTACTGCCCGCACACCACCTGTGCCCTCCTGGTCAACGAGTGGGAGGACGGCGCGCTCGAGGACTTCCGGAGCCGCCTCCGGCACCTGGTCCCGGACGACCTCTACTACGCGCACGACGACCTCGCACGCCGGACGCAGAACCTCGACGAGTCGCACGAGCGGCGGAACGGCCATTCGCACGTGAAGGCGATGCTGCTCTCGGCCTCCTCGCACTCGATCCCGGTCGCCGGGGGGGAGCCGATGCTCGGGCGCTGGCAGCGGCTGATCCTGTTCGAGATGGACGAGCCGAAGGAGCGCCAGGTCGTGTTCCACGTGTTCGGCGGGTGAGCCGGTAGCCTGGGCCGGAGATGCTCGCGCAGCGCAGACGCTCTCGGCAGATCCGCGTCGGCGACGTCACCGTGGGTGGCGAAGCCCCGGTCCGCGTGCAGTCGATGACGACGACGAAGACCGCGGACATCAACGCGACGCTCCAGCAGATCGCCTCGCTCGTAGCCGCCGGCGTCGACATCGTGCGGGTGGCGATACCGCACTGGGAGGACGCCGAGGCGTTGACCGCGATCGCGGCGAAGTCGACCGTCCCGGTGGTGGCCGACATCCACTTCCAGTGGAAGTACGCGGTGGCCGCGCTCGAGGCAGGGATCCACGGGCTGCGCATCAACCCCGGGAACATCAGGTACCAGGACAAGGTCCGGCTGATCGCGCGCGAGGCCAAGGCCCGGGGCGTTCCGATCCGGATCGGGGTGAACGCGGGCTCGCTCGAGAAGGACCTGCTCGCCAAGCACGGCGCGCCGACCGCCGAGGCCCTCGTCGAGAGCGCGCTGGACGAGGCCCGGATCCTGGAGGACGAGGGATTCACGGACATCAAGATCTCGGTCAAGCACTCCAACCCGCGGGTGATGATCGAGGCGTACCGACAGCTCGCGGCGGCTTGCGACTATCCGCTGCACCTCGGGGTGACCGAGGCCGGGCCGATGCCGATGGGCGGCGTCAAGAGCGCGGTGGGGATCGGCGCGCTGCTCGCCGATGGGATCGGCGACACGATCAGGGTCTCACTCACCGACGATCCGGTGGAGGAGGTCAAGGTCGGGACCTGGATCCTGCAGTCCCTCGGGCTGCGGAGGCGGGGGCTCGATCTGGTGGCCTGTCCGAGCTGTGGTCGCGCCGAGGTGGACGTCCTGGGCCTCACGAAGCAGGTCCACGAGGCTCTCGAGCGCGAGGGGCTGAAGGTTCCGATCCGCGTCGCGGTGATGGGATGCGTCGTGAACGGCCCCGGCGAGGCACGCGAGGCCGACCTCGGGATCGCCGCCGGCAAAGGCCAGGGGTTCCTGGTGGTCAAGGGCGAGGTGATCGACAAGATCCCCGAGGACCTGTTCGTCGAGCGCCTGATCGAGGAGGCGAAGCGGATCGCCGCGGAGCGCGAACGGGAGGCCGAGCCCGCCGAGGCCTAGCGCGGGGCGAGCTCCAGGAAGTTGCGCACGATCCTCGGGCCCTCGGGGGTGAGGATCGACTCCGGGTGGAACTGCACGCCGAACCGCGGGAGGGCCCGGTGCTGGGTGGCCATCACGAGCCCGTCGTCGCTCCAGGCGGTGAGCTCCAGCTCCGGGGGCAGGTCCTCGCGGGTCACGACCAGAGAGTGGTACCGGGCGGCCTCGAACGGGTTCGGAAGGCCGATCAGGATGCCCGTACCCTCGTGATGGACGAGCGACGCCTTGCCGTGGACCGGGGTGGCACGCTCGACGTGCCCGCCGGCGACGATCCCCATCGCCTGGTGCCCGAGGCACACGCCGAGCACCGGCGCCTCCGCGGGCAGGATCCGCAGCAGCTCGGTGAAGACCCCCGCGTCCTCGGGGCGACCCGGTCCGGGCGACAGGACCACGGCGGCCGGCCGCCGCCCGACGAGGGCCTCGGCCGGCTCGGCGTCGCTCTTCACGACCTCGGTCCGGTGGCCGAGGCTCTCGATCAGCTGCACGAGGTTGTACGTGAAGCTGTCGTAGTGGTCGACGACGAGGATCACGTCGCGAGCTCCTCGGCCTCCACGACCGCGGGCAGGAGCGCGGCGGCCTTGGCCTTCGTCTCCGCGAGCTCGACGTCCGGGTCCGAGTCCGCCACGATCCCGGCTCCCGTCTGGACGTGCGCCTGGCCGTCGGCCACCACCGCGGTCCGGATCGTGATGCAGAAGTCCAGGTCTCCGGCGAACGTCAGGTAGCCCACCGCCCCCGCGTAGGGGCCGCGGGCGGAGGGCTCGAGCTCGGCGATCAGCTCCATCGCGCGCCGCTTCGGGGCGCCGGTGACGGTGCCGGCGGGGAATGTCACCGCGAGCGCGTCGAGCGGGTGCCGACCCTCGGCGAGCTCGCCCTCGACCGTGCTCACGATGTGCATCACCTTCGAGAACCGCTCGACCTCCATCAACTCGGTCGGGCGGACCGTGCCCGGCGTGCACACCCTGCCGAGGTCGTTCCGCGCCAGGTCCACGAGCATCGCGTGCTCGGCGCGCTCCTTCGGGTCGGCGAGGAGCTCGTGCTCGTACAGGCGGTCGCGCGTCTCGGTCTCCCCACGCGGGCGTGTGCCGGCGATGGGGCGCGTGCTCACGGTCCGGCCCTCGACGCGGACGAGCGGCTCTGGGGACGAGCCCGCGAGCTCGAGCCCGAGGACCCGGACGAAGAACATGTACGGGGCGGGGTTGGTGACGCGCAGGCGCCGATAGACGGGGAAGCCTCCGCGCGTCGACGGGAACGTCACCCGCCTCGACGGAACACCCTGGTAGATGTCGCCCGCGAACACATGCTCCTTCATCGTGCGGACGATCTCGCGGAAGCGCTCGTCCGGCATGTTCGGGCGGCCGCCGTCGGCGGCGGACCCGTCACTGAGCTGCTCAGGGCCGACGGCGGCCGGCTCGGTCAGTCGGGCCGAGAGGTCCTCGAGGGCCGAGATCCCCGCGGCGCGATCCCCGGCCGGGGCATGGGCCACGAGGAAGAGCCGCTGCCGCCAGTGGTCGAACACGACCGCCCGGTCGACGATCAACATCCCGATCGGTGGGCACGTCGCCTCGCGTCGCAGGGTCGGGAGGCGGTCGAGTAGCCCCGCGGCCTCGTAGGAGAGGTACCCGACGAGGCCGCCCGTGAGGGCCGGCAGGCCCTCGAGCCGCGGCGCGCGGAGGCGCTCGGCGAGCGCGACGAGATCGACCCGGGCGTCTCCGCTCGGGCGCGAGCCGGAGAACCCGAGGTCGCGGGCGACGTCCTGAACGTGCAGGCCGTCCTGGTCCGCCACCACCACCGCCGCCGGGTCGCCCGCTACGAACGAGTACCGGCCCCAGCGCTCGGAGCGCTCGACGCTCTCGAGCAGCACGCCGGGACCCGGGCCCGCGAGTGCGGGGAACACACCCACCGGCGTCGAGACGTCGGCGAGCAGCTCCGTCCAGACCGGGACGAGCGGGTGACGGCTCGACAGCTCGTCGAACACTTCCGGCTCCGGCGACACCTTCACCCGCTCGGCTCCCTCCTCTCGGCGACGGGCCCGGGAACGTACGAGCCCCGGGGGTTCCCGGGGCTCCGTTCGGCTCGGTCGATGCGGACGCGCGGAGGCTCCGGGTCACCCCTCCCGGCGCCAGGCCCAGCGGAGCGCGCGGCCGCCCACGTGCGGCCGATGCTCCCACCTGGCCCCCAGGCCGTCAACGGCGGTGCCGCGCCCCCGGCGCCCGATATCCTGTGGCCCCGATGAGGCTCTCGACGGCGTTCGTGCCCACCCTGCGGGAGGACCCCGCCGAGGCGGAGATCGCCTCGCATCGTCTCCTGCTGCGGGCGGGGTTCATCCGGCAGGTGGCGGCCGGGGTCTATACCACGCTCCCGCTCGGACTGCGTTCGATGCGGAAGATCGAACGGATCGTCCGGGAAGAGATGGACGCCTCGGGGGCGCAGGAGATCCGGATGCCGATCGTCCTTCCGGCTGAGCCCTGGCGGGCGACGGGCCGCCTCGATCTGTACGGCGAGGCCATGTTCCGCCTGAGGGACCGTCACGGACGGGAGATGGTGCTGGGCCCGACGCAGGAGGAGGTGGTGACCCCGCTCATCGATGCGGAGCTGCCCTCGTATCGCGATCTCCCGGTGAGCCTGTACCAGATCGAGTGGAAGTACCGGGACGAGTTCCGGCCGCGGTTCGGGCTGCTGCGAGGGCGCGAGTTCCTGATGAAGGACGCCTACACGTTCGACCGCGACGAGGAGGGGATGGCCCGCTCCTACCGGGTCATGTACGACGCCTACATCCGTATCTTCGGCCGCCTCGGCCTGGACTACGTGGTCGTCGAGGCCGAGCCCGGGCAGATCGGCGGCGGCGTCAACCACGAGTACATGGCGCGAGCCGAGGTGGGCGAGGATCGCTTCGTCGAGTGCGAGAACGGCGACTACACGGCCGACTGGAAGGCGGCCACACCGATGCCGCCGGAGCCGGCTACGCAGGAGGGGCTGGCGCCGCTCGAGGTCGTGAATACGCCCGGCGCCTCCACGATCGAGGCGGTCTCGGCGCTCCTGGGGTGCCCGCCCGAACGGATGCTCAAGACGATGCTGTTTGACGCCGGGGGGATGACCGTCGCGGTGCTGGTACCGGGCGATCGCGAGGTGGAGGAAGCCAAGCTCGAGCGGGCCTTCTTCCCGACCCCGGTCGCCCGGTTCGAAGACGGCGACTTCGAAGCGCGCCGGTTCGTGAAGGGGTTCGTCGGGCCGCAGGGCATGGGCGAGGACGTCATGATCGTCGCCGACCCCGTGGTCCGCGGGGGCGCCGACTGGGTGACGGGGGCGAACCAGCCCGATCGGCACGCCACCGGCGTGAACACGCCGCGTGACTTCCGGATCGACCGGTTCGAGGACGTCCTGGCCCTCCGCGAGGGCGACCGCTGCCCGAAGGACGGCGGGACGCTCCACGTCGGCCGGGCGATCGTCCTCGGCCACATCTACCAGCTGCACACGAACTACTCGGGTCCGCTCGGCGCACGGTTCATCGACGAGGACGGATCGGAGCGGCCGTACCAGATGGGATCGTACGGTATCGGCATCTCCCGCGTCCTGGCCGCCGCCGTCGAGCAGTACCACGACCAGGCTGGGCTCCGGTTGCCGAGGGTCATCGCCCCGTTCGACGTGGTCGTCGTGATCGCGAACCGGGACGACGAGCGCGTCCTCGCGGAGTCCGAACGGATCCACCGCGACCTGCTGCGGTCGGGCGTCGGTGTCGCGATCGACGACCGCGAGGAGACAGCGGGGGTGAAGTTCGCCGATGCGGACCTGATCGGGTACCCGGTCCAGGTCGTCGTCGGCCGGCGCGGGGTGGAGGCGGAGACGGTGGACCTGAAGCTCCGGGCCACGGGGGAGCGCCGGACGGCGCCGTTGGCCGAGGCGGCCTCGGCCGCACTGGGCCTGCTCGAGCAGGCGCCGTGAGCGCGCGGGCCGCCGGCCGCCTCCGGGACTTCGCGAAGATGCACCCCGAGGCCGAGGCGGTGCTCCAGCACGTGGGCCGGGAGACCTGGGACCTGGTCGTGATCGATGTCGAAGGGACCTGGGTCCGCGACGTCGTGCCTTCGGAGGCCGCTGCCGAGGCGATCTGCCGCGAGCTCGGGCTGCGCCTGCACCGTGGCTGGGACGATCCGCGGATGGCCCGGCGGATGAGCGCCCGGGACCACTGGAACCGTCCCGGCGGCCAGCGACGCGCGCTCTGAGTCGCCCGACCGGTATACTTCGGAGCAAGCGAACGCAACGGCGTCACCAGAAGTGGGCTCGCGCCCACTTTCTTTTTCGGGAACGAGCGCATGGACGTGGAAGGGCTGGTCCGCCCGGTGGTCGAATCGGCCGGGCTCGAGCTGTGGGAGGTGACCTACCGGAAGGAGGGTGGGCGGATGGTGCTCCGCGTGACCGTGGACCGGGAGGACGGGGTCGACCTGGACAGGATCTCGGACACGTCCGAGCGGCTTTCGCGACGGCTCGACCTGGAGGATTTCGGGCCCCGCGGGTACGCCCTGGAGGTGAGCTCTCCGGGGCTGGAGCGGACGCTCCGGACGCCCCGACACTTCGAGCGCAGCGTGGGGCAGCGGGTCAAGGTGAAGACGGTGGAACCGGTCGCGGGGTCCAGGAGCCACGAGGGCGCGCTGGTCTCGGCCGATGCGGAGGCGATCGTGATCGCCGCCGCCGGCGGAGAGCTGCGCGTCCCATACGGGGACGTCGCGTCGGCCCGCACCATCTTCCACTGGGGCTCGGACGGCGGGGCCCACGGAGGGAGCTGAGATGAACCAGGAGATGATCGCGGCGCTCCGGGAGCTGGAGCGCGAGAAGGGGATCGCGTTCGAGACGATCCTCGCGGGTCTCGAGGAGGCGATGGCCTCCGCGTACAAGTCGTGGTGGAAGCAGCAGCACCCGGAGCTGGACGAGGAGGCCTTCGGCGTGCGCGCCACGATCGACCCCGAGACCGGGGACCTGCGCGTGTGGATCCAGCAGCTCGAGCACGTGGAGCGCGAGGAGGAGGAGGGCGAGGTCGTCACCGAGACGAGCGTCCTCTCCGAGGAGGAGGTGGCCGTCACCGACGAGTTCAAGGGACGGATCGGTGCGCAGACGGCCAAGCAGGTGATCTACCAGAAGCTCCGGGACGCCGAACGGGAGATGACCTACGAGGAGTTCGCCGGCCGCGAGGGTGACATCGTCACCGGCATCGTCCAGCAGTCCGAGCGCCGCTACACGCTGCTCGATCTCGGCAAGGTCGAGGCCCTGCTCCCGCAGGCCGAGCAGGTCCCGAGCGAGCCCTACCGCAACGGCGAGCGGCTCAAGGCCTACATCACCGAGGTCCGCAAGGGGACCAAGGGCCCGCAGATCGTGGTCTCGCGCACGCATCCGGGCCTGCTGAAGAAGTTGTTCGAGCTCGAGGTGCCAGAGATCCACGAGGGGATCGTCGAGATCAAGGCCGTCGCCCGCGAGCCCGGACACCGGTCGAAGATCGCCGTCAGCTCGAACGAGCCCGCGGTCGACCCGGTCGGGGCGTGTGTCGGCCCGAAGGGTTCGCGGGTGCGGAACGTCGTCACCGAGCTCCGTGGCGAGAAGATCGACGTCGTTCCGTGGAGCTCGGAGGCGGCGACCTTCGTCGCCAACGCGCTCCAACCGGCCAAGGTGAAGGAGGCGCGGATCGACCCCGCGACCCAGACCGCGCTCGTGATCGTCCCCGACTACCAGCTGTCGCTTGCGATCGGCAAGGAGGGGCAGAACGCTCGGCTCGCCGCGCGGCTGACCGGCTGGCGGATCGACATCAAGAGCGAGACGCAGGTAGCCGACGAGGCCCGCGGCGCCGTCCGTGCGCAGCCCGACACCGGGGTCGCCGGGGGTCCGTCCGCTGCGGCGCCGCCCCCGGTCGATGCTCGGGCTCCGGACGCGACCACCGCCCAGCCGGACTCCTCACCACCGCCCCCCGCGGACGAGGAGGCCATCGGTGACGGAGGGTCGGACCCAGGTCCGACCGACCCCGGGGATGAAGCAGTCGACGTGGCCGAGGAGCAGGAGCCGGCGGAGGCCTGAGCGGTGCGCCCGCGGCGGGAGCCCGAGCGCACCTGCGTGGGATGCCGGGGGAAGGCGGGGAAAGGCTCGCTCCTCCGGATCGCGCGGGGCGCCGATGGCTCGGTCCGGATAGATCGGTCCGGGGATGCCCCGGGTAGAGGCGCGTACGTGCATCAGCGGCGAGACTGCGTGGACGCGGCGTTCGCGACCGGCGCCTTGTCGCGTGCGCTGCGGATGGGCTCGGCCATGCGGGGAGCCGCTAGGCTTAGGGAGGACATCGAGGGGGAGTCGTTGGCGTGAGGGTGCACGAGCTGGCCAAGGAACTGGGCGTGCCCAGCAAGGAGCTGCTGGCCGCGCTGCGGGAGATGGGGGTGGACGGCCTCACGGCGTCCTCGTCCGTGCCCGAGCAGGCCGTACCTCGGCTGCGTGCATCCGGCGGCAAGGCCGTGCCGGAGGCCAAGCTCAAGGAGGCAGTGGAGGAACCGCTCCCCAAGGCGCGCCCGAAGCCGAAGACGAGGCCGAGGCCCGAGAGGCCCCCAGCCGCCGAGGAGCCCGCGCCGGCTCCGCCGGGATCCGCGCCCGAGCCCGAGCCGGTCGCGCCGCCTGCCCCGGCACCCGCGGCCCCCGGGCCGGCCACCCCGTCCGCCGCGCCCGGACCGGCGTTGCCGACGCTGAAGCTCGTCCGAGGCGCCACGTCGCAGGAGATCGCGGAGAAGACGGATCGCTCGGCCGCCGACGTCGTGAAGGTGCTGATGTCCGTCGGCGAGATGGTCGCGGCGACGCAATCGCTCTCCGACGAGGCGATCGCCCTCGTGGCCCACGAGCTCGGCTACGAGGCCGAGATCGTGGCCGTCGAGGAAGAGGTCGAGGAAGAGGAGGAGATCGACGAGAGCCGCCTCGCGCCTCGCCCTCCGGTCGTGACCGTGATGGGCCACGTCGACCACGGCAAGACCCTGCTGCTGGACGCGATCCGCCGGACCGACGTGGTCTCCCAGGAGTTCGGTGGGATCACGCAGCACATCGGTGCCTACCAGGTGCATACCGACGGCCGCGAGATCACCTTCATCGACACGCCGGGGCACGAAGCGTTCACGGCGATGCGTGCGCGGGGAGCTCAGGTGACCGACATCGCCGTGCTCGTGGTCGCGGCCGACGACGGCGTCAAGCCGCAGACGGTCGAGGCGTTGGATCATGCCCGTGCGGCCGGCGTGCCGATCATCGTCGCGGTCAACAAGATCGACAAGCCGGAGTCCGACCCCGCGCGTGTCCGGCAGCAGATGGTGGAGCTTGGCGTCGTGCCCAGCGAGTGGGGCGGCACGTTCGAGTTCGTGGACGTCTCGGCGAAGGCTCGGAGCAACCTGGAAAGCCTGCTCGAGACGGTCCTCCTCGTCGCGGACCTCGAGGAGCTGAAGGCGGATCCGGAGGGTCGGGCCCGCGGGACCGTGCTGGAGGCGCACCTGGACAAGGGCCGCGGCCCGGTCGCCAGTGTGCTGGTCCAGCGAGGGACGCTGGAGGTCCCCGACACGCTCGTGTCGGGGACGAGTTGGGCGAAGGTGCGGGCCATGTTGGACGAGAACGGCCGGCCCGTGAAGCAGGCCGGGCCCAGCAAGCCCGTCCAGCTCCTCGGCTGGTCCGCCACGCCGAACGCGGGGGACGAGTTCCGGGAGGTGGCCGACGAGCGCGAGGCGCGCCACATCGCGCAGGAGCGGGAGGCGAAGGTGCGTGCCGCCGAGCTCGTGACCTCCCGCCCGCCCACGCTCCAGGACCTCATGGCACAGGCTCGGCGGGACGAGGTCCCCGAGCTCAACCTGATCGTCAGGGCCGACGTCCAAGGCTCGATCGGCGCCCTGCTCGACGCGTTCGCGAAGATGCCCCAGGACGAGGTGCGCGTGAACGTGATTCGCAGCGCCGCGGGGGCGATCACCGAGAGCGACATCTCCCTCGCGCTCGCCTCGAACGCGATCGTCGTGGGGTTCAACGTCCGCCCCGACGCTCCGGCCCGCGACCTGGCGGAGCACGAAGGCGTGGACGTGCGGCTGTATCGCGTGATCTACGACGCGATCGACGACATCCGCGGCGCCCTCTCGGGCATGCTGAAGCCCGAGGAGCGAGAGACCGAGCTCGGTCGGGCGGAGGTCCGTGCCCTCTTCCGGGTCCCGCGGGTGGGGGTCATCGCCGGCTGCTACGTGCTCGAAGGTCAGATGGTGCGGAACGCGCGGGCGCGCGTGGTCCGCGACGGCGTGATCGTCTACGACGGACGGATCGGGTCCCTCCGACGTTTCAAGGACGACGTGCGGGAGGTGGCCGAGGGGTTCGAGTGCGGGATCGGGATCGAGAACTTCAATGACGTGAAGGAGGGCGACATCATCGAGGCGTACGAGGTGCGCGAGGTCGCCCGCGAGCTCTGACCGGCCCTCATGCTCGTGGGGCTGGAGCGGTTCGATCTGCGCATCCCGGGGTGCGGGTCGTTGAAGGAGAAGCGCCGCGTGCTCAAGACCCTCACCAACGGGATCCGCTCGAAGTTCAACGTGTCGGTCGCCGAGGTGGACCATCACGATCTGTGGCAGCGGACGGCGATCGCGGTGGCGGTCGTCTCGGGCGAGTCGTTCCAGGCGAAGAAGGTCCTGCACGAGGTAGAGAAGCTGGTCGACCGATGGGTCGAGGTGGAGATCATCGACGCGGAGCGAACGCTCCACTATCCGGATGACTGAGGGACCGGATGACTGAGGGAACGCGTCCGAGCCGGGTGTCCGAAGAGTTCCGGGAGATCCTGGCCGAGGAGATCCCCCGGTTGAAGGATCCACGGGTGGGGTTCGTGACGGTGACCGGGGTCACGGTCACGCCCGATCTTCGGCGGGCCACCGTCTTCTACACCGCTCTCGGCAACGACCGGGAGCGTCGGTCGACCGCCGCCGCGCTCCGTTCCGCGCGTTCGCACCTCCGTCGCGTGATCGGGAACCAGGTGCGGCTCAAGGTGCTGCCGGACCTGGAGTTCGAGGAGGACCGGACCATCGAGACAGCCGACCGGATCGAGCGGCTCCTGCGCGACCTCCATCGCGAGGACCGCACGTGAGCGAGCTCCCCGCGCTCCTCCCGGCCGCGGAGACGCTCTCACGAGCGTCCAGCGTCTCGCTCGCGTGCCACGTGAACCCCGACGCCGATGCCATCGGCTCGATGCTCGGCCTGTCGGACCATCTCCGGAGCCTGGGGACAGGGACCGTGTGCTCGTTCCCGAACGAACCGTTCGAGGTGCCGCGGTGGGCGGCCCTGCTCCCGGGGAGCCAGGACATGGTCCCGCCCGGGGACTTCCCGACGGCGCCGGAGGTCATGGTGACCTGCGACACCGCGTCGATGGATCGGCTGGGCGTCCTCGCGGGGGCCGCCTCCCGTGCCGGTGCACTGGTCTGGATCGATCACCACACGAGCAACGAGGGACTCGGCACGATCCCGCTGATCGACCCGGGCGCGAGCTCGACGGCCGAGATCGTGTGGCGGCTGATCCGCCGGCTGGGCGGGGAGGTCTCGGCCGGCACGGCGGCCTGCCTCTACGCGGGGCTCGTCACCGACACGGGCCGGTTCCAGTACCAGGCGGTGACCCCGGAGACGCTCCGCCTGGCCGCCGAGCTGAGGACGTTCCCGTTCGATCACACGCGTCTGGTGCAGGGGCTGTACGAGGACAACGCGATCCACTACCTCCGGCTCCTGGGGGTGGCCCTGGAGAGGATCTCCATCGAACCGGACGCGGATCTCGTCTGGAGCTACCTCACCCGATCGGATTTGCTGGAGGCGGGGGTGGCGCCCTCCGAGTCGGATGATCTGATCGACGTGGTCCGCACCGCTCGGGAGGCCGACGTCACGGCGGTGATCAAGCAGCAGCGGGACGGTCGGTTCAAGGTGAGCCTCCGCTCGAAGGGCGGGCACGACGTCGCCGCGGTCGCCGCAGCCTTCGGTGGGGGCGGCCATCGTCTGGCCGCCGGCTACACGTCGACGCACGGCCTGGCCGAGACCGTGGAACGTTTGACGCAGGCACTCCGCGGCGAGCCCGTGCGGCCGTGAGCCGGCGTACGGGTGCTCGAACCGGTAGCCTGCATCGGGTGAGCGGCGCCGACGGGCTGTTGCTGATCGACAAGCCGACGGGACCCACGTCCCACGACGTGGTCGACGTCGTCCGCCGGGCCCTCGGTACGAGGAAGGTCGGTCACGCGGGGACCCTGGATCCGATGGCCACCGGGCTACTGTTGATCGGGGTCGGTCGCGGCACGCGCCTCCTGCGGTTCTTCGCCGATCTCCCGAAGACCTACGAGGGGAGCGCCCGGCTGGGGGAGGAGACCGAGACGCTCGATGCCGAGGGGACCGTCGTTCGGAGCCATGAGATCCGGGCCACCCGGGGCGACGTGGAGCGGGCCTGCGCCGCGCTCGAGGGGGAGTCGACGCAGCGACCGCCCGCCTTCTCGGCGGTCAAGTTCGCCGGCCGGAAGCTGTACGAGGAAGCGCGGGCCGGCCGACCGGCAGAGGCCCCACCGCGACCGATCCGCGTCGATCGGTTCGAGGTCGTAACGTTTGACGGCCAGAACTTCGGGTTCGTCGTCAGCTGCTCCGGCGGGACGTATGTACGCGTGCTGGTCGCCGACCTGGGGGCGGCGCTCGGCTGCGGGGCCCATCTGACGGCCCTGCGGCGCACCGCGATCGGGCCGTACCGGGTCGAGGACGCCGTGGGACCGGGTGACCGGTTGGAGACCCTGCCGCTCGAGGAGGCCGTGGCGCACCTGCCGCGCGTGGAGCTCGGACAGGAGGAGGCGCGTGCCGTGAGCCACGGGAGGATCCTGGCGCCCTCCGGGCTCGAGGGCCCACATGCCGTGTTCGACCTCGATGGGCGGCTGCTCGCCGTCTACCGGGACGAGGGGGCCAAGGCCAGGCCCCAGGTCGTGCTGGCACCATGAGCGACCGACCCGTGGGTAGGGGGCGACTCGGGCCCCGCACGCGTCGCGTCCTCCAGGCGGCCGCGTCGCTCGTGATCGTGGTCGCCATCTTCGCGTTCGCGATCCCACGGATCGCGGACTACTCGGCGGTGTGGGCCACGATCACCGATCTGACCCCGATCGAGCTCTGGTCGCTCGTGGCGGCGACCGCCTTCAACCTCGTGACCTACTGGCTGGTCAACATCGCAGCGCTCCCGGGGCTCACCTTCTCGCACGCCGCGATCCTCACCACGACCACCACCTCGGTGGCCAACACGCTCCCCGCCGGCGGAGCGGTCGCCGTCGGGTTGACCTACACGATCCTGCGTTCGTGGGGGTTCGACGGCCACGCGATCGCCCTCTACGTCGCGGTCACCGGCATCTGGAACATCTTCCTCAAGCTCGCGCTGCCGATCGTGGCGCTCGCCCTGCTCGCGCTCGTGGGCGGCGCGAGCGCTGCGCTCGTCGTGGGTGCTCTCGTAGGCCTGCTGGTCCTGGCGGTCGCCGTCGGGCTTTTCGCGCTGATGCTGTGGAAGAAGGCGTTCGCCCGGCGGATCGGGGACGCGATCGGTCGCCTGGTCTCCTTCCTGCGTCGACCGCTCCGACGGCCGCCGATCGTCGGGTGGGGGGAGCAGGCCGTGGCGTTCCGGAAGCGCGTGATCCTCCTCGTCGCCCGACGGTGGCCGCAGCTCACCCTCACCACGATCCTGAGCCATCTCGCCCTGTGGTTCGTCCTGCTGCTGTCGCTCCGACACGTGGGGGTGGCCGAGCAGGAGGTGAGCACTTTGGCGGTGCTCGCGGTGTTCGCGTTCGGTCGGCTGATCGCGGCGCTTCCGATCACCCCGGGTGGCCTCGGGGTCGTCGAGCTCGGATACATCGGCGGCTTGGTGGCGGCCGGAGGGCCAAGGGCGGAGGTGGTGGCCGCCGTCCTCCTCTTCCGGGTCCTCACGTTCGGAATGCAGATCCCGCTCGGGGGGTTCACGTACCTGCTGTGGCGCGCGCGCGCGCCGCGCCGCGTTCCGGTCGGGACCGTCGCCGAACCCGTGGTCGCGGCGGAAGACACGACAACCGCGACCTGATCAGGGGGCCCGAGCGTCCGCCACGTGCGCCCGCCGGAGCAGGTGGTCGCGCACCTCGGTGACCAGCGCGGCGGTCCCCAGGGCCACCCCGGTCCCGAGGAGCACGCCGGCCACAACGTCGGACAGCCAGTGCGCCCACAGGTACACGCGTGAGGAGGCCATGACGAAGGCGAACACCACCGCCGCCCACTCCCACCGGCGCCGGGCCGGGCCCGCGGGCATCAGCACGAGCACGAGGGCGACGGCCGTGGCCGCACCGGCCACCGCGTGCCCGGAAGGGAACGAGTAGCCCACCGTGTCGACCAGGGATCCGGGAGGCCGGCCTCGATGGAAGAAGCCCTTGGCCGAGGCGAGCAGGATCTCGGCCACCCCCCAGGTGAGGAGCCAGACCGCCAGGGCACGCCATCGTCGCCGGAACCCCAGCCACAGCGTCACGAGGGCGCGGAGCGGGATCGTTACCACGCCGCCTCCCAGCACGTTCGCCGCTCGCGCCAAGAGCGTGAGCGGCCCGCTGCGGATGTCGTCGACACCGTGGTAGGTGGCCAGATCCCACTCGCCCACGAACGGGACGGTGGTGCTCGGGGCCGCGACGGGCGCCTGACGACCCACCGCCGCGAACACCACGACCAAGCCCGCGAGGAGCGCGGCCGAGTACCAGAACACCCGCCGATGATCGCGGAGCACGCGGGTCAGTCGCCTCCGGGGCACTCGGGGGCCGCGGCCCCGCACAGGATCAGGCCCGCCTCCGCCATCTCCTGGACGAGTTGGTGGCGGGGGCGGAAGGCTAGCGCCTGGTTCACCTGGAGGACGAGGTTGGGGTCCGCCCCCGACGCGAACCGGAACGCGATGTCGACGCAGCCGCCGGGGAACCGGTAGAGACGGTCGGCGGCGAACCGCGGCGGCAGGCTGATCGGTCGCTCGAACCGTCGGGTCCCCGCCTCGTCCAGGTCCGGGCTCACCTCAACCGCGCCGGACGTGTCGCACGCGGTGGTGAGCGTCACCTGCACCGCCCGGAGCCCCGCCCGGTCGGAATCGAGCCAGAAGCGGAACCGGCCCTGGATCGTCTCCGAGCCCGAGAAGGACCAGCCGGCCGGGAGCTGCTCCACACAGGGCAGGAGCATGGCGGACGGCACGGCCTGCGCCGCCAGGATCATGATCGCCGGGGTCCCCGGACACGCTGGGAGCGCGTCGGCGCTCGTGGCGCAGGAGGACGTCAGGACCGCGAGGAGCAGCGCCACGGCAAGGGCCCGCGGCTTCACGCGAACACCGCCCAGTTGTCGATCACCACGCCGACCATCAGGAAGGCGACGAACAGGACCCAGATCGTCAGCAGGATCCGCCGCGGGCTCCATCGCTGGATGCGGATCGGGGGTCGGGGGGGCGCCAGTGCCCGGAAGGCCGCGACCAGGTCGCGGCCGTCGCGCCTGATCATCGTTCTGACCTGCGTCGGGCTCGCCACACCGCGGGTGGCGGCGAAGGCCTCCGCGATGTCCTCCGCCGAGAAGTGTCGCAGGGCGATCCGGTACACGCGCTCGGGATCGGTCCGCAGCGCAAGGACGAGCATCATGTTCGCCAGGTCAACGGCCTGCCGCCAGGGCGAGGGCCGGACCTGCACGAAGAAGACGTCGATCAGGCGGAGCTTCCCGCCCCCGACCATCAGGTTGGCCGGCTTGATGTCCCGATGCGCCAGCCCCGACTCCCACAGGCGCCGGACCAGTCGGATCCCGTGCTCGATCAGGTCGTCGTCGATGTCCGCGTCGCCGAGCTCGACGGCGCCGCGGAAGAACTCCATGACGATCATGTACTCGCGCTCCGGCGTGATCTCGACCACGCCGTAGGGGGCCGGCGTGGGCAGCCCATGGTCCGCCATCAGCCGGAGCGTGTAGTCCTCCCACTCGACGAACCTTCGAACCGTCCGGAACGGCGACTCGTCCTCGAGCGCGCCGTAGCGGATCTGCCGACCGAGCTTGTACCAGCGGTCGGCGCGGACGTGGTTGGCCGCGTAGAGCTTGGCGAACGCGTAGCGCTGCGGCTCGGTCGCCGTGGCCGCCAGGGTGAGTCGCAACGGGGTCGAGCCACCGGAGCCGGCGAGGCCCACCGGTCGGATGTCCACCACCTCCGCTCCGAGCTGGTCCTGCACCGCTCGCCGGATCGCATCGCCGCGCCGGCCCGTCACGTCGAGGTGGGCGGTCTTGCCCCGACGGTAGGTCACGGGGAAGACGTCGTTGGGGACGAACCACCGGAACGCCACGATCGGCACCGTCACGCCGAGCAGGACGCCGAGGATCAGATCGGCGAGGTGGTCAACGGCGAGGTACATGCGCGCCAACCAGACGAGGGCGAGCACACCGGCCGCCGCCCACTTGGCCAGGTACCGTGGCCGGCCGCTCGGGACCAGGGCGTAGGCCATCGCGAACAGGGTCACGGCGAGGCTGGCCATCGGTCGAGAGGGGAGCGAGAACCCCTGCCAGTCGGTCAGGATCTCCACCCCGAGGGGCCGGGGGCGTTGCGTGCCGAACGCCAGCCACGAGGCGACCACCTCGACGGCGATGATCGAGGCCATGAACACGAGCAGGTGCCGCCAGCGGCGGAAGGCGATCAGGACGAGGATCGTCGCCCAACGCAGGCCGCGGAGGGGCCAGCGGCTCGCCAGGCCGTCCAGCGCCCGCGTCAGGTCCGTGAGGATGTCGGTCCGGATGGCCGCGAACCGACGCAGGAGGGCCGTGTCCATGCGATCCAGGGCGGTGGCCGCCGTCCCCACGAGCACGGCGACGATCATCGCCAACCCGACCGCGCCGACGATCAGAAGCAGGATCCGACCGGAGCGCCCGAGCTCGCGGGGCAGGGGCGGCGGCTCCCCGGAGGGTCGGCGGCGCGGCCCGGGTCGGGGTGGGAGCACGGTCGGGCCGGTCGTCTCCATTCGGCGACTCTACCCCGGCCCCGAGACCAGGCCGTGCTCGGTCAGCCACTCGCGGGCCACCACGGCGGCGTCGGTCCCCTGGGACAGTCGGGCGTTCAGCGCGCGCAACTCCTGGGTCGTGAGCGCGTCCGAGACCGCCTCGAGGGCCGCGCGGAGGCCGGGTCCGAACTTCGGCAGGACCTCTCGATGCACGACGGGCACCACGTTCTCCGCTGGCTGTAAGCCTCGATCGTCCTCCAGCGTGACGAACCCCAGTCGGAGGATCTCGGGACTGGTCGAGAACAGGAGCGCCACGTCCACGACCCCGCGTCGGAGGGCGTCCGCGGTGAGCGGTCCGGACGGGTCGAGCGGAACGAAGCCCGCGAAGCGGATCCCGTACACGTCCTCCAGGCCCGGGAGGCAGAGCCGCCGCTGCGGGCACTCCGGGGGGGCTCCGAGGACCAGACCGTCGATCTCCGCCAGATCCGAGATGGTGTCGAGATCGAGCTGATCGGCGAGGGCGCTCGTCACCACGAAGACGTTCCGGTTCTGCGCCCGAGCTCGGTCCAGGGCGGTAAGCCCTCGCACCCGCAGGGCCATCTCGAGACGCTCCGCGGTCTCGCGTGGGTCCGAGGAGGCCTGGCCGGCGAGGAACCCGAGCAGGCTCCCCGAGTATTCCGGCACGAGCTCGACGAGCCCCAGCTCGAGGGCCGGCTCCACGAGCTCGCGGGGGCCCAGGTCGAGCTGGCGTTCGACCCGGATCCCTCGCGTCTCCAGGATGTGCGCGTAGATCTCGGCGAGGAGCCGGCTCTCGTCGAAGTTGAACGAGGCGATCGTCACGGCGTCGTCATCCAGGGCGGTGGTCACGGCGGACCGAGGAACGGCACACGCGACCACCGAGAACGCGAGCGCGAACGCGAGCGCGGGTGCGGGTGCGCGGGCCGTCACCGCCGAACCGTACCCCAGCCGCCGGGAGGGAGTTCGTGCGTCGGCTACCCTGCGGGGCCATGGAACGGTTGCACGGTCTCGGCTCGCTGCCGGCCATGGCCGAGCGCACCGTAGCGACGATCGGGTTCTTCGACGGTGTGCACGTCGGTCACCGCGCCGTGCTGGAGCGCACCGTCGTCCTGGCCGGGCAGCGGGGCGTGCCGGCGGTGGCGGTGACCTTCGACCGCCACCCGCGCGAGGTGCTCACGCCGGGTCGGGAGCCCCGGCTGCTCACCACCGTCGAGCGCAAGGCTCGCCTGATCGAAGAGTTCGGCATCGACGTCCTCCTGGTGCTGGGGTTCACGGAGGCGTTCTCGCGATGGCCGGCAGAGCGGTTCGTACACGAGATCCTCGTCGAGGGGCTCCGGGTCGAGCACTGCGTCGTGGGCGCCAACTTCACGTTCGGCCATCGGGCGCGGGGGACGGTCGACCTGCTGATCCAGGAGGGCGGGGAGTTGGGCTTCACCGCCGAGGCGGTCGGGCTCCGCGAGCTGGACGGCCGCGTCGTCTCCTCCTCTTCGATCCGCGAGGCGCTGGTGGGGGCGGACCTCGACTGGCCTCGTCGAGCGCTCGGTCGCCGGTTCGCGCTGGACGGGGCCGTGGTCCCCGGCGCGGGCCGGGGCCACGATCTCGGCTTCCCGACGGCCAACCTCCGGACGTGGCCGCGTCTGCTGCTCCCGGGCAGGGGGATCTACGCGGGGAGGGCGTTCGTGGACGAGACCCCCCACCAGGCGGCCATCAGCGTGGGGACCAGTCCGACGTTCGGGATCGAGCCCCTCCACGTCGAGGCCCATCTCCTGGACTTCGAGGGCGACCTGCTCGGGAGCGACATGACGATCGAGTTCTGGGCGTACCTGCGGCCGGAGGCCCGGTTCGAGAGCGTCGACGAGCTCGTACGCGCCATGGACGAGGACGTACGTCTGACCCGCCAGCTCATCCCCCCGGCGGGGGAGTGAGCCCCGATGCGCGGACGTCACGAGCGCAGAAGCAAGGTCCCGGCCCGTCGCCTTGGCGGTCCTCACGGCCGGCTCCACCACGGCGGTGGCCGAGGTGATCGTGACATCCGAGGCCGGCATCTGCGCGCGCCTCATGCCGGCCTTCGTCTCCGCCCCCGGGCCACCCGGGGCTCCGCTGGATCGCGATGATCCCTGAGCTGAGCCCCGCGACGATCGTCTGGCTCGTCCTGGCCGCGGCGGGTGGTGGTGCGGTGCAGGGCTCGATCGGCTTCGGGTTCGCGCTCGTGGTGGTGCCGGCCTTGGCCTTGGTCCATCCCGAGGCGGTGCCGGCGACGGTGTTCTTCCTCGTCGCGCCGCTGACGATCTACATGGCCGTCCGCGAGCGTTCCCACATCGACCGCCGCGGATTCCTGTCCATCGTCACCGGTCGGGTCTTCGGGACTGCCCTCGGCGCCACACTGCTCGTGGCGGTCCCCGCGAGCTCGATCTCGGTCTTGCTCGGCGTGATGATCGTGGTGGCCGTGGCGCTGTCGCTGGTGGGTCTGGACATCGCGCCGACCCCGCCCGTCGCGTTCGGCGCCGGATTCCTTTCCGGTGTGACCGGGACGACCTCCGCGGTAGGCGGTCCCGCCCTCGCCGTGGTCTACCAGCGCCGTCCGGGCCCGGAGCTGCGGTCGACCCTCGCACTGGCCTTCATGGTGGGGCTGGTGATGTCGCTCGTGGCGGTGGGTGCGGTGGGACGGGTGCACATGTGGCACGGGGTGCTGGCGCTCGAGATGCTGCCCGGCCTGCTCCTGGGTCTCTGGGCTTCACGGCACGTGGCCCGAGCGCTCGACCGGGGCTGGCTGCGCCCCATCTTGCTCGCGTTCGCTGGGGCGGCGGGGCTGTACATCGTCATCCGGGGTGCGCTCGGAGGATGACGCCCCTTCCGAAGGACGGGCCCGAGTTCGCCCTGGTAGCCTGTCCGGGCCCATGGCCCTCACGAACCAACAGAAGGCCGAGATCATCTCCGAGCACCGGCGCGGTCACGCGGACACCGGATCGGCGGAGGTCCAGATCGCCGTGCTCAGCAAGCGCATCTCGGACCTGACCGAGCATCTGAAGGCGCACAAGAAGGACCACGCCTCGCGACGCGGTCTGCTGATGCTGGTGGGCCGCCGGCGGCGGCTGCTCGAGTACCTGAAGCGTGAGGACGTAGAGCGGTACCGCGCCATCGTGTCCCGCCTCGGGTTGCGTCGCTAGCGTGAGCACAGGGGGCGCAGCATGGAGGCGCTCCCCGAGGGAGGGATGTATCAGGAGCCAGGCATGAAGGACGGACCGACCGGAGGCGGGACTGCCCGGGGTCGGTTCTCAGTCGCGAGCCTCCGATCGCGCATCGGCGGTTCACCACTGACAACCGGCCCGGTCCCACCTCCATCGACCCGCAAGACCGCGCGACACCCGTCGCGCACCGATATCGAGGAGGCAACCGGCCGATGGCCATCAACCTGTCCCGGCAGTTCGGGAACCAGACCCTGACGTTCGAGTCGGGCAAGCTCGCCTCGCAGGCCGGCGGCTCGTGCGTCGTGACGCTCGGCGAGACCCAGGTGCTCGCCACCTGCACCACCGCTCAGCCCCGCGAGGGCATCGACTTCTTCCCGCTCACGATCGACGTGGAGGAGCGGATGTACGCGGCCGGGAAGATCCCCGGCGGCTTCTTCCGCCGTGAGGGGCGACCGTCGGAGACGGCCGTCCTCACCGCCCGACTCACGGACCGACCCATGCGGCCGTCCTTCAAGGAGGGGTACCGCGACGAGGTGCAGGTCGTGATCACGGTCCTGTCCGTCGACATGGCCAACCCCTACGACATCCCGGGTATGAACGGGGCCAGCCTCTCCACGATGCTCGCGGGGATCCCGTTCGAGGGGCCGGTCGGTGCGGTGCGGCTCGGTCTGATCGACGGGCGGTGGGAGATCAACCCCACGTTCCAGCAGGTCGAGGCCGCCACGTTCGATGTGGTGGTCGCCGGCCGGCGCAACGAGGCGGGTCAGGTGGACATCCTGATGATCGAGGGCGAGGCCCCCGACAACACCTGGCAGCTCCTCGGCGCCGGCGAGGACGCGGTCGCGCCGACCGAGCAGGTCGTGGCCCAAGGGCTGGAGGTGGCGAAGGAGGCGATCGACGAGCTGATCGACCTGCAGCTCGAGTTCGTGGCCAAGATGGACGTCAAGCCCCAGCCGTTCGAGCCCAGGCCCCTGTACTCGGAGGACACGTTCGCCGTGGTCCAGGCGTTCGCGCAGGACCGGTTGGGGGCCGCGATCGTTCCGGACCGCGAGGAGCGCCAGGCCGGGTTCGACCGGGTGAAGGAGGAGCTGAACGCCCACCTGCTCGGCCTGTGGGGCGCGGAGGGCTACGCGGAGCGTCAGCCGCAGATCGGCCCGGCGTGGAAGGCCCTCCAGAAGAAGGTCATGCGCGAGCGGGTCATCGAGCAGGGCATCCGCCTGGACGGTCGGGGACCGACGGACATCCGTCCCCTGTCCGCTGAGGTAGGCCTGGTCCCTCGAGCCCACGGCTCGAGCCTGTTCCAGCGGGGCGATACCCAGGTCCTGAACGTGACGACGCTGGGGATGCTCCGCATGACCCAGATGATCGACACGCTCGACCCCGAAGAATCCAAGCGCTACATCCACCACTACAACTTCCCGCCGTTCTCCACGGGCGAGGTCGGGCGCATCGGCTCCCCCCGCCGGCGTGAGATCGGCCACGGGGCCCTCGCCGAGCGGGCGCTGGTCCCGGTGATCCCGCCGGAGGAGGAGTTCCCCTACGCGCTCCGTCTGGTCTCCGACGTGCTCAGCAGCAACGGATCCACGTCGATGGCCAGCGTGTGTGCCTCCACGCTCTCGCTGATGGACGCCGGGGTCCCGGTCAAGGCGCCGGTGGCCGGGATCGCGATGGGGATGATCGCCGAGGCCGGGCGGTTCGTGACCCTGACCGACATCCTCGGGGCCGAGGACGCCCTCGGGGACATGGACTTCAAGGTGGCCGGCACCAGGGACCTCGTCACCGCGATCCAGCTCGACATGAAGGTGACCGGGCTCCCAGGTGAGGTCTTGGTCGAGGCGCTGGAGCAGGCCAAGGAGGCGCGGCTGAAGATCCTCGACGTGATGCTCCAGGCGATCCCGGCGCCGCGGACCGAGGTCAACCCGAAGGCGCCGAGGATCCTCACCCTCCAGATCCCCGTCGACAAGATCGGCGAGGTGATCGGACCCAAGGGCAAGCGGATCAACGAGATCGTGGCGATGACGGGCGCCGACATCGACATCCAGGACGACGGCACGGTGTTCATCGGGGCCCGGGAAGGCGCCGGCGCCGATGAGGCCGCCCGCATCATCGACGAGATCGCCAACCCGAGACCCCTCACGATCGGCGAGCGGTTCACCGGGACGGTCGTGAACACCACGACGTTCGGAGCGTTCGTGAACCTGGTGCCCGGACGCGATGGCCTGATCCACATCTCCAAGCTGGGGAAGGGGCGTCGGATCGCGAGCGTGGAGGAGGCGGCGAAGGTCGGAGACACGATCGAGGTCGAGATCGTGGACATCGACGATCGAGGCAAGGTCAGCCTGAAGCCGGTCGGTCCCGAGTGGGAGGTCCCGACGGACGACGGCTCCGAGGGCCAGGAGGATCGTCCGCCCCGACGTGAGCGCGGCCCGCGACGCGGACCGCGCGACCGCGAGCGCCGTCCGCGCGATCGCGACCGGGGCGACCGCTAGGCCCGGGCATGCCGATCCGTCGGACCGAGTTCGGATCGGGTCTGCGCGTCGTTACCGAGCGGATGCCCGGCGTCCGCTCGGTGGCGCTCGGCTTCTGGGTGCTCGCCGGGTCGCGCGACGAGCGGCCGGCGATCGGCGGTGCGAGCCACTTCCTCGAGCACCTGCTGTTCAAGGGGACGAAGACCCGCACCGCGCGCGACATCGCCGAGGCGTTCGACGCGGTGGGCGGGGACGTGAACGCCTTCACCGCCAAGGAGTACACGTGCTTCCACTCGCGCGTGCGGGATCGGGATCTCCCCATGGCCGTGGACCATCTGTGCGACATGGTGCAGCGCTCGCTCCTCCGCCCCGCGGACTTCGAGGCCGAGCGGCAGGTCATCCTGGAGGAGATCAATGTCCACGAGGACACGCCCGACGATCTGATCCACGACCTGTTCACCGAGACGCTGTGGCCGGATCACCCCCTGGGGCGGAGGATCCTGGGGACACGGGAGAGCATCGCGGGGGTCTCGCGCGATCAGGTGCGCCGGTTCTACCGAACGCGCTACGTCCCGGGGAACCTGGTCGTGGTGGCGGCCGGGAACCTCCAACACGAGCTGTTGCTCGATCTGGTGGCCGAGAACATGGCCACCGGGCCCGTACGGACGGAGGAGCATGCCGCCTGGAACCTCCGGGCGGCGGGTCACCCCCCGGTGTCATCGGGGGGCTCGGTCGTGCGGCGACGTTCCACCGAGCAGGCGCACATCTGCATCGGCACGAACGGCGTGTCCCGCACGGACGCCGACCGGTTCGCGTTCGGGGTCGTCAACACGGCGATCGGTGGCGGCATGAGCTCGCGCCTATTCCAGGAGATCCGCGAGAAGCGGGGGCTCGCGTACAGCGTCTACAGCTACCACTCGATGTACGCGGAGGCGGGGCTGTTCTGCACGTACCTGGGCACCACGCCGTCGCGTGCCAAGCAGGCGCGAGCGATCGTGCGGGGAGAGCTCGAGGATGTCGCGGAGAAGGGGCTCGCGCCCGGAGAGTTCGACCGCGCCAAGGAGCACCTGAAGGGATCGCTGGTCCTGTCGCTCGAGGACCCCGGCGGCCGGATGTCGCGCCTGGGCAAGTCGGAGATCAGCCACGGCGAGATCCTCACGATGAACCAGATCCTGCGGCGCATCGAGGCCGTCGCCCCCGAGGACGCGCGCCGGGCGGCCGAGCGGGTACTCTCGCAGCCGATGACAGAGACCGTGCTCGGGCCGTTCTCGACGGGAGCGCTCGGCTGATCCGGGTCGGCGTGATCGGCGCCTGCGGGCGGATGGGGCTGATGGTCTGCCGCGGCGTCGTTGAGGCGGACGATCTCGCGCTCGCCGCCGCCATCGACCGTTCGAAGGTGGGGCAGAGCATCGGCGACCTGGTCGGTCACATCGAGGTGGACGTCCCGATCTCCGACGAGCTGGATCGGCTCCTGGAGGCCGAGGTCGAGGTGGCCGTCGACTTCACCCATCCCGACGTCGTGATGGACAACGTCCGGTGGTGCGTGACGCACGCCGTGCACCTGGTCGTGGGGACCAGCGGCCTGTCACAGGATGACCTCCGGGAGATCGCCGGGCTGATCGGCGACGAGGGGTCGGAGTCGAACGTGATCGTGGTCCCGAACTTCGCGTTGGGGGCGGCGCTGATGCAGCGGTTCGCTCAGCAGGCCGCGCGCTACCTCCCGGCGGTCGAGGTGATCGAGCTCCACCACGACCGCAAGGCGGACGCGCCGTCGGGGACGGCCGTGGCCACGGTCCGGGCGATCCGCGAGGCCCGGGGGGAGGTGTGGCGCGGCCCGCTGGCGGAGTCGCTCGAGGGCGCCCGAGGGGGCGAGGTCGACGGGGTCCGCGTCCACTCCGTCCGGCTCCCCGGCCTGGTCGCGCACCACGAGGTGATCTTCGGGGGCGAGGGGCAGACGCTGACGATCCGGCACGACTCCACCGACCGGAGTTCGTTCATGCCCGGCGTGCTGATGGCCCTGCGGGCGGTGATGCGGCGGCCCGGCCTGACGGTCGGGCTCGACCCGCTGCTGGACCACCCCGCATCACCGTGACCGGGTGGATCGCCTGCGTCTTCGCGCATCCGGACGACGACACGTACGGCGTGGGGGGAACGCTGGCCCTGCACGCCGACAGGGGGCTCGAGGCGACCGTGATCGTCACCACCAGCGGGGAGGCGGGCCGGATCTACGATCCGAGCCTGGCCACCCGGGAGACGCTCGGCGCGGTCCGGGAGGAGGAGGACCGGGCGGCCTGGCGGGTCCTCGGCCTGGACCCCGATCTGCGGTTCCTCCGCTATCCGGACGGCGGGGTCGCCGACGTGGCGCCCGAGGATCTGGTGGCCAGCTACCTGGACGTGCTGCTCACCGCTCGCCCGCGGGTGGTGGTCACGTTCGGCCCGGACGGGGTCACCGGGCACGCCGACCACGTGGCGGTCGGGGCCGCGGCGACCGAGGCCTTCCATGCCGCCCGCGCCTCGGGAGGTGACGGGTTCGACCGTCTCCTGTACACCGCGTTGCCCTCGTCGCGGCTCGACCGCCTGAACGAGCTTCTGCGCCACCGGGGCATGGAGCCCATCGATCCCGCGGAACCGTTCCAACCCCGCGGCGTCCGCGACGACACGATCGGCGTGGCCGTGGACTGTTCGCCCGTCTACGAGCGCAAGCTCGAGGCGCTGCGGGAGCACCGGACGCAGGGGGAGCTCGAGGGCGTTCCGTTCGATCTGTGGCCGGAGATCCTGGGGAGCGAGAGCTTCGTGATGGCGTTCCCCGAACGCGCACCGGGGGAGCCCGTCCTGCGGGACCCGTTCGAGGGCCTTGGTCGGTCGTAAGCTCGGCCGCGTGGACCCGCTCATCCGGACCATCGCCGAGGACGAGTTCGCCGACTACGCGCGGGCGGTCGAGTCGGCGTTCAGCGAGGTGCCCACGGCGGAGGACATCCGCCGGGAACGCGCGCTGCTCCCGCTCGACCGCTGCCTCGCCGCGTTCGTGGATGGCTTGATCGTGGGGACCACCGCGCTCCTGCCGATCCCGATGACGGTGCCCGGCGGGGAGGTCGAGGTCGGGTACGTGACCGCCGTCGGCGTGCGGCCGACGCATCGGCGACGTGGCATCAACGCCATGCTGATGCGCCGGCAGCTCGAGGAGGCCTACGAGCGCGGGGACGCCGTCCACGTGCTCTACGCGTCGGAGGGCGCGATCTACGGTCGTTACGGCTACGGCCTGGCCACCTTCGGGCTCTCGCTCGAGGTCGAGAGCGATCGCTCGGCGTTCATCCGTGGCTACGAGCCCTCCGGGTCGGTGCGGCTGGCCGACCGGGACACCGCGCTGGAGGACGTGCTCGCGGTCCACGATGCGGTGCGGCCGACCCGGGCCGGCATGGTCCAGCTGGACGAGCGGCGGCTCGACTACTCGCTCCACGAGCACGGTCCGGACCGCGAGCTGCCGCGGTTCTTCGCGCTCCACGAGGGAGAGCGAGGGATCGATGGCTACGCGATCTACCGCGTCCGCCACGAGTGGCCCGACGGGACGCCTCGCTCGACCCTCACGGTCCGCGATCTCCAGGCCCTCACACCCGGCGCGTACGCGGACCTGTGGCGGTTCGTGTTGGACGTGGATCTCACCGAGCGGGTCAGTGCCTGGAGCCGGCCAGTGGACGAGCCGCTGCTCCACCTGGTCCGGGAGCCGCGACGGGTGCGGGCGACCGTGCGCGACAACCTGTGGCTCCGGCCGGTGAACCTCCTCGGGGCGCTCGAGGCGCGATCGTACGGGATCGAGGGGACCGTGGTCCTGGAGATCCGCGATCCCTTCTGCCCCTGGAACGAGGGACGCGTCAGGGTGGAGACCGGACCCGGCGAGCGCGGGATCGCCTCCCGCACCGAGGCGGAGCCCGACCTCGTCTGCACCGTGAACGAGGTCGGAGCCGCGTATCTGAGCGGGGTCTCGTTCCGGCAGCTGGCCCGCGCCGGTCGGGTGGAGGAGCGCACGGTCGGTTCGCTCGAACGGGCCGACGCGATGTTCGGCTGGGACCCGGCCCCCTGGTGCCCGTACGTGTTCTGAGCCCAGGTGCCGAGCTTCGGCGAGACGTCAGGCGAGCCCGCGGACGATCAGCAGGATGCCCAGCGCCCCCAGGGCAGCGGCGAGCACGTCGGAGACGAGACGCAGGACCCGCGGCCGCACGCGGTGGGCGCCGGCTCCGAGCAGGACCATCGCCGAGTCCGAGAGCGAGACGCCGACCAGGAGCGCCGCCACGGTCGCGAACGCGAGCTGACGACCCCCATCGGTCACCGCATCGGCCGCCACGGCCGCCCCCGTGGTGGCCAGGAAGACGTAGACGCCGGGGTTGAGGATCACGGCGAGGGCGCCGCGCAGGGCTGGGTGGAGACCCGCCCTGCGCGGCGCCCCCTCTGCGGGCGAGGCTCGACGGCTCTCGCGCACCGCATCGACCGCCAGGAGCACGAGGAACGCGCCGCCGATCACCTGGATCGCGCGCAGGAACCCCGGAGCGGGGCGGATCTGGGACAGGCCGGCGGCCAGGAGCGCGAGCATCGCCCCGAACACCCCGTTCGCCCCGGCCATCGCGCGCAGGCCGCGTCCCACCCCGCCCCTGGACGCCTCGGCGAACAGCAGTAGCTGGACGGGGCCGGGGGAGGTCCCGAGCGCCACCCCGAGGCCGAAGGCCGCGGCCGGATGCGCGAGATCGATCACCTCAGGCCGGCCCCGGCAGACGAAGCTCGCCGACGGTGATGCGACCATCGTCGGACCGGGTGAGCTGAACGCCCTCGCACTCGGACAGGGGCTCCACCCGCCGTCCGGTGAGCCCATCCACCGCCTGCTCGATCAGGGGGGTGTGGCCCACCGCGAGCCCCCTGCCGCCCTCGGGGACGCGGTCCAGCAGGTCGGCGAGCACGGCACCGAGCTCCGTGAGTGAGCCATCCGTGTCCCGTCCGGCCAGACCCGGGACGACCTCGTGCGGGGGAAGTTGTTCGTTGAGGGCCCGGAGGAACCACGCGACGGTTTCGGCGGAGCGCTGCGCGGGCGAGACGAACACCACGTCGTACCCTCCCTCCAGCATCCGTCCCACCTGGGCGGCCCGGATCCTCCCTGCCGCGGACAGCCGGTCGGCATCCGGATCTCGTTCGGCGTGACGGCGGAGCTCGAGCGTCCTCACGGTTGGCCTCCGAGGGGTTCGTGTAGCATGCCGCGACCCGTGAAGACTACCCATCGCGTCGCCGTGCTCATCGCCGTCGCGGGTCTCCTGTTCGCCGCTTGCACCGACGGCGGCTCGGAGGGCGTGACCGGACCAACCGGCGGCACCGCGGGGACCGGCGCGACGGGCGAGACCGGGCCGAGCCCCGTCGTCACGTTCACGGGTCCTCCGGGAACGGGCGTGTACGAGTACGCGAACGCCGGTCTGAAGGTCACGCTTGAGGTCGATGGGAACGAAGGGACCCTCACGATCGACAACGGGACCGACCGGGCGCTGCCCGAGCCCGGCTTCTACATCCTGGACGCGCGGGATGGCGAGCGGATCGAGGGCGAGGTGCTGGATCCGTCCCCCATCCCCGTCGGCGAGACCACCACCTTCGACGCGGCGTTCGAGGGGATCGAGGTCCGCAACATCGGCCTGGTGATCCTGCTCCTGGGACAGGACAACTACGGGGCGTTCGTCCGGACGGGTTAGGCGGCGGTGGGTCGCCGCGGTGGCCTGTGGAGGTGCGCGGCATCCGACTAGGATGGCCGGGGCACCCGCCCGCTCGCCGGGCAACCGGCGGGGCTCGGGAGCCGCCAGGGGCGCAACGGTCGCAGGAGTTGCGGGAGGCCTAGGGGATGCGCGACCAACGAGAACCCCTCGTGCCCAACGTGCCATATCTGGAGCAGCCGGCTCGAGCAACCCGGTGAGCTCGTTGAACATGTGACTCATGTGGCTATGGTGCGGAGCGTGGAACGGTGATAGCATCGGTCCCTGAGCGTGGGGCCGAGCGGCCGCGGCAAGCCAGGGCGCCTGAGCGGGGCCCGGTCGCCCGGCCCGACGTGCCCGGGTCCGCCGCGCACCGCCGCATCCGATCGAGGAGGGCATCATGGTCGGTAGGTTCGGGGCGGTCGTCACCGCCATGGTCACGCCGTTCCGGCAGGATCATTCGCTGGACCTGGGAGCGGCGCAGGAACTGGCCCTCGATCTGCTCGAGCACGGGAGCCAGGCCCTGGTTCTGGCGGGCTCCACGGGGGAATCCCCCACCCTGACCCACGAGGAGAAGCTCGAGCTGTTCCGAGCCGTGATCGAGGCGGCCGAGGGTCGGGGCAAGATCGTCTGCGGGACCGGGACCTACAGCACCGCGGAGACGGTCGAGCTCTCCCGTCAGGCCGAGGCCCTGGGGGCCGACGGGCTGCTGCTCGTGGCTCCCTACTACAACAAGCCCCCCCAGCGAGGGCTGCTCGAGCACTACACGCGGGTGGCGGGAGCCGTCAGCGTCCCGGTGATCGCGTACAACATCCCGGGGCGTACGGGGATCCGGATCGAGCACGAGACGCTGTTGCGGATGGCCGAGGTCCCGAACCTCGTCGGCGTGAAGGACTCCACCGGGGACTTCCAGGCGATCTCCCGCCTGATCTCGGAGGCACCGCCGGACTTCGAGGTCTACTCGGGTGACGACTGGGCTACGTTCGGCTACCTGTGCTTGGGGGCGGTCGGCGTGGTGAGCGTGGCCGGGCACCTGGTCGGCGATCGCATCCGGCAGCTCTGCGACCTGGTGGAGGCGGGGGACGTTCCGGCGGCCCGGAAGATCCACGAGGAGCTCACGCCGCTCTTCAACGCCTTGTTCATCACGAGCAACCCGATCCCGGTGAAGACCGCGCTCGAGCTGGTGGGGCGGCCGGTCGGTCCGCCGCGGCTGCCGCTCGTGCCCGCCACCGCCGAGGAACGCGAGCGGATCCGCAACGCCCTGGTCGATGCCGGGCTCCTCTGACCCACCCGTCTCCGGACCCGCGCGCCTGGTGTTCCTCGGCGGCGTCGGGGAGGTCGGGCGCAACATGACCTGCGTCGAGCTCGACGGGCGGATCCTGGTCCTGGACGTGGGGCTCTCCTTCCCCCACGCCGAGATGCCCGGGATCGACCTCGTGCTACCGGACTTCGAGCACCTGCGGGGCCGGCTCGGCGAGGTCGAGGCCGTCGTGCTCACGCACGGGCACGAGGACCACATCG
>CAZXFA010000019.1:8365-55573 GCA_964640085.1 uncultured Actinomycetes bacterium | reverse complement strand
CCGCCCGAGCCCGAACCCGCGCCCTCGCCGCCCCCTCGGCCGGAGCCTCCGAGCCCGGAGCCCCCTACGCGGCCGCGTCCACCGGGACCGCTGCCGCCGCCCTATCCCGAGCCCCCACGGCCGGAGCCGCTCGGACCGCGCGCCGGACAGGCGTACGGGACGGTCAGGAACCCCATGCCAAGGCAGCCTCGCCGAGCGCCTCCGCGAGCTCGCGTGCATTCTTCGGTGCCCGCGCCCGGGCGTCGTTGTTGAAGTAGACGTAACCGTCCAGGCCGCGATCGGCCGCATCCCGGAGGAAGCGGATCCAGGGTCCGAGCTCCTCCTCGGTGTAGTCGTGCGAAACGCCGCTCCGGAGCCCGTGGAACCTCACGTACACGAAGTCGGCGGTCTCGGCGCGGTCGGCCGGCATCTGCGAGGAGCTGACCGACACGTGGGCCACCCCGCGCTCGCGGAGCGCGTCGAAGGTCTCCGCGGTGAGCCAGGAGCGATGACGGAACTCGACCGCGTGCCGGACGCCGCCCGGCAGGAACCCCAGGAACCCGCCGAGCAACCCGAGATCGCGCTCGATCGTCGGCGGGAGCTGCCAGAGCACCACGCCGAGGAAGGCCCTCAGCCCACGGACCCGTTCGATGAACCGATCCACCTCCTCCTGGCAGTCCGCCAGGCGCCGCACGTGGGTGATGAAGCGGCTGCCCTTGACAGCGAAGCGGAACCGGTCGGGCGCGGCGTCGTGCCACCGGGCGACGGTCTGCTCCGAAGGCAGCCGGTAGAAGCTGTAGTTCACCTCCACCGTGGGGAACCGCGTGACGTAGTGCTCGAACCACCGGGAGCGCGGAACCTCGTCCGGGTAGAACGCGCCGTCCCAGTCGTCGTAGGACCAGCCGCTCGTGCCGACGGCGATCATCCCTTCGCTCATCGGTGCCCTCGCTGGCACGACCGGCACACGAACGTTCCTCGCCCCGCCACCTCGATCCGTTCCACCTCACCGTTGCCGCGGGGGCATGCCTCCCCCTCCCGCCGGCGCGGGAGCAGCCACGATCGTGGGAGCCGGTCCGGATCGCCCCGCCGATCGACGGCCGTCCCCAGCACCCGGCGGATCACGCGGAGGAGCCGGGTGCGCTCGTCCTGCTCCAGGCGGTCGAACGGTGTTCCGGGCCACAGCTCGGCCTGGAAGCAGATCTCGTCGGCGTACAGGTTCCCGATCCCCGCGATCACCGACTGGTTCAGGAGGAGCGGCTTCAGCGCGGCCCGCCGTCCGGCGGAGGCGCGTTCGAACGTGGAGCGCTCGAGCCCCAGGGCGTCCGGGCCGAGGCCTCGCCGTTCCACGAACCCCTCGACGTCCTCGGTCAGATCGACCCGGCCCAGCTTCCGCTGATCCTGGAACGCGAGGTGGGAGCCGTCGTCGAACGTGAGCAGCAGGCGGGTGTGCTCGGGCTCGTGGTCGGGGCGCTCGAACGCGGCGAGGTCACCGGTCATCCCGAGGTGCAGGACCAGCCAGCCGTGCCCGTCCAGCCGTGCGAACAGGTACTTGCCATGCCGTCGCGTCTCCTGCAGGCGGTCGCCGCGCAGGGCTCCGGGGAGCTGCCGAGGATGGACGTCCGAGTCCCGCAGCAGGCGCGGGCTCCGGAGATCGACCGCGCGGATCGGTCGGTGCAGCACGGTGGCGTCCAGGTACCGGCGCCGGATCTCGACCTCGGGGAGCTCCGGCATCGCCGGCGGTCACCTCACCCGCCGGCGATCGTGCCGCTGCCGGGTGCCCGCGGGCCGCCCCGGAGTCCGGCGAGCTCGAGCGCGCGCTGGACGTCCCTGGGGGAGACGATCCCCACCACGCGACCGTCCTCGAAGACCAGCGCCCGTCCGTCCTCGCACTCCTGCATCCGTTCCAGGAGCCTCACGGCTGGGTCGTCGGGGGAGGCGGTCGCGACCTGCTCGAGCGGACAGGCGATCTCACCCAGGGTGGTCCGATCCCGGGCCTCCACCGGCACCGCCTTGACCCTGGCCAGCGTCACGAGCCCCACCACGCGACCTCCCTCGTCCTCCACCGGGAACGAGGTGAACCGCTGTGACATCGCGTGGTCCTCGATGAAGGAGCGCACCGAGAGCGACGCGGGGAGCAAGATCGGATCGGCGGACATGATCTGGCCGGCCCGGACGTCCCGGAGCGCCGCGCGCAGCAGCGTCTGCGACTCCTCGGCCCGCGCCGCTCCGAGCAGGAACCAGCCGAGGAACACGAACCACAGTCCGCCGATCGAGGCCACGAGCGCGAACTCGAGCAGACCGAGCGCGATCATCCCGTAGCCGAACGCCCGCCCGACGGCGGCGGCCGTCCGCGTGGCCGACACGCGATCGTCCCTCCGTCGCCAGAGCCATGCCCGCAGCACCCGGCCTCCGTCGAGCGGGAAGGCGGGCAGCAGGTTGAAGACCGCGAGCGCGGCGTTGATGATCGCGAGCCACGCCGGCACCCCCACCACGAGCTCCGAGGCGTCGAGCGCGGACAGCCCGAGCCCGATCAGCCCGAAGATCGCGGCCGCGACCAGGCTGATCGCGGGGCCGATCGCGGTGATCCGGAGCTCGGCTCCCGGATCCATCGTCTCCCCGCGCATCCGGGCGACGCCGCCGAACAGCCACAGCGTGATCCCGTCCACCTTCACACCCTTCCGCCGGGCGAGCAGGGCGTGCCCGAGCTCGTGCGCCAGCAGGGATCCGAAGAACACGATCGCCGCGACCACCGCGGCGATCCAGTACGAGGCGGTCTCCTGCCCGGGGTACAGCTCCGGGAACACCCCGGAGGCCAGGCTCCAGGCGATCAACCAGAAGATCACCAGCAGGCTCCAGTTGAGCCCCACCTCCACCCCGGCGATCTTCCCCAGTCGGATGTCTCGCTCCATCATCGTCCGTCCTCCTCGTCGTCGATCCGCACGATCCCGCCCTCGAGCGACCCCAGTTCGAGGGGGTCGAGCCGGAGCCCGCCGGGCCCGGGCACAGGGCGGTCGAGAGAACCCTCGCCCCTCGACGGGTGGGCCGTCGATGGAGGCGGCCGCGGGCTCCGCGGACAGGTTCAGCGCCACGGGGAGAGAGCCAGATCGCCTCGATCCCGAGGGAGCGCTCGGTGCTGCCGTCGTTCAGGTGGTTTAGGCGCCGCAGGATCCCCGCGAGGTCGCCGATCCCGTCCCCGTCGGAGTCCTGGAAGCTCCAGGGGTAGATCTGGTAGACGACCCCTGAGCGCCACGAAGCCGACTCGGGCGCCGATCCCACCGGTCGGATCCACCTCCCGGCCGCGGGGCTGCTCGCCCCGGACCACCAGGCCATCGTATCCGGGTGGGAACCGGATGCGGTTCGGGGCCCGTTGTGCTAAGGATGGGCTCGTCGACCGCCGGAGGTGCAGCGCAGTGGCCGAGATCGTGATGGACAACGTCACCAAGGTCTATCCGGGAGGAACCAGCGCGGCGGTGGCCGACCTGGATCTGCAGATCGCGGACGGGGAGTTCATCGTTCTGGTAGGCCCCTCCGGCTGCGGGAAGACCACGGCGCTCCGCATGGTGGCGGGGCTCGAGGCCATCACCGAGGGAACGATCCGGATCGGTGACAAGGTCGTGAACGACGTCCCCCCCAAGGAACGGGACATCGCGATGGTGTTCCAGAACTACGCGCTGTACCCGCACATGACGGTGTTCGACAACATGGCTTTCGGGTTGAAGCTGCGGAAGCTCGACAAGGGGGAGATCGCCCGTCGCGTGCGGGAGGCGGCGCGCATCCTGGGTCTGGCGGAGTTCCTCGAGCGCAAGCCGAAGGCGCTCTCGGGGGGTCAGCGGCAGCGGGTGGCCATGGGCCGCGCGATCGTCCGCGAGCCCAAGGCGTTCCTGATGGACGAGCCGCTCTCCAACCTCGATGCCAAGCTCCGGGTCCAGATGCGGTCGGAGATCGCCCGCATCCAGAACGAGCTCGGCGTCACGACCCTGTACGTCACGCACGACCAGGTCGAGGCGATGACGATGGGCGACCGGGTGGCGGTGATCCGCAAGGGGCTGCTCCAGCAGGTGGAGACCCCACAGTTCCTCTACGACCACCCGACCAACCTGTTCGTGGCCGGCTTCATCGGGTCCCCGGCGATGAACATGGTCGATGCTGGCCTGACGCGTACGGACGGATCGAGCGTGGTGGAGTTCGGCGGGTTCCGGCTCCGCCTGTCCGACGAGGTCTACGGATCACGACCCGACCTGAAGGCCTACGAGAGCAAGCGGGTCATCCTCGGCCTGCGTCCGGAGGACATGGAGGACGCCACCCTGGTCCCCGAGGCGCCGGATGACCGACGGATCCGGGCCACCGTCGAGCTGCGTGAGGCGTTGGGTGCCGACATCCTCGTCCACTTCAAGGTGAACGCGCCGATCGTGATGACCGAGGACGTCAAGGAGCTGGCCGGCGACGTCGGTCAGGAGGCGCTGGAGGCCGCGGAGCAGAGCGCCCAGAAGGGCGAGTCGATCTTCCTCGCCCGGCTGAACCCACGGACCGGGGCCCGCGAGCGCGAGCCGATCGAGCTGGTCGTCGACGTCGAGCGGCTCCACTTCTTCGACCCCGATACGGGCGAGGGCATCTACGGCGAAGGGGGTTGAGCCTGGCCTCGACCGGTCCGTTCCCGAAGGGGTTCCTGTGGGGGACGGCCACCTCCGCGTACCAGGTCGAGGGCGCGGTCGGGGTGGGCGGGCGAGGACCCTCGATCTGGGACACCTTCAGCCATACGCCCGGGAAGACCCGGGATGGCCACACCGGCGACGTCGCATGCGACCAGTACCGCCGGTACGAGGAGGACGCCGCCCTGATGGCCAAGCTCGGGATCGGGGCGTACCGGTTCTCGGTGGCCTGGCCCAGGATCCAGCCCGAGGGTCGAGGGCAGGCCAACCGCACCGGCCTGGACCACTATCGTCGCCTGGTCGACGCGCTCGAGCGCCACGGCGTGACGCCGGTGCTCACGCTGTACCACTGGGACCTCCCGCAAGCGCTGGAGGATCGCGGCGGCTGGGCCGATCGCGACACCGCACCCCGGTTCGCCGAGTACGCCGCGATCGTCGGTGACGCGCTTGGGGACGAGGTCCCGTTCTGGATCACCCTGAACGAGCCGTGGGTGGCCGCGTGGCTCGGCTACGGCGTGGGTGTCCATGCGCCCGGCAAGACCGACGATGCGCTCGCCCTCGCCGCGACCCATCACCTGCTGCTCGCGCACGGGCTCGCGATCGAGGCGCTCGAGGTGCCGGGTCGGGTCGGCATCACCCTGAACCTCGAACCCCATCGGCCGGCATCCGATCGGGAAGAGGACGCGCGGGCGGCGCGCCTGGCCGGGATGCACATGAACGCCCTCTTCCTGGACCCGCTGTTCGGCCGCGGCTACCCGGTTGAGCTCATCGAGCACTACGGGGGCACGACCGACTTCGCGTTCGTCCGCGAGGGCGACCTGGAGAGGATCGCCCGCCCGATGGACTTCCTCGGGGTCAACTACTACCGGCGGCAGACGATCTCGGCATCCGATCCGGGCGAGGGCATCGTCGTCGAGGTACCCGGGTCGCTTGGTGCGTGGTCCGTGGTCCCGCCCGGCACCCCGGTGACCACGATGGGGTGGCCGATCGATCCGAGCGGCCTGACCGAGCTGCTGACCTGGATCCACCGCGAGTACGGGCCCGAGCACGTATCCGTCACCGAGAACGGCGCCGCGTTCGACGACGAGGTCGGTCCGGACGGACGCGTCGTCGACACGGCGCGGATCGATTTCCTCGACGGCCACCTGGCCGCCGCACGGGAGTCGATGGGGGCCGGTGTGCCCCTGGAGGGCTACTTCGTCTGGTCGCTGCTCGACAACTTCGAGTGGGCCCAGGGCTACCACCAGCGGTTCGGCCTCGTCCACGTGGATCTCGCCAGCCAACGACGGACCCCGAAGGCCAGCGCCAGCTGGTATGCGGAGGCGATACGGAACGACGGGGTCCGGCCGCGGCGACCCGTCGGGAGCGTTGCGCCCCACGGCGACGGGAGGCCCTTGGGTTGACCCCGAGTGGCAACTGTGGGCGGAATATGATGAGGTGAGAGCACGAAAGGAGGGGCTGCGATGCAGCGATCCAAAGTGCTGGCGCTGCTCACGATCGTGTTGCTGATCGGGGCGGCGTGCGCTGGCGACGATGAGGGCGAGGGCCAGCTCGAGAACACGGGCCGGGTCAACGTCCTGAACGCGATGGAGCCCGAGGAGGCGCAGGCGATCCAGCCGCTCGTCGTGGACAACCTCGGCGACGTGGACTACACGGTCGAGCTCGAGGCCTCCGCGGACTTCGAGGAGCAGTTCCAGATCCGCTCCGAAGGCGGGACCCTGGACATCGCGCTCCTGCCGCAGCCGGGGACGGTGGCGGCGCAAGCGGCCGCGGGCAACCTCACGTCGCTCGAGGATCTCGGGCTCGACATCGGCGAGCTCGAAGACCTCTTCGGGGACTACTTCGTGGGACTCGGCGAGTTCGAGGGCGAACACTACGGCCTCCCCACGAACATCAACCTGAAGAGCATGGTCTGGTATCCGAAGGACAACTTCGACGCCGCCGGGTACACGGTCCCCACGACCTGGGACGAGATGATCGCCCTGTCCGACCGGATCGTGGCCGACGGCGGTACCCCGTGGTGCGTGGGCTTCGAGTCCGGTGGCGCCACCGGGTGGCCGGCGACGGACTGGATGGAAGACATCATGCTCCGGACGGCCGGACCGGATGTCTACGACCAGTGGGTGAACCACGAGATCCCGTTCAACGACCCCGCCGTCGTCACGGCTGGCCAGCGGTTCGGGGAGATCATGTTCGCCCCCAGCTACGTGCTGGGTGGGGCGCCCGACACGACCTCGATCGCGTTCGGCGACGCGCCGCTGCCGATGTTCGACGAGCCCCCGGGGTGCTGGCTGCACCGGCAGGCGAGCTTCATCAACGCCTTCTTCCCCGAGGGGACGCAGGCCGGCGTGGACTACGACTGGTTCCCCTTCCCGCCGATCGACCAGGAGGGGACGCTGTTCGCCGGTGAGCTCGCGGTGGTCGGCACCGGCGGGAACCGCCCAGAGGTCAGGGACTTCCTCCAGGAGTTCATGGCCGAGGAGATCCAGTGCGCGATGGGCGGAACCGAGGCCTCGGCGAGGATCTCGCCGAACATCAACGTCGGGCCGGACTGCTACGCGAACCAGATCCTGGCGGACGCCTCGGTGGTCCTCACCGACGCCCTGGCCGCAGGCAACGGACGGTTCGACGCCTCGGACCTGATGCCGGCCGAGGTGGGTGCCGGGAGCTTCTGGACCGGCATGGTCGAGTACATGCAGTCAGGGCCTGACTCGCTCGAGTCGGTCCTCGGAGACATCGAGGCGAGCTGGCCCGCTGGGTAGGAGGCTGAGGGGAACGAGGGATCCCCTGGGTCGGACCGGAGCGGGGGCGGCGGCTGACCGCCCCCGCTCCGGTTTGCCCCTCGGCCGGCGCCCGGGGGAGGATGGTGGGCGGTGAAGACGGATCAGCCGTTGAAGGGTCCGGAGACCCCGGCCCCGGAGGGTGAGCCCGGAGCGCCGGCGCGTTCGGCCACCGAACGATCGGCGGTGCGCATCGCCGCGGTGGTCGGCGGGGCGATCGTGGTCGTGGTCCTGTTCCTGCTGACCTTCGACCTCCTCCGCGACCCGAACGCGAACCGCCTCCTGGTCGTCTCGGTTGCCCTCGTGGTCGGCGTCGGAGGCGTGTTCCTCGCGTACTGGGCGATGGACCGCGCGGTCGGGCTGATCTCCTCCGAACGGATCCGGGAGATGATCCGCCCCTGGGTGTTCGTCGGCCCCGCGCTCGTGATCCTCTCGGTGTTCCTGGTCTACCCCGTGTTCAACACGATCCTGTTGAGCTTCAAGGATGCGATCGGGCAGGACTACGTCGGCCTGGACAACTACAAGTTCGTCTTCACCGACGCGGACATGCTGAAGTCGATCCGCAACACCGTGGGGTGGCTGTTCCTCGTGCCGCTCGCGGCCGTGACGATCGGCCTGGCGTTCGCGACGCTCGCCGATCGGCTCCGGCGCGGGGAGGCGGTGGCCAAGTCGCTGATCTTCCTGCCGATGGCGATCTCGTTCGCCGGCGCGTCGATCACCTGGCAGCTGATCTACAGCTACCGGCCGGAGGGGTTCGGCAGCAACATCGGCCTGCTCAACGGCATCATGCTCGGTCTTGGGCAGGAGCCCGTGCGGTGGCTAGAGCTCCAGCCGTGGAACAACCTGTTCCTGATGGTGATCATGGTCTGGATGCAGACCGGGTTCGCGATGGTCGTGCTGTCCTCGGCGATCAAGGCGATCCCGGACGAGATCATCGAGGCCGCGAGGATCGACGGGGCGTCCGAGTGGCAGGTGTTCGCCAAGATCATGGTCCCCTCGATCCTCCCCACCATCGTCGTGGTGACCACCTACATGGTGATCAACGCGATGAAGGTCTTCGACATCGTGTTCGTCCAGCCGGCGAGCGCCGAGGTGAACGGCACGGTCGTCATGGCGGAACGGATGATCCGATGGTTCTTCCTCCTCCAGCACAACGGGCGGGGCGCCGCGATCGCGGTGATCCTTTTCGTCGCGGTGGTCCCGGTGATGATCTGGAACATGCGTCGGTTCCGTGAGCAGGAGGCGATCCGGTGAGCGCCCAGGCGGTCACTGCCCCCACCGAAGACGAGGCCCGGGCACCCGGCGACGTCCGGAGGGGTGGCTGGTTCATCCGGATCACGATCGCGGTCATCGCGATCCTGTGGTTGATCCCCACCGTCGGAGTCCTCGTGACCTCGTTCCGCCCCGAGGCCCTCGTCGACAGCTCCGGGTGGTGGACCGTGCTCGCGCACCCCTTCCGGGTGGCCGAGTGGACCCTCGAGAACTACCGCCTGGCGATCGAGGCGGAGGGGTTCGGCAACTCGTTCATGAACAGCCTCGCGGTGGCGATCCCCGCCACCGTGATCCCGATCGCGATCGCGGCGTTCGCCGCGTACGCGTTCTCGTGGATGCAGTTCCCGGGTCGGTACCTCCTGTTCGTGGCGGTCGTGGGCCTGATGGTGGTCCCGCTCCAGATGGCGTTGATCCCGGTCCTCCGGCTGTTCGTCGGGGGGGCCACCCTGTTCGGGCTCCGGGTCTTCCCGGACCTGGACCTGAACCAGTCGTTCCTGGGGATCTGGCTGGCGCATACGGGGTTCGGGCTCCCGCTGGCCACGTACCTCCTCTACAACTACATCGCGTCGCTTCCGTCCTCGATCATCGAGTCCGCGAAGATCGACGGGGCCGACCACTTCACCATCTTCTGGCGGCTGATCATCCCCCTCTCGGTCCCTGCGCTCGCGGCGTTCGCGATCTTCCAGTTCATGTGGGTCTGGAACGACCTGCTCGTGGCCTACGTGCTCTTGGGCGGGGCGGGCGAGAACCGCGTGCTGACGGTCGCGCTGCGGAACCTGGTCGGCGCCCGCGGTGAGAACTGGCACCTGCTCACCACGGCGGCCTTCATCTCGATGTCGCTGCCGCTCGTCGTGTTCTTCTCGCTCCAGAAGTACTTCGTGCGGGGACTCACGGCGGGCGCCGTCAAGGGCTGAGCGCCCGTGGCCCGTCGGCGGCGATCCCCGATCGCGGGGGCCGAGCCGCTCTCGCCGCGCCGGAAGTGGCGGGCGATCCTGCTGGCGACGCTGGTGCTGGCGCCCGCGTTCTGGTCGATCCTGATCGGGGTGGTCGCGGTGGCCTCCGACGAGGAGGTGGAGGCGCCCCCGGCCGGACCGTTCATCGCGTTCGGCCTGGCGCTGATCCCGTTCGTGTTCATCGCCCTGGCCTTCCTCTCCCAGCACCCCCGCGCCCCGGGGGCGGCGGTCCGGGCGATGGTCCTGTCGCTCCTGGTGGGCATCCCGGTGTCGGCCTTGGCCACCGACGTGGTGACCGGCCTGGTCGCCGGCGTCGGTGCCGGAGGCGCGGCGGCGTTGCGGAGCGACGTCCGCCACGACTGGCGGATCCGGGCCGTGGCCGTCGCGATCGCGTCCCTCTACGTGTTCGTCATGGTCAGGTCCGCGCCGGGGGTGGCCCTGCTGGTCTCGCCGGCGCTGCCGTTCACCGCGCTCGGCGTGGCCGACCACCTCGCCGAGCGCCGGAGCGAGCGGACGGCGCGAGGACGGTGAGGTGGCCGCCTTCGACCTCCTGGTCCTGGGGGATGCCAAGCTCGACCTGATCGTGACCCGTGAGGCTGAGCCCGTGTTCGGCGGCGGGGAGCGGCTGGTCGACGGCGCGCTCCTCACGTTGGGCGGCTCGGGCGGGATCGCCGCGTGCGGGGCGGCGTGTCTGGGCCTTCGGGTGGCGTTCGTGGGGGTGGTCGGCGACGATCCGCTGGGGGAGTTCGTCGCCTCGTCCCTAGCAGCTCACGGCGTGGACGCCGGTGGGGTGGTGGTGGACGCGGATCGACCGACGGGTGTCTCGGTGATCCTCAAGCGAGGGGACGAGGAGGCGGTCCTCACCGTTCCGGGCACCGTGGCTGCCCTGCGGCAGGAGCACGTGGGCCGCGAGCTGCTCCGGGGTACGCGGCACGTGCACGTGAGCTCCTACTTCCTCCAGTCGGGGATCCGTGAGGCGCTCCCGGACCTGTTCGCGGAGGCCCATCGCGCGGGCGCATCCACCTCGGTCGACCCCAACCGAGACCCGGCCGGCGAGTGGGAGTCGGGGTTCCTGGACCTGCTCTCGGTCACGGACGTGTTGTTCGCGAACTCGGACGAGGTCCGTGCGGTCACGGGGCTCGACGACGTGGACGTCGCGGCCGATGCCCTGGCCGAGCGCGGGACGGTGGTGGCCGTGAAGTTCCTGCACGGCGGAGGACTGGCGATGTGGGGCGATGAGGTGGTGCGGTCGGAGACCCTTCCGACCGATGTCGTGGACACGACCGGCGCCGGTGCGAGCTTCGCCGCCGGGTTCCTCGCCGGACGCCTGGAGGGATCCTCGCTCGAGCGGTGCCTCGACCTCGCCGTCGCCTGCGCCGGCCTGTCCACCCGGTCGGTCGGCGGGACCGAGGGCCAGCCCACCATGGAGGAGGTCCTCGGCTCGCTGCGGCGCTGAGCATCGCGCCGCAGCGAGCCGAGGCGGATCGCTCTCACGCCACTGCTACCGTGAGGCGGCCGTGCGCTCCCTCTTCCGTTCCGAGATCCGCCCGGCGGTCGCGGTGCAGGTCCTGTTCATCCTGTTCGGGTTCGCGATCGCGGCGTTCTTCCCGTTCCTGGCGCTGTTCCTGTCCGACCGCGGGCTGTCCGCCGGGCAGATCGGGGTGGTGATCGCCGCGATGGCGTTGGCCCGTGTGGCGTCGGGTCCGCTCTGGGGACACGTCGCCGACACGACGATCGGGCGTCGTGCGACCCTGCGGATCGGGGCCCTGGGCGGCGCCGTCGCGGCGATCGGCCTGTTCGTGGCAGAGGCGTTCGGCGTCATCGTGGCGCTGGGGGCCGTGTTCGCCGTGTTCAGCGTGACGACCGGACCGAACATCGACGCGATCGCACTCGCCCATCTGGGGGAGCAGCGGATGGGGGAGTACGGGCGGATGCGCGGGTGGGAGAGCCTGAGCTACTCGGTGGCCTGCCTGGGCATCGGTGCCACGCTCGAACAGGTCGGGGCCAGGTGGACGATGCCCGTCTACGCGATGGCGAGCCTGGCGGTCTTCGTGTGGACGGCGTCCCTGCACCGCGACCGCCCGGTACGGGGCGAAGGCCACGGCCGGCTCGGCGCGGTGGGGGCCGTCTTCCGGGCCGCGCCCCGGTTCTGGGGGTACCTCGCGACGGCGCTCCTGGTGTGGACGGCCTTCAACGCCGCCTGGAACTTCATCGCCCTCAAGATCCAGTTCGGCGGGGGCGGTCCGCTGCTGGTGGGGATGGGGACCGCCCTCGGTGGGTTGATCGAGTTCCCCGTGATGCGGGTGTCGTCGCGTCTCGGTCGCCGGTGGGGTCTGCGCCCCCTGTACGTCCTGGGATGCGCGACGTATGCCACCGGATTCCTCCTGTGGGGCCTGATCGAGGACCCGACGATCGTGTCGCTCCTCACGGTCTTCGAGGGCGCCGGGTTCGCGCTCCTGTTCACCACCGGCGTCGTCGTCGTAGGCAAGATGCTGCCGCCGACGCTGTACTCGACCGGGCAGTCGATGGCGATGACCGTGGGCCTCGGAGTGGCGCCGATCCTGGGAGCGGGGATCGGGGGGTTCGTGTACGACGCACTCGGCCCCGTGACCCTGTACGCGATCGCCTCCGGTCTGGCCCTGTCCGCCGCGGGATCGGCCTGGTTCGTGCTCTCCACCCCCGCGCTCGCCCGTCCCGAACCGGACGTCCCGCCGGTGCTGTGAGGGAGCCTGGTGCGGCGCTGCGGGCGTTGGTCCCGGGCCTCAACGCGTTCGCGTACGATAGCCGCGGCGCAACGAACGAGGGGGTCGCCCGTGGTCAGCGCGTACATCCTGATCCAGACCGAGGTCGGCAGGGCAAACCACGTCACCCGGGAGCTGGCGGGCATCGAGGGGATCGCCGTCGTCGATCCCGTCACCGGTCCCTACGACGTGATAGCGCGCGGCGAGGCGTCGGACCTGGACGAGCTCGCCAAGTCCATCGTGATGCCTATCCAGTCCGTGGAAGGGGTGACGCGCACCCTCACCTGCCCGGTCCTGCAGTTCTGAGACCGCTCCAGCTCGTCACCGGATCGGGCGATACCCACCTCGTCACCGCGCCCGCCCGGTGCAGCGGAGGCTGGGAGTACGTCTGGTTCGGGTCTGTCCCGCTATCGTGGGTGGATGGCGATCCGGACCCGCACGGACCGGGAGATCCCCGATGTCGACGGCGGATGGTTCCGCGCCCGCTGGCACTACTCGTTCGACACCTACCATGATCCGGCGTACATGGGGTTCGGCTCCCTGCGCGTCTTCAACGACGACCGCCTGGTGCCCGGCGCGATCTGGCCGCTCCACCCCCACCGGGACATCGAGGGGCTGACCTACGTGGTCGAGGGGACGTTCCGCCACCAAGACGACGTCGGCGGTCCGCCCGGGCCGTTGCCGGCCGGCTCCGTGCAACGGATGACGCTCGGCCGCGGAGCCTGGCACTCGGAGCAGAACGCGTCGGAGACCGAGCCGATGCGGTTCATCCAGATGTGGATCATCCCGCGCGATCGGGGGCTGGAACCGGGTGTCGAACAGAGGATCTTCACCGCCGAGGATCGGACGGACCGTCTGCTGGAGGTGATCAGCGGTGACGACGGCGACGCGGTACTGGTCCATCAGGACGCCCACGTGTTCGTGTCCCGTCTGCACGCCGCGACCGTCGTGGAACGCGCCGTACCGCCGGGTCGCGGCCTGTACCTGTACGTGATCGACGGCTCGGTCGAGGTGAACGGCCATCGGATGGAGACCGGCTCGGCGGCCCAGGTCCTCGACGAGCCGAACCTGCGGATCTCGGCGACCGACCTCAGCGAGCTGATCGCGGTGGACGTTGGTCTCGAGGAGGGCTGAGACCTTCCCGACCCCGAGCCGATCCGCCGGGGTCGAACCCGACGACGCGACGCCCGCCGTAGGCTGAACGCCGATGCGCGCGCCCCGACGTCGAACCCCGGTCCCCCCGCTCCCCGAGCGGACCTTGGCCGAGGAGGTCCTCGTCGTGCTGTCGCTCTCGCTGCTCGCGAGCGCGGTCTTCGCGATCATCGACCTGCTCTCGGCGCCGCTGCGAGGAGTCACGGTGGCGTCTGTCTCGCAGAGCACGCGATTGGCCCGGCAGGTGTTCGGGTCGTTGTTCAACCTCGCGCCGGTGTGGCTGGCGACCTACCTGGTCCGGCGCAGCGGGGAGGGCGTCGCGGCCATCGGGCTGGGGTGGGACCGGCCGCGCGAGGACGTGTTCCGCGGGTGCGTCCTGTTCGCGGTGGTGGGCCTCGGGGGGATCGGCGTGTACCTGGGCTCCGTCGCGCTCGGCGTGAATCGGTTCGTGATCCCGGTCCCACCCACCGGGCACTGGTGGACGGTGCCCGTCCTCCTGCTGAACGCCGCCGAGGCCGCGCTGGTCGAGGAGGTCATCGTGGTCGCCTACCTCGTGACCCGGCTGCGCCAGCTGGGGCTCACGGAGGCGAGCGCGGTCGGCGGCAGCGCGCTGCTCCGTGGCACGTACCACCTGTACCAGGGGTGGGGCGGGTTCCTCGGGAACCTCGCGATGGGACTGGTGTTCGGGTACGTGTTCGTCCGGACCCGCCGGGCCTGGCCCATCGTGGTGGCGCACTTCCTGCTCGACGTGGGGGCGGGGGTCGGGTACCTGTTGTTCCGCGAGCACCTCCCCGGTTTCGCCTGAGCCTCCCGGTGGGGCGACCTCCGCGATCGGCCGGGCGGCGTCGACCCACGTCGTCACTGCAGCCGGCGCGGGATCCGCCGCTCGAAGGTCCGCGACCAGCGCGCGTCGCCGTCCCGGTCGGCCCGGAGCTCGATCCGGACGCGATAGGCCTCGGCGTCGCTGTCGATCCGCGTGTGCGCACGCGTGCGGACCGTCGCCTCCGTCCACCCGAGCTCGTACGAGGCCGAGGCGTCGACCCAGGCCCGGCCCGGGTCCTCCGTCGAGACGCCCACGACCCCCTCGTACCGCTGCTCGAGCGCGGGGGCGACCTCGTCGGCCTCGCTCGTGCCTCCGTACCGGTAGATCGCCCGCGTCTCCCGACCGAGCACGTCGTGCTCGATCCGCCACTCGACCTCGCCCGGTGGAGACCCGCGCGAGGCCGCCTCCTCGTCCCGGGGGGCGCGGGGCGGAGGCAGCGTGGGCGGTTCGAGGATCGGGGCCGGCCCATCGACCGTGGGCAGGAGCAGCCACGATGCAGTCCGGTCGATCGTGAGCGAGAGCGGTTCCGGCGGCGGCCAGGCGTTCGGCCAGTCGGTGCCGGCCAGGTCCAGCCGGATCCGGTGCCCCGGCTCGAAGACCCACGACGTGACCTCCAGCTCGAACCCGATCTCGTACGCGTGGCCCGGGTCGAGGGGCGACGGTGACTCGCGCGATCCGCGGTGTGTGAGGTTCAGCAGCCCGCGGGTCACCAGCTGCGAGGCGCCGTCCGGGTGCACGTCGCAGAGCTTGGCCGAGAGGAACGCCACGGGCGCCGAGGAGCTGACGGTGGCCACTAGGCGGGGATGGCCGAGGATCTCGAGCTCGTCCTCGACCGGGCCCCAGTCGTAGACGAGCGAGAAGGCCTCGTCGGGCCGCTGGTCCTGGGGCTGCCCCCACGGCAGCCCGCCCGCGCAGCTGATCCAGGCGGTCCAGCCCACGTCGCCCCGCACGGGCAGCTCGTCGGCTCCCGCGCCGGGGCGTTCGGTCGCCGCCTCGGCGAGCTCGAGCCGCCGCTGCCCCCCGCGGTCGAGGGGCCAGCCGGGCTCCGCGCGCCACTCCCCGCGATGTTCTTTGAGGTCGGGCGCCGGCGGGGTCGGGCGACGGACGAAGAGCACGATCGGCGGCTCCCGGTCGATGCCGTTGTCGAACCCCTTCAGCCACCGGTCCCACCAGCGGACCATCTCGGAGACGAGGTCGATGTTGGGGCCCGGCATCGAGGTCTCCACCGAGGCGTGCGCCCAGGGGCCCGCCAGCAGCCGCTTGGGGCATCGCAGCCCGGCGAACCCGCGGAGGGCGATGTTCGTGTACCCGTCCACCCAACCGGTCACGAGCATCGTCGCGGCCGCGATCGACGCGTAGTCCTCGCGGAGCGAGCCGTGCTTCCAGTACTCGTCGTAGGTCTGGTGCTCGAGCCAGTTCAGCGTCCACGGGACGTACGCGGAAAGGCGCCGGTCCCACTCGTCCTCCCATCCGGGACCGAAGACCCTCGGGGCCGGGGGCAGCACGTTGCACGCCTCCATGTAGGTGGGCCAGTCGGCGAGGTCGAGCTGCTTCAGCGCTCCGCCGAAGTAGTGCACGTCGTCGGCGTACCGATCATCCGAGGCGAAGATCGAGCAGATCGCCTTCAGGGCGGGAGGCCGACGCATCGCGACCTGGAGCGAGTTGAAGCCCGACCAGGAGGTCCCGTACATCCCCACGTTGCCGTTGGACCACTCACGCCCCGCGAGCCAGGCGATCACCGCCTCGATGTCCTCGTGCTCGCGGACCGTGTACTCGTCCGTGGGGATCCCCTCGGACGATCCGGTGCCGCGGACGTCCAATCGGCAGACCGCGTACCGGAACTCGGAGGCCAGCCGCTCGTACTCGGTGCGGTCGTCGGCGGTCAGGTCGTCCTTGCGGTAGGGAAGGGCCTCGAGCAGCGCCGGCCAGGGTCCCTCGCTCTCGGGGAGGTGGAGGGTCGCGGCCAGGCGCGCGCCGTCCGGCATCGGGACGAACACGTCGGTGCGAGGCATCGGCGCGCGGATGCTAGCGCACGGCGGGCGGGGCCGTGTTCAGACCCAACCCGGGAACCACTGTCGGAGCCTCCAGGCATCGTCCGTGAGGGGGCCACCGGTCAGCATGGGCCAGAAGAACGCGAACAGCCCCACGGCCAGGAGGACCAGACCGACCGCCAACGGGACGAACGGTCGCTCCCGTGCTCCGGCGATCCTGAGCTCGGACATGTCGCGGAGGGCGTAGACGCATGCCAGCACGAAGAACGGGGCGATCGGCGTCGCGTAGAACAGGAACTGGGGTCGCGGCACGAGGAACCACGGCAGGTAGAGGAAGGCCACCGTCACGACCACGAACCCGGCCCGCCAGTCTCGTCTGCGGAACCAGGCGTACGCGGCATAGGGGATCGCCAGGACGGCGCCCCAGAAGATGGCGGGGTTCCCGATCCCGTAGATCACCTTCCGCACGCCCTCCGTCGAGAAGTCCGTGTAGTAGGCGATCGGTCGTCGCAGCAGGATCCACTCCCACGCCTCGGAAAGGTAGGGGTGGATCGGTTCGCCGGACTCGTTCACGGTCTGGAGGTCGGCATGGAAGCGTGCGATCGCGCCCTGCTCCTCGGCCCAGAGACGCAGATCGAAGCCGAAGTGTGCGAACCATCCTGCGTACGAGGCGACGTAGACGAGCGCCGGCGTGAGCAGGAAGGCGAGCACGATGCCGAACGACTCCGCCGGGATCGTCTCGCGGATCGGCCGGCGACGCCCAGAACGCTTGCGCCGCACCACTTCCCAGACAACGGCCAGCACGACGGCTCCGCCGATCGCGGGGAGCGCCGACCACTTCGTCGCCACCCCGGCGCCGAACGCCACGCCCGCGAGGAACCGCCACGGTCGCCACAGCGGGGCCGGCGGGGAGGGCGGTGTCCCCCCCTCCACGATCGGCGCGGGCTCCGGCGTTCGTCGCTCGATCCATCGACGATCGAGGAGGAGGCACAGGAACCCCAGCACGATCCAGAACGCCACGAACCCGTCGAGCAGCGCGATGCGGGAGTGCACGACGTGGAGGCTCTCCACCGCCAGGAGCAACCCGCCGGCGAAGGTCCAGATCGGGCTGCCGAACAGCAGCTGCACGATGATCGCGAGCAGCATCACCGTCAGCGTCCCGGTCACCGCGGCGCCCACGCGCCATCCGAAGGGATCCACCTCGAACGCGAGCTCGCCGAGCGCGATCATCCACTTGCCCACCGGGGGATGGACCCAAGCGCCCACGTCGTTCTTCTCCCGCCGCCAGTAGCGTTCGTCGGCGCTGTTGACGTCGCAGACCTCGTTGGAGTAGCCGAGGAAGACGCACGCCGACTTCGAGTAGTAGTACTCGTCGAAGATCCGGCGCTGCGGGAACCCCAGGTGCGGCAAGCGCACGGTCGCCGCGATGAACCCCACGGCGACGATGGCGACGACGGGACGATTCAGCGCGCGCAGGAACGCGAACATCCGGCCGATGGTACGGCACGCAGCTCGAGAGACGGGCTATCCGCGATCGGCCACGGCCAGGCGACCCAGAGCCGACCGGTAGGAGCGACCGGAGGAGGGAGCCGATCGGCGTCCCCACCGGACGGACGCGGGAGCCCTCCCGGATGCCGAGCTTCCTCCAGAGCGCGTCCCCGAGTGATCCGGTTCCCGAGCCATCGGGCGCGATGCTCGCCCTTCGGAGTGCTCCGCTCCGCCTCGGCGTGGGAGCATCTTCGTATGTCCGGAGCGCTGTACGTGGTGGGGACGCCGATCGGGAACCTCGGCGATCTGTCCGATCGCGCCCGGCAGACCCTCCGAGCCGTCGATCTCGTTGCGGCGGAAGACACGCGGCGGACCGGTCGGCTGCTCGATCGGGCGGGCATCAAGGCGCGGATGCTCTCCCTGTTCGAGGGCAACGAGCGGCAGCGGACCGAGCGGGTGCTCGTCGCCCTCCGCGACGGCGCCGACGTAGCCCTGGTCTCCGACGCCGGGATGCCGACCGTCTCCGATCCGGGATCGGCGCTGGTCCGCGCGTGCATCGACGAGGGGATCGACGTGCGGGTCGTCCCCGGCCCCTCGGCGATAATCACGGCCCTGGTCGTCTCCGGGCTGCCGACCGGCCGGTTCGTGTTCGAGGGCTTCCTGCCGCGGAAGATGGGTGAGCGCCGGGAGCGGTTACGCGCGCTGGCCCACGACCCCCGGACGGTCGTTGCGTTCGAGTCGCCGCTACGTCTGGCCACCCTCCTCCGGGACATCCTCGTCGAGCTGGGGGACCGGCGGGTGGCGGTGTGTCGCGAGCTAACGAAGCTCCACGAGGAGGTCTTCCGAGGGCGCGGCTCAGAGGCGCTGGCGCGGCTGGCCGACCACGAGCCGAAGGGCGAGGTGGTGCTGGTGGTCGAGGGGGCCACGTCCGTGGAGCCCGAGCTCGCGGAGCTGGTCGCCGAGGCGCACCGGCTGGTGCGGGGGGGCATGCGGAAGCGGGAGGCGGCGACCCTGGTGGCTCGGCGGACCGGCGGGAGCGCCAACGAGATCTACGAAGGGTTGGTCGCCGGCGGGCCTCGGGCCGACGTGGGGACCGACCCCCGGTAGGATGGCCCGACCATGGGCCGGGACGTCTTCTACATCACCACGCCGATCTACTACCCGAACGACGTCCCCCACATCGGACACGCCTACACCTCTGTCGCGGTGGACTTCCTCGCCCGGTACCACCGGCTCCGGGGTGAGGAGGTCTTCCACCTCACCGGGGTGGACGAGCATGGGCTGAAGCTCCAGCGGGCCGCGGAGGCCGCCGGGATGAGCCCGCAGGCCTGGGTCGACAGCATCGACCCGAAGTGGCGGGAGGTCTGGGCGCGGCTCGACATCGCCTACGACGACTACATCCGCACGACCGAACCCCGCCACGAGAAGGCGGTCCAGGAGCTCCTGTCTGCCGTGTACGGGAACGACCGGGACGACATCTACCTCGGGACGTACGAGGGTCTGTACTGCGTCTCATGCGAGGCCTACTACGTGGAGGACGAGCTCGTGGGCGGGAAGTGCCCGATCCACGGCCGGCCGGTGGAGGTCATGCAGGAGGAGAACTACTTCTTCCGCCTGTCCGCCTACGCGGACCGGCTCCTGGAGCACTACGAGGAGCACCCCCAGGCGGTGCAGCCAGACACGCGCCGCAACGAGGTGCTGTCCCTGATCCGCGGGGGGTTGCAGGACTTCTCGATCAGTCGGACCTCCTTCGACTGGGGCATCCCGCTGCCCTGGGACCCGGACCACGTGTGCTACGTCTGGTTCGACGCCCTGACCAACTACATCACCGCCGCCGGCTACGCGGACGATCCGACGCGGTTCGGACGCGTATGGCCCGCGAACGTCCATCTCATGGCCAAGGAGATCCTCCGCTTCCACGCCGTCTACTGGCCCGCGATGCTGATGGCCGGCGGTGTGGAGCCGCCCCTCCAGGTCTGGGTGCACGGGTACCTGCTCGTCGGCGGGGAGAAGATGAGCAAGACCAAGCTCACGGGCATCCATCCGTTCCAGCTCGTGGACCACTTCGGGGCCGACTCGTACCGCTACTACTTCATGCGGGACATCCGCTTCGGCGAGGATGGGAGCTTCTCGTGGGAGGCGATGACCGACCGCCACAACGCGGATCTGGCGAACGGTCTGGGGAACCTCGCCAGCCGGGTCCTCGCGATGCTCGGCACGTACTTCGACGGGCTCGTCCCCGAAGCCACGGTCGAGGGGTCCGAGGCCGACCTCCCCGACGTGGTCGCCGAGGCCGCCGCTCGATATGACGAGCAGATGCTCGCGATCCAGCCGCACCGGGCGCTCACGGCGCTGTGGGAGATCGTGACGCGGGCCAACCGGTACCTGGTCGAGAGGGAGCCGTGGGTGGTCGCCAAGGAACAGGGACGCCGCGCGGAGCTCGGCTCGATCCTCTACGCGGCGGCCGAGACGCTCCGGATCCTGGCGATCCTGATCCAGCCCATCATGCCCGGTGCCGCCGAGCGCCTCTGGGAGCAGCTCGGCGTGGGGGAGCCCCTCGGGCACCAGCACGTGCCCCAGGCGGTGTCGTGGGGGCTCTTGCGACCGGGAACCGCGACCGCGAAGGGCGGCCCGCTGTTCCCGCGCCTCGACCCCTGAATGAAGGTTGGCCGGTTCACGTTTCACGTGAGACCCCGCTCCTCGACTACCGATGGAAGGACGATGGACGTCCGTGGGTTCCGCCCGGGGGTTCGGACGGACCGGCTTCGACTCCAGGTCGAGGATCCGTATCCTGGATGACGGTGAGCGACCCGAACCCTGAACCCCCGGTGGACGCCCTCGCGGTCGACTCCCACGCCCACCTCTTCCTGCTCGATCGCGAGCCGGGCGAGGTGCTCGCTGAGGCCCGGGCGGCCGGCGTGGGGACCGTGATCTGCCCGGGCATCGACCCCGACTCCAGCCGACTGTCGCTCGAGCTCGCCGAGTCCTTCCCGGGCGTGTTCGCGACGGCCGGTATCCACCCGCACGACGCCTCGCGCTTCGACGCCGCGGGGGGAACCGCGATCGAGGAACTGCTCGCCAACCCGCTCGTGGTGGCCGTGGGCGAGTGTGGGTTGGATGCCTATCGGTTGCGCTCGCCGCTCGAGGATCAGGAGCGTGTGTTCCGGACGCAGGTCGCGATGGCGCGCGAGGTCGATCTGCCGATCGTGGTCCACGTCCGCGACGCGTGGCCGCGGATCCTTCGACTCCTCGACCAGGGTTCGGCCGAGCGGGTGGTACTCCACTGCTTCAGCGGCGACGTCGCGATCGCACGAGCCTGCGCGGACCGCGGGTGGTTCCTCTCCTTCGCCGGCAACCTCACGTACCCGAAGAACGCTCACCTCCGCGAGGCCGCGACCGCCGTGGCGCTCGACCGGATCCTCGTGGAGACCGACAGCCCCTTCCTCGCGCCGCAGCGCTTGCGCGGTCGCGACAACGCGCCGGCGAACGTGATCGACGTGATCGAGCGGATCGCGGCGGAGCGGCGCGAGGGTGTGGAAAACGTTCGCGCCGCAACCACGCGGAACGCGCACGTAGCGTTCCCGCGGTTGCGTTAGCGCTCGGGGAAGGCGCTCGAACAGGTGTTCGCTTGAAGCTTGCAGTGAGGGTTGAGGGTTGATAGGGTGCCAAAACTGTGTGCACCGGAGCTTCGGTCCGGCCCAGCCGCTTCCCCCCGAAGCCCCGCTCCGGATGGGAGAGGGTGAATGGGGGTTCGTCCATCCCGGGTCCGGCGCCTTCGGATCCGGAAGGTGGCCGGTACCGTGGCGCTCGCGGGTGGCGTGTTCGCGGCGGCGGTCAGCTACCTCGCCGTGCAGAAGACCATCACCCTGATCGTCGAGGGACGTCCGGAGGCCGTGCGCACGATGAGCGCGAGCGTCGGCGAGCTGCTGAACGCTCAGGGGATCGTCCTCGGGAGCGGAGACCTGGTCATCCCGTCGCCGGCGACAGCGCTCGCCGACGGGATGACGGTCGTGGTGGACCACGGGTTCGTCACCACGGCCACGGTCCCGTCGCCCGCGGACGTGGGGGTCTGGGTGATGGAGGGGATGCCCGAGCCGCATTCGGTTCTCGCGGCCCGGAGCATCGAGAACTGGTTCTCCGCGGGAGAGCCGGTCGGGTCGCCGGAGGTGGCGGCGGTCCGCGTCGTGGTGATGGGGAAGGACCACGACGTGCTGACGAACGCCACCACCGTCCGCGAGCTCCTCTCGGCCATGGGGATCGAGCCCGATCGGAACGATCGCGTCCTTCCATCACCCGGCGCCCGCGTGAAGAGCGGCGCGAAGGTCCGGTACGACCGGATCCGGCTCCGCTCTCGTGACGTCGAGGTCACCATCCCGCACACCACCTTCACGGTCCACACCGACGAGCTCGAGCCCGGCGAGGAGCGGTACCTGCGACAGGGTTCGGACGGCCTGATGGTCGAACGCCACCGCCTGAAGATCGTGAACGGAGAGATCGTCCGCCGCGTCGTGCTCTCGCGGACCGTCATGCGGGAGGCCGTCGCGGCCAAGCGTTTGGTCGGGCGACGGAACGCCACCCACGGGACGCAGGTCGGCGAGGCCTCGTGGTACTCGTTCGCCCCGGGCGACGGGCTGACGGCGGCGCACCCCTGGCTACCGTTCGGTACGGTGGTCACCGTCACGAACCTCGCCAGCGACGAGAGCGTCCAGGTGGTGATCAACGATCGCGGCCCGTTCGGTGGACGGATCATCGACCTCAGCGACGAGGCCTTCGCCCAGATCGCCCCGCTCCGCCAGGGCGTCTGTCAGGTCCGGCTCGTCTGGTGAGCGCGGGCTCGGTCGCGGCGCGCTGAGGGCCCTCGCCGAGCGGCACGGCATCCGCCCACGGAAGGCCCTCGGGCAGCACTTCCTGGCCGATCCGAACCTCGCCCGTGCGATCGTCGCCGACGCGGGGGTCGGCGAGGGCGATCGGGTCCTGGAGGTCGGAGCGGGGCTGGGCTCCCTCACGGTGGCGCTGGCGGAGGCCGGGTGCACGGTCCTGGCCGTGGAGTCGGATCCCGGGCTGGTGCCGGCGCTCGGAGAGGTGCTCGCCTCCCATCCGTCCGTGCGCATCGAGGTGGTCGACGCGATGCGGGCCGACTGGGGCTCGCTGGTGCCGGGCTCGGGATGGGTGATGGTGTCGAACCTTCCGTACCACATCTCGGTCCCGCTGCTCGTGGAGATGCTCGACGGCGTCCCGGCGATCGTCCGGTACCTGGTGATGGTGCAGCGCGAGGTGGGGGACCGGCTGGCCGCCGCCCCGGGGACCGAGCCGTACGGGGCGGTGAGCCTCCGTGTCGCCTACCGGGCGGAGGCCCGGATCGTCAGGCGGGTCCCCGCATCCGTGTTCTGGCCGCCGCCGAGAGTCGACTCGGTCCTCCTCCGGCTCGTCCGACGCCCGCCGCCCGTCGAGGCGGAACCGGCCGCGCTGTTCCGGGTGATCGAGGAGGGGTTCGCCGAACGCCGAAAGACGATCGGCAACGCGATCCGCAGGCTCGGCCTCTCGCACCGCGACGCGACCCACCTCGCCCGCGCGTGCGACGTCGACCCCGCCGAGCGCGCCGAACGGCTCGGGCTCGAGGCCTTCGACCGGATCGTCCGAGCGCTGCTGGCGGAGGGCTGGAGGCCGTGACCGGGGGCGCGGTCCGGCGGGACGCGCGGGCGAAGATCAACGTGTTCCTCCGCGTGCTGACCGCGCGGCAGGACGGGTACCACGATCTGGAGAGCTTGGTGGTCCCGATCTCCCTCGCCGATCGGATCGCGGTCCGCTCGGCCGACCGGCTCCAGGTCGAGGTCCGAGGCGCCCCACGCCTGGCCGGCGAGGTCCCGGCCGGGGGGCTCAACCTCGCGCTCGTGGCCGCGCTCGCGCTGGCCGACGCGTGCCCGGATGCGGGCGGTGCGCTCGTCGAGATCGACAAGCGGATCCCGGTAGCCGCCGGCTTGGGCGGTGGGAGCGCGGACGCCGCGGCGACGCTCCTCGCACTGAACGAGCTCTGGGGATGCGGGCTGGATCCGGCCACGCTCGGCGACATCGGGGAGCGGATCGGATCGGACGTCCCGGCGATGCTCGCCGAGGGTCCGGTGCTGATGTACGGCCGGGGCGAACGCCTGGCGCCCGCGGAGGTCGCGCCGCTGTGGTGGACGGTGTCCACGTTCGACTTCGGGGTGCGCGCCCCGGACGCCTATCGCTGGTGGGACGAGCAGCGCCCGCCGCCCGGTCCCGACCCCGGAGCGCTGCTGGAAGCCGCTTCCGCCGGAGACGCGGAGACCTTGGGGCCGATGCTGTTCAACGATCTCGAGGTTCCGGTGATCGCGCGCCATCCCGCGATCGGCGAGGCGAAGGAGCGGTTGCTCGCGGCCGGGGCGCTCGGTGCCGTGATGAGCGGCAGCGGCTCATCGGTGGTCGGGCTCGCGCGGGACCGATCGCACGCTCAGGAGATCGTGGAGGGGCTCGACGGCGCGATCGTGGCGTCCGGGCCTCCGGCGGGCGAGGGATAATCACACCGGTCCGGGGTGGTCTAACGGTAAGACGCGGGCCTTTGGAGCCCTCGATGGAGGTTCGATTCCTCCCCCCGGAACTGCCGTTCGGCACAAGGGAGGCCGCCTGACCGAGATCGTCTGTCCGACGTGCGGGACCGAGAACCCGACGACCAACCGCTTCTGCGGGACCTGCGGTTCGCGGCTGCCCACGGTGGGCGGGCCCGCGCTCGGGGAGGAGCGGAAGGTCGTCACGATGCTCTTCGCCGACCTCACGGCCTCGACCGAACTGGCCTCCCGGCTCGATCCCGAAGACCTGCGCGCCGTGCTCCACCCCTTCTACGAGGCGATGGGCACCGAGATCGAGCGGTTCGGGGGCACGGTGGAGAAGTTCATCGGCGATGCCGTCGTCGCGGCGTTCGGCGCCCCGATCGCGCACGAGGACGATCCGGAGCGCGCGATCCGTTGCGCGCTGGCGATGCATCGACGGCTCGGCGGGCTGAACGCGGAGCTGTCGGGGACCGCCGGCGGGGACCTGGCGATGCGGATCGGGGTCAACACCGGGGAGGTGATCGCCCACTCGATCGAGGAGGGCATCGTCACCGGCGAGGCCGTCAACATCGCCGCCCGGCTCCAGACCCTGGCGGAGCCCGGTCGCGTTGTCGTCGGCGACCGAACCTTCCGTCACACGCGCTACCGGTTCGCGTTCACCGATCTGGGGCACGTGCACGTGAAGGGCGTCGACCGATCCCTCCGCGTCTGGCGCGTCGAGCGGGCGCTGGACGGGAGCGCGAGGTCCGGCGCCCGCGAGGCGCCGTTCGTCGGCCGCGGATCGGAGCTCGAGCTGCTGGGGCTCCTGTTCGATCGGACGGTCCATGCCGGGATGCCGAGCCTGGTCACGATCGTCGGGCCGCCCGGGATCGGCAAGAGCCGGCTCGCGGAGGAGGCCGCCGGGGCCCTCGACCAGCGGGACGGGACGCGTGTGGTCCGCGGTCGGTGCCTCCCGTACGGCGAAGGGCTCACGTATTGGCCTCTGGCGGAGATCCTCAAGGCCGACGCCGGCATCCTGGACAGCGATCCTCCGGCGACGATCCTGGCGAAGGGCAGGGGCCGTCTGGATCCTCGGTTCCCCGGCGACGAAGGGATGGGGATCACGAGCGTCCTGCTCTCCTCGATCGGCGTGGAGGTGCCGTCGGACCCCCTCGCCGGGACCGAGCGGGAGGCCGCGAGTCGAGTCATCTCCCGGGCCTGGCAGCGGTACCTCGAGTCGCTGACGGACGAGGAGCCGTTGGTCGCGCTGATCGAGGACATCCACTGGGCCGACCTGAACCTCCTGGAGCTGATCGAGGGCGTGATCTCCCGGGCGAAGGGGCCGGCGTTCGTGCTCTGCATGGCCCGGCCCGAGCTGTTCGAACGACGCCCGGGGTGGGGCGGGGGGTTGTCGAGCGCGACGACGATCTCGCTCTCCCCGCTCTCGGCCGCCGAGGGGACGACGCTGATCGGACATCTGCTCGGGGGAGAGGCGCCCGCGGAGGTCGTCGGTCCCGTCCTCCACCGGTCGGAGGGGAACCCGTTCTTCGCGGGCGAGCTGCTGCGGATGATGATCGAGGACGGGACCCTCGCGAAGGGGAACAGGCGGTGGTCGTTGGTGCGGGAGCTTCCCTCTGCGTTGCCCGACACGGTGCAGGCGGTGATCGCTTCCCGCATCGACCTGCTCCCCCCGACGGAGAAGCGGGCGATCCAGGACGCCGCGGTCGTGGGCCGCGAATTCTGGGAGGGGTCGCTCGTGCAGCTCGGCACGCCGGACGCCGCCTCGGCGATCGACGCGCTCGTCGGGAGGGGCCTGGTGATCGAGCGGGACACCTCGGCGATCGAGGGGGAGCGCGAGCTGCTGTTCAACCACATCCTCACGCGGGACGTGGCGTACGCCAGCATCCCGCGGGCCCGCCGTCGGGAGGCCCACGGGATCGTCGGCGCGTGGGTCGAGCAGGGCACCGTCGGACGGCACGAGGAGTTCGCGGAGATCCTCGCCCACCACTTCTCGGCCGCGGGCGACCAGGCGAGGTCCGCGCGCTACGCGATGCTCGCGGGGACCCGGCGGCTCCGCCTGTTCGACGCCGACGGGGCCATCGCATGGTTCGATCGGGCGACCGAGGTGCCGGCGGGCCCGGACCTGCGGGGACCGATCGCGCTGTCGCGCGGCGCAGCCTACGAGCTCCTCGGACGGTTCGAGGAGGCGAACGCCGACTACGAGCTCGCGCTCTCCGAGGCGCGCGTTGCCGCCGATGCGGAGCAGGAGGCTCGGGCGCTGGCGGCGGTCGCACACGTGTACTGGTTGATGGACCGGTACGACGAGGGGCTGGAGCTCCTGCCGGTCGCGCTCGACCGCGCGCGCGCGGTGGGACTGACCGACGTCGAGGCGCGACTCCTCTACACCGCGGGCACGTACCGGTTCGGGCGCGGGGAGTTCCGCCAGGCGCTCCCCCTCCACGAGCAGGCGCTGGCGGTGGCCGAGCGGAGCGGCGACCTCGAGGGTCAGGCCCTCGCCCACCACGGGCTCTGCGAGACGTACTTCTTCCAGGGGCCGTTCGAGGAGGGCCTCGATCACGGCCTGAAGGCGGACGAGATGCTGCGATCGCTCGGCCAGCGCTCGATGGTCGCGCACAACGCCTACATGGTCGCCTGGCTGCTGGGGTTCCTCGGTCGGCCCGACGAGGGTCTGGAGACCGCCGAGTCGTCGATCGCCACCTCGCGGGAGATCGGCAATCGACGCGAAGAGGGGTTCGCGCTGTTCGACCGCGCGGAGCTCCGGTTGGCGGCCGGGCTGATCGGGCGCGCGGTGGACGATGCCGAGGCGGGGTCGGCGATCTTCCGGGAGCTGGGGCTGGTCCGCGGCGAGATCGTCGGCCTCAACGTCGTGAACGACGTGCTGCTCGAGCCGCGGGCCCTCGATCGGGCGCGGGAGGTCTCGGGGCGAGCCACCGCCCGATGCAGCACGCTCGGCGGGACGTTCCAGCGCTCCCTCGTGCTGGCGCACGCCGGATGGGTCGCCCTGGCGGACGGGGATCGCGACGGCGCCGAGCGCTTCTTCGCGGCCGCGAGGAAGCTGGACACCGCGGTCCTCGACGTCGTGTGGGCGGGTCGGATCGAGATCCTCGCCCGGGAGTGGGCCGCGGATGCCGCCGGGCTCGCGTCGATCGGGATGCGGGTCGTAGAACGAGCCGGGACCAACGACTTCTGGGGTGGCTGGGGGGTGTACGCGAAGGGGCTGTCCGCGTCGCTCTCCGAGGATCCGGCGCGAGCGCTGCCGCTCGCCGAGGACGCTCTCCGGGCCGCGGAGCGCTCCGGCGATCGCCGGCTCGAGTGGAGGGCCGGACGTCTGGCGTGGCGGGCGCTGCTGGAGCTGGGACGGGCGGGTGAAGCGACAACGCGCCGGAGGCGTGCCTCGGCCCTGGTCGAAGCGCAGGCGGCCGCCACCCCCGAGGAGCTCCGCGCCTCGTTCCTGGCTCGACCCGATGTGGCCGAGCTCGTGGGCTGACCTGAGGCCGGGGGTCATGGAGGGAACGCGAACGCGCGAGCGTCAGCCGACCGGCCGATCGGCCATCTTGTCAGGACGCCCACCCCCCCGGTACAAAGGGGTGCCCGTCGACCGGGAGGATGCGGTGTCACAGGAGCGTTCGTCCCCATCACTGGCCGCGGTGGTCCTGGCGGCCGGGAGCGGGAAGCGGCTGAGATCGGCCTTGCCGAAGGTGCTGTATCCGATCTGTGGGCGCCCCGCGCTCTGGCACGTGATGCAGAACGTGAAGGCCGCCCGACCCTCGAGGATCGTCGTCGTGGTTCGATCCGGGACCGACACGGTCCGGGAGGCGGTGTCCTCCTGGGGCCTCCGCCCCGAGCCGATCTTCGTAGAGCAGCCCGAGCCGCTCGGCACGGGTCACGCGGTGCTCGTGGCCGAGAAGGCGATCGGCCGGGTCCGTGAGGTGCTCGTGGCCGGCGGCGACTTCGACCCGGCCACGCCGGATCACGTGCGGCGGCTGCTGCGGGTCCACCGACGCACGCAGAGCGCCGCGACGATCCTCACCACCGAGGTAGACGAGCCGGGCGGCTACGCGCGGATCGAGCGGGACGGGACGAGGCTCCTGCGGATCGTAGAGGGTGTCGAGGCGCCGCCGGCGATGCGGCGCATCAGGGAGATCTCGCTCCTGCTCTTCGCGTTCCGGCGCGAGGACCTGTTCGGTGTGCTGCCCCTCGTGGAGCGCGAGAATCGGCAGAAGGAGCACTACCTCAACGAGGTATTCCCCATCCTGATGGAGAAGGGAGAGCGCGTCTCGGCCGTCAAGGTGGACACCGGAGGGGCGATGGGGATCAACTCCCGGCGCGATCTCGCTCGCGCCATCAGCGTGATGCGGGAGCGGATCAACGCCCGGCACCTGGAACGAGGCGTGACGATCGTGGACCCCGAGACCACATACATCGACGTCGACGTGCGACTGAGGCCCGACACGATCGTGCACCCGATGACGTTCCTGCAGGGATCGACCCGCGTCGGGGCGGGATGCGAGCTCGGCCCGTCCACGCGGATCGTCGACTCCCAGGTGGGGGACGGGGCCACGGTCCAGTTCTCGGTGGTGCACGAGGCTCGCGTCGGCCCCCGTGCCACGGTTGGACCGTTCGCCCACGTGCGGCCGGGGACCGCCCTCCGCGAGGGCGCCAAGGTCGGCACCTTCGTCGAGGTCAAGGCGTCCACCGTCGGCGAGGACGCCAAGGTGCCGCACCTCTCCTACGTGGGCGACACGACCGTCGGCGCCGGGGCCAACATCGGCGCGGGGACGGTGACCGCCAACTACGACGGCTACCGGAAGCACCGAACCGAGATCGGAGAGGATGTGCGGATCGGGTCGGATACGATGCTCGTGGCGCCGGTCCAGATCGGCGACGGCGCCGTGACGGGGGCGGGTTCGGTGATTACGAAGGACGTGCCGCCCGGTGCGCTCGCGGTCGAACGCTCCGAGCAGCGTGTGGTCGAGGGCTACCGAGCGCGGAAGGACGCCGAGGCCGGGACTCGTCAGGGCAGGCGATCCCGAAGAGGTCCCAAAGAGACGGGGCTCAAGCAGCGGAGCGGTAGCCCCAAAGAGAAGGGGGCGCGCTGAGGTGGAGATCGTCACCAAGAAGAAGCTGATGCTGTTCTCCGGGACCACCCACCTGGATCTGGCCCGGGAGATCGCCGACAACCTCGGCGTGCCGATCAGCCCGTGCAGGATCTCGCGCTTCGCCTCCGGCGAGATCTACGTGCGTTCCGAGGAGAGCGTCCGTGGGTGCGACGTGTTCGTCGTCCAGACCCACGCCGACCCGGTGAACGAGTCGATCATGGAACAGCTCGTGCTGCTCGACGCGATGAAACGCGCGAGCGCCAAGCGCATCACGGCGGTTGTCCCCTTCTACGGGTACTCGCGGCAGGATAAGAAGGGACTGGCGCGAGAACCGATCAGCGCCAAGCTGATCGCCGACCTGCTGACGGTGGCCGGGGCCCAGCGGGTCGTGTCGGTGGACCTGCACGCGGGGCAGATCCAGGGGTACTTCGACTTCCCGTTCGACCACCTGACGGCCCTGCCGGTCCTCACCAAGTACCTGCGGGAGGAGCTCGGCCTGCACGACGAGGACGTCGTGGTGGTGGCCCCCGATGCGGGCCGGATCAAGACCGCCGAGCGCCTCCGCGAGTACCTGCACGCGGACCTCGCGTTCCTGTACAAGCGACGCTCGAAGCGGGAGGCGCACAAGATCGAGGAGATGGCGGTCGTCGGCGAGGTCGAGGGCCGTCCGTGCATCCTGGTGGACGACATGATCGACACGGCCGGCACGGTGGCCGAAGGCGCGGCCGCCCTCGCTCAACAGGGGGCGGGCCCGATCTACGCGGCCGCCACGCACGGCGTCCTGTCCGGAAAGGCGGTGCAGAGCCTCGAGGAGGCCCCGATCGCCGAGGTGGTCGTCACGAACACGGTGCCGATCCCCGACGAGAAGCGGGTCGGGAAGCTGAAGGTGCTCTCCGTCGCCCCGCTGATCGCCGACGCCCTTCGCGCGGTCTTCGAGGACAGCAGCGTGTCCGAGATCTTCCACGGCGAGAATCAGTAGGGCCGCAGGTCCGTTCCCGCAGCGTGTTGGTACCATGCCCGGCCGGAGGGATGACCTGACATGGCCAACGAGCTCGTCGCGGAGAAGCGCGAAGGGGTGGGCAAGGGCGTGGCCCGCAAGCTGCGGGTCGCCGGCCGCGTGCCGGCCGTCCTGTACGGGGGAGGCATGGACCCGGTGCCGCTCTCGGTCGACTCCCGCGAGTTGTACCACCTGATGCGCACCGGCGCGGGCGCGAACGTGCTGGTCGATCTGATCGTGGATGGTGAGAAGCATCTCGCACTGCCTCGCGAGATCCAGCGCGACCTCATCAAGGGGAGCTATGTCCATGTTGACTTCCTCGCGGTCCGGGCGGACGAGCAGATCACGGTCTCGGTCCCCGTCCGCGTGGTTGGCGAATCGCCCGGCGTGAAGGCGGGGGGCGTGATCGAGCACCACCTTTGGGAGTTGCAGGTCGAGTGCCTCCCGACGGACGTGCCCGAGGCGATCGAGGCCGACGTCTCGACGCTCGAGATCGGGATGTCCTTGAGGGTCGCCGATCTGGCCCCGCCCGCCGGGGCGAGGATCCTCACCGCCCTCGACGAATCCGTCCTGGCGGTCCTCCAGCCGCAGGCGAGGGTCGAGCTCGAGGAAGAGGAGGCCGCGGCGGCCGAAGTCGAGGCCGCCGAGGGCGAAGAGGCCGCCGAGGCGGCCGAGGCTCCGGAGGCGGAGGCGCCTTCCGAGGAGGGCGGCGAGGGCGAGTAGCCCGCCGCCGCGCTCCCCATGACCTGGCTCCTCGCCGGGCTCGGGAACCCCGGCGATCGATACGCGAGGACCCGACACAACCTCGGCCACCGGGTCGTGGACCAGCTCGCACTCCGGGTGGAGGGACGGTTCCGCAGGGTTCGGTTCGTCCCGGTCGACGCATATGAGCTCGTCGAGGCAGGCGAGCGCGTCCTGCTCGCGAAGGCGCGCGCGTTCATGAACGAGAGCGGGCCCGCGTTCGCGTCGTTCGCCCGCAAGCGGCAGGTACCACCCGAGCGAGTGATCGCCGTCCACGACGACATCGACCTCGCGTTCGGGGCGCTCCGCGTGAAGCTCGGCGGGTCGACCGCAGGCCACAACGGCGTGCGCTCCCTCGCGGGCGCCCTGCGGACCGAGGGGTTCTACCGGATCCGGTTGGGGGTCGGCCGTCCGAGCGGACGGAAGGATCCCGTCGACTGGGTCCTGGAGGACTTCGGCAAGCGGGAGGAGCCCGATGTCGCGATCCTGGTCGACGATGCAGCGGATGCGGTGCTCACGCTCGTCCGCGACGGGCTGGCCGCCACCCAGGACCGGTTCAACCGCTCCGGACCGCGGGACTGAGGCTCAGCGCACCTCCAGGTCGGCGATCACGTCGTCGGGGTGCTCGCCGCCGACCGAGAGCCGGATCTGGTTCGCGGGCACGCCGGCGATCGCTCGGCCCCTCGACTCCCTCCTGCTGGTGGGTCGAGATCGCCGGGATCGTGGCCACGCTCTTGATCCGTCCCAGATCCGTCGCCCGGAACCCAGCCGCAGCCGGTCGAACGCCCTCCGGGCCGCCTGGGTACCCCCGCGCACGTCCAACGCGAGGAGGCATCCGTAGCCGCCGCCAACCCCATGGCCTTCCCCGTTCGAGGCCTCGGGGAGCCGTAGGTGGCGGAACCGGCCCGCCGCCCGGACGAACGCCTCCTGAGCGATGTCCTGGGCGCGGTCGGGTCCGAGGTGATGAGGTAGGCGAGCAGGACCGCTCTGGGCGCGTTCCGTTCGACAGCTCGGGGAGGCCCTTCGGCTCCGCCAGTCGCTCCTCGGCCACGGTCGCGCTGCCCACCTGCTGTCCCTCCTGCAGAGGAGGCGAGCCCACCATCTCCTCGCGCCCGCCTGGTGTGAAGGGCGGATGGACCCCATGCCGAGGGCCCCACTGCGACCGCCCCGGTACACTCGACCTCGATGGGCCCGTCGCGACGCGACAGGGCCTGTTCGTGCTGTCCGGAGGAGGACGACGTGCTGGAGGGCCTGCTCGACGGGCTGATCGGCTCGGACGCCTTCGAGCGTCTGCTGCTCGAGCGTGCCCGGCCGATCCTCGCTCGCGCCGACGCCGGCGAGGACGCCGTCGTGGCCGCGCTCGCCTGGGCGCTCGAGGGGCCGGTCATGGTCGTCACGCCCGGCCCGCGCGAGGCCGAAGGCATGCAACGGGGCGCCGAGGCGTGGCTCGGCCCCGAGCGGTCCGCGCTCCTCCCAGCCTGGGAGGCGCTGCCGTACGAGCGCATCAGCCCCTCGCCCGAGGTAGCGGCCCGCCGGGCGGACGCGGTCCACCGGCTCCGAGTAGCGGAGGGCCCGTTCGTCCTCACCACCACCGGCCTCGCCGCGATGCAGCGCCTAGCGCCAACCCTCGGGACGGTCCCCCCGCTCGAGCTCGTGGCCGGGATCGAGGTCCCGCCCGACGAGATGGCCGAACGCCTCGTCTCGCTGGGCTACCTCCGGACCGACGTCGTCGAGCATCGAGGCGAGTTCTCCGTGCGCGGCGGGGTCCTCGACGTGTTCCCGGGCACTTCGCGTCGACCGGTCCGGCTCGAGTACCTGGGTGACGAGGTCGAGTCGATGCGCGAGTTCGCGCCCGCCTCCCAGCTCTCGACCTCGAAGGTGGTCCGCGTCGAGGTTCCCCCGGTCCGGGAGCTGATCGCCGACGCGGAGCTCCGTGCGCGGGCCGAACGCCTCGCGCCGAAGCACCTCGACCGGCTCCGCGACGGGCTCCAGCGGATCGCCGACGGCGCGCTCTTCGAGGGGATGGAGTCGTTCGCTCCGCTGCTGTTCGAGGCGATGCCGTTGCCGGCCGAGCTCCTGCCCACCGGCTCGTGGGTCGTCCTCACCCAGGCTCGTCGCACCCGCGATCGCGCCCGACAGGCCTTCGACGAGGCGATCGCGCTCGCGGAGGCCTCCGACTGGCCGGGGCCTCCGGTGCTGGTTCCGCTCGAGGAGGCCGTGGGCGGGCGCGTCGAGCTGCGGCTGACCGAGTTCGCCGAGGGCCTCGACCTCGCGCTCGAGGGATGGGGGACCGCACAGGGCAACCCGGCGGAGCTTGCTCGGCGCGCCGCCGAGCTCCACGAGCGCGGCTACCGCGTGGTCCTGGCGGCGGGGGGGCACGGGTCGCTCGAACGCGTCAAGGAGTTCGTCGCGATCCCCGGCGCCGAGGCCGTGGAGGCGCCGCTCGCGGACGGGTTCGTCTCCGTACAGGGCCGCCTCGCGGTGGTCACGGAGGAGGACCTGTTCGGCTCGCGGCGCCACACGCGGGAGGCTCCGAGGTTCACGTCGCGACGGACGGACGCGATCGCCGAGGAGCTCGAGCCGGGCGACTTCGCCGTCCATCGGATCCACGGGGTCGGTCGGTACGCGGGGATCCGCCGGCGGGCGATCGGCGGAGCCGAACGCGACTACATGGTGCTCGAGTACGCGGCCGGCGACCGCCTCTCCGTCCCCACCGACCAGGTCGGGATGGTCGCCCGGTACGTGGGAGGCGACGTGCCGCGGCTCTCGCGCCTGGGAACCAACGATTGGGCCCGCACCACGCGCCGCGTCAAGCGTGCGGTGAAGGACATGGCGGGCGAGCTCGTCCGCCTGTACTCGGTGCGGATGTCGGTCGAGGGGCATGCGTTCGGCCCCGACACGCCGTGGCAAGCGGAGCTCGAAGACGCGTTCCCCCACGTGGAGACGGGTGACCAGCTCACCGCGATCGAGGAGGTCAAGGCGGACATGCACCGCCCGAAGCCGATGGACCGGCTGATCTGTGGGGACGTCGGGTTCGGCAAGACCGAGATCGCCGTCCGCGCGGCGTTCAAGGCTGTGATGGACGGCAAGCAGGTTGCGGTCCTGGTCCCCACGACGCTCCTGGCCGAGCAGCACGTCATCACGTTCGGCGAGCGCTTCGCTCCGTTCCCGGTGAAGGTGGCGATGCTCTCGCGATTCGTGCCGCGTCCCGAGCAGAACCGGATCCTCGAGGATGTGGCCAAGGGTGCCATCGACGTTGTGATCGGCACCCACCGGCTCCTGTCGACGGACGTGTCGTTCCGGGATCTGGGCCTGCTGGTCGTCGACGAGGAGCAGCGGTTCGGAGTCGCGCACAAGGAGCGGCTGAAGAAGCTGCGGACCCACGTCGACGTGCTGACGATGACCGCCACCCCGATCCCGCGCACGCTCGAGATGGCTCTCACCGGGATCCGCGACATGTCCACGATCGACACCCCGCCGGAGGATCGCCAGCCGGTCCTCACGTACGTCGGGCCCTACGAGGGGGACCTCGGGCTCGGGGCCGTTCGCCGTGAGCTGCTGCGCGAGGGGCAGGTCTTCTGGGTCCACAACCGGATCGCGACGATCGACCGGCAAGCCGCGTGGTTGAAGGAGCGGGTGCCGGAGGCGCGGATCGTGGTCGCTCACGGGCGGATGGACGAGGCCGAGCTCGAACGCGAGATGCTGCGGTTCTGGGAACGCGAGGCGGACGTCCTGGTCTCGACGGTGATCATCGAGTCGGGCCTGGACGTGCCGAGCGCCAACACGCTCGTCGTCGACTCGGCCGACCGCCTGGGGCTGGCGCAGATGTACCAGCTCCGAGGCCGGGTGGGTCGGAGCTCGGAGCGCGCGTTCGCCTACTTCTTCTTCCCACCGCAGCGCGAGCTGACCGAGGAGGCGCACGAGCGGCTGACGACGATCAGCCGCCACCAGGCGCTCGGCTCCGGGTTCCAGATCGCGCTGCGGGACCTCGAGATCCGGGGCGCCGGCAACGTGCTCGGTGCCGAGCAGCACGGGCACATCGCCGCGGTGGGGTTCGACACGTACGCCCGGCTCCTCCAGGAGTCGGTGGCCGAGCTGAAGGGCGAGCCGCTCCTCGAGGAGAAGGAGATCCGGATCGACCTGCCGGTGCGTGCCTTCGTGCCGCCCGGCTGGGTGGCGCAGGAGGCGCTCCGGCTGGACCTGTACCGGCGGATCTCCACCGCCGGTGACCATGAGGCGCTGGAGCGTGTCCAGACCGAGGCGACCGACCGGTACGGCCGGCTCCCCGACGAGGTCCAGACGCTGTTCGCGGTGGCCTCGCTCCGGCTGACGTGCGCGCGCCTCGGCGTGGAGGAGGTCTCGACGTACCGGAACCAGGTGCGGGTGAAGCCCGTCGCGCTCCCGGCCGGGACCGGGCTCGGGGAGGTCCTCCCCCGGGCATCGCACCACCCGGCCACGGCCACGCTGAACCTGGAGCCGGAGCGGGTCGCCGGATCGGAGCTGCCGGGTTGGGTGGAGGCCGCGCTGCGACGCGTGACCGGGGCCGATCCGTCGGCAGGGGCCCACGAGGACGTTGCTAGGATGGCCCGGTGACCCGCCGCTCCTTCCCGATCCGCCTGCTCCTTGCGCTCGTTTCCGTGGTACTGGTGCTGTCCGCGTGCGGGACCTCGTCCACCGCCGCGACCATCGGCGCCACCGAGCTCTCGCACGAGGAGCTCCGCAAGGAGATCGCTCTGTTCCGGCTCCTCACCGGCCTGTCCGGGGTTCCGTGCGGCACACCGGTCCAGGGCGAGAGCCAGGATGCAGCCTGCGCGCGGTTCACGCTGACCAACCTGATCCAGGAGGAGCTCGTCCTGTCCTACGCCGAGGGTCGGGACGTGCAGGTGGAGGACACCGAGGTACAGGACGCGATCTCCAGGCTGGAGGGCGATCTGGGCGGGCCGACCGAGCTCTCCTCACGCCTGGAGGAGGCCGGGGTGACGCGGTCGCAGCTCGTGGAGCTCGCCCGGCGCCTGCTGCTGTTCGGCGACGTCCAGCAGGAGGTGATCGACGAGGGTCTCGACGAGGCGGAGCTGCAGGAGGCCTACGAGCAGCAGCTCGGGCAGTTCACCACGGTGGAGGTGAGCCACATCCTGGTGGAGACCGAGCGCGAGGCGGCCACGATCGCGGACCGCGCGACGTCGCGGAACTTCGAACGGCTGGCGCGGGAGCGCTCGCAGGACGAGACCTCGGCGGCCAACGGCGGAAACCTCGGCGCCTTCTCCGAATCGGAGTTCCTCCAACGGTTCGACCCGGTGTTCACGGCGGCCGTGCTCGCCCTCGAGCCCGGAGGGATCTCCGGTCCGGTCCAGACGCAGTTCGGCTGGCACGTGATCGAGCTGATCCGTCGCGACGTCGCGGCGTTCGACGACGTCCGCGAGCAGATCGTGGCCCAGCAGGGGGCGACGGTGTTCGACGCCTGGCTGCGCCAGCGCTACGTGGAGATCGACATCGAGGTGAACCCGCGGTACGGGCGCCTGGACGTCGCCACCGGCGAGGTGCTCCCGGTGCGCAGCACGGCGGAGTCGCCCGCGCCGACCGGCGCCACGCCGTGACCCAGCCTCCCGGCGACCCGATCCTCTCCCACGTCCCCGGGGGGCGGGTCCCCTCGTCCCACGGGGGGGAGCGCCTGCTCGACCTGATCCGCGTGATGGCTCGGCTGCGCGGCCCCGGCGGGTGCCCGTGGGACCGGGAGCAGACCCATCGATCGCTGGCGCGACACCTGCTCGAGGAGACGCACGAGGTGCTCGAGGCGATCGACGCCGACGATCGGGACCGCCTGCGCGAGGAGCTCGGCGACGTCCTCCTCCAGGTCGCGTTCCACGCGCAGATGGCCGCCGACGGCGGCGCGTGGGACGTCGACGACGTCGCCGAGGGCATCGTCCGCAAGCTGATCCGGCGCCATCCCCACGTGTTCGGCGACGTCGAGGTCGCCGGGGCCGACGAGGTGCTGGTCAACTGGGAGCGCATCAAGGCGGAGGAGAAGGGGAAGAAGCCGATCGAGGACGACATCCCCGAGGCGCTCCCGGCGCTCGCCCGGGCGGCGAAGGTCCAGCGCCGGGCGGCGGGCTGGGGGTTCGAGTGGCGCACCTTGGACGGGGCGCTCGAGGCGCTTCGAGAGGAGGTCGCCGAGCTCGAGGGGCAGACCGGTCCGGAGAACGCCAAGCTCGAGGCGCAGACCGGTCCGGAGAACGCCGAGGAGGAGATCGGCGGCGTGCTGTTCGCCACGGTCGCCGTCGCCCGTCGTCTCGGGGTGGACCCCGAGAGCGCGCTCCGACGGACGGTCCGGGGGTTCGCCGACCGCTACGAGCGCTTCATGACCCTCGCGCGCGACCGGGGTCTCGATCCGGACACGATGACGGAGTCGGAGATCCGCTCGCTGTTCCGCGAGGTGCGCTGACCCCTCGATGGACGATCGCCTGGAGCGGATCCGCGTATTCGAACGCGACCTGGCGGAGCGCACCTCCACTCGGACCGAGCGCTCCCGGTTCGGCACCGCCTACTTCCACGAGGGGTTCCCGCGGCGGTGGTTCAGCAACTTCGTGTGGGTGGAGGCGCCGCTCGCCGGAGTGAGCGCCGAGGATCTCGCAGCGGACGCAGACGACGTGCTCGGCCGCTCTCGCCTGGCCCACCGCACGCTGTTGGTGGAGGACGCCGTCGAGGGTGAGCGTCTCGCGCCGGGTCTCCGGCGGCTCGGCTACGACGTGGAGCGGAACGTGGCGATGGTGCACGCGCGCGAGCCCGACCGGTGGACCGACGATCGCGCGGAGGAGATCGACCTCGAGACCGCGAGACAGCTCTACATCAGCGCGAACCTCCAGAGCGGGGAGGTGGACGACGCCGCGGACGCACGGATGCTCGCCGACTTCAGGGGCGTCCTCGTCGAAGGCATCGGCGCGCGGTTCTTCGGCGCCCGCGACGGTGCGGAGTTGGTGTCGGGATGCGAGCTCTACGTGCTCGGCGATGTCGCGCAGGTGGAGGACGTCTACACGCTCGTCGAGCATCGGGGCCGCGGGTTCGCCCGGGCCGCCGTCCTGGCCGCCGTCCGCGCGGCGAGGGACTCGGGCGCCGACCTCGTATTCCTGGGAGCCGACGACGAGGACTGGCCGAAGCAACTGTACGCGAAGCTCGGGTTCGATGAGGTCGATCGGTCGCTCGATTTCGTGAGGAAGCCGCCCGGTCAGCGAGCGTAGATGGCGAGCTCCCACGCCAACCGGCGGAGCTCGCGTCGGACCGGTCGGAACCCGGCCGCGCGCACGCGCTCGTCGATGGTGTCCACGTCGTGGACGAAGGTGCGGAACCCTCGGAACTTCCGATCGCGGAGCCGGTACCAGGCGTTCGACATCGCCACGAGCACCTTCGCGATCAGGCCCGGGATCCCTCGGGACGGCGGTACGGTGAACGCGTACACGGTGCCGGTCACGGCGAGCGTGTTCGTCAGCAGCGCCTCGACATCGGGGTAGCAGCACACCACACGGTTCAGGACCACGACGTCGGCGCGCGGGAGCGACATCGTCGCACCGTCGCCGACCTCAAAGGACGTGCGATCGCCCACCCCCCGCTCGTCGGCGAGCTCGCGGGCCCGCGCGATGCTCTCGGCCGAGAGCTCGACACCCGAGGCCCGATCGGCGCCTCGGCGAACGGTCTCGATCGCGAGGTCGCCGACACCGCAGCCGACGTCGAGGATCGTCCTGTCGTCCAGTCCCGCCTCGGTGAGGGCGTCGAGGAGGACGGCGGTGATGCCGGCCGCGGTCGCGTTCTTCCTGGCCCGCCGCTCGTGATGGTCCGCCCAGTCGTCGAAGCAGCAGGGCTCCGGCCGAGGCTCGTCCATGGGCCCTACCCTGCACCGAACGGGGCGGCCGAATCAAGGGTCCGGACCTGCACCGGGGCTAGGATAGGTGTCCATGCCCGTCGTCGAAGCCGTCCGCGCGCGCGAGATCCTCGATTCGCGGGGCAACCCCACCGTGGAGGTCGACGTGCAGCTCGAGGACGGTTCCTACGGGCGCGCCGCGGTGCCGAGCGGTGCCTCCACCGGCGAGCACGAGGCGCTCGAGCTGCGGGACCGCGACCCCGGGCGGTTCGGGGGCAAGGGCGTCCTGCGTGCCGTGGGGAACGTGAACGAGACGATCGCGCCCGCGCTGATCGGGGAGGAGGCGCTCGATCAGCGCGCGGTCGATCGGCTGCTGCTCGAGCTCGACGGCACGCCGGGCAAGTCGAACCTGGGGGCCAACGCGGTCCTCGGCGCGTCCCTGGCCGTCGCGCACGCGGCCGCCGATTCGCTCGGGCTCCCGCTCTACCGTTACCTCGGCGGTTCGAACGCGCACGTCCTGCCGGTCCCGTGCCTGAACGTGATCAACGGCGGCGCGCACGCGGACAACGAGCTCGAGCTCCAGGAGTTCATGCTGGCGCCGGTCGGCGCGGCCTCGTTCTCCGAGGCGCTGCGGTGGGGGGCCGAGATCTACCACGCGCTCCGGTCCGCGCTGACGCAGCGCGGTCTGTCCACCGCCGTGGGGGACGAGGGCGGGTTCGCACCCCAGATCTCGACCGCGCGGGAGGCGCTCGGGCTCCTGGTGGAGGCGATCGGTACGGTGGGGCTCGAGGCCGGGGACGAGGTGGCGCTCGCGATGGACCCGGCGTGCTCGGAGATCTACCGCGACGGCGCCTACCACCTGGAGAACTCGGCCCTCTCGGCCTCGGGGATGGTGGAGGTCTGGCGCGGGTTGCTCGACGACTTCCCCGTGATCTCGCTCGAGGACCCGCTCGCCGAGGACGATTGGGAGGGCTGGGCGGAGCTCACCACCGAGCTCGGCGACCGCGTCCAGATCGTCGGCGACGACCTGTTCGTCACCAACCCCCAGCGTCTGGAGCGCGGGATCCGCGAGGGCGTCGCGAACGCGATCCTGATCAAGGTGAACCAGATCGGCTCGCTCACCGAGACGCTCGACGTGATCGAGCTCGCCCGACGCGGCCGCTATCGGGCGATGGTGAGCCATCGCTCGGGTGAGACCGAGGACACGACGATCGCCGATCTCGTGGTGGCCGTTGGCGTGGGGCAGATCAAGACCGGGGCGCCCACGCGCGGCGAGCGCACCGCGAAGTACAACCGCCTGCTCCGGATCGAAGAGGAGCTGGGGGACACGGCTCGGTACTCGGGCGCCGCCGCCTTCCGTCGGGGACCCGGATGAGCCAGGCCACCAGGGCGCTCTCGCGTCCGGGGCCCCGGCTGACGGGGCGGGCGGCGGTCCTGCTGGTGATCGTGACGCTGCTCGCGCTGCTCGCGCTGGTGCCGGCGCGCCAGGTGCTCCAGCAGCGGGGGCAGATCGCCGGGCTCGAGCGGCGGGCCGCCGAGCTCGAGGAGCGGAACGAGGGGCTTCGGGTCCGGATCTCGACGCTGAACGACCCGACCGAGATCGAACGCCTCGCCCGTGAGTGCCTGGGCATGGTGATGCCGGGGGAGACCGCCCTCGTGGTACCGGACGCCGACCCACCCGACTGCTAGTTCCGGATGGACGCCATCTCCATCGCGGGGCTCAGGAAGTCCTTCGGTTCGACGGTCGCGCTCGACGGCCTGGATCTGGAGGTCGAGGCCGGTGAGGTCCACGGGTTCCTCGGTCCGAACGGGGCGGGGAAGACCACCACGATTCGGATCCTGCTCGGGCTCCTGCGGGCCGACGGCGGCACGGTGCGTATGCTCGGCGGCGATCCGTGGCGGGACGCGGTGGAGCTGCACCGGCGGATCGCCCACGTGCCCGGGGACGTGGAGCTGTGGCCTAACCTCACCGGCGGCGAGGTGATCGACCTGCTGGGGCGGCTACGTGGGGGGCTCGACCGCGTCAGGAAGGATCGACTCCTCGAGCGTTTCGACCTCGACCCGACCAAGAAGGGCCGGACCTACTCCAAGGGGAACCGCCAGAAGGTGGCGCTCGTCGCCGCCCTGGCGAGCGATGTGGAGCTGTTCCTCCTGGACGAGCCCACCGCGGGGCTGGACCCGCTGATGGAGGCGGTGTTCCAGGGCTTCATCCGCGAGACGAGGGCGGCCGGACGCACGGTGCTGCTCTCCAGCCACATCCTCGCCCAGGTGGAGGTGCTGGCCGACCGGGTCTCGATCATCCGGCAGGGCAGGATCGTCGAGTCCGGGACCCTCGCGCAGCTCCGGCACCTCACCCGCACGACCGTCACCGTCGAGACCGCATGGCCCGCGGAGGGCCTCTCGACACTCCCTGGCGTCCACGACGTGCACGTCGTGGACGGGCAGGTCCGGTTCGAGGTGGACGGGGAGCATCTCGACGAGGCGATGCGCCATCTGGCCCGGCTGGGGGTGCGATCGCTGGTGGCGCACCCGCCGACGCTGGAGCAGCTCCTGCTCCGCCACTACGGCGACGAGCTGACGCCCGCCCGAACCCACGACGAGCGATGACCACCGTCACCGCACGGGCATCCGCCGTCGGACGCACCCGGGGGGAGGCGCTGGCGGGAACCCGGTCCCTGGTTCGATTCATCCTCCGTCGGGACCGGATCCGGCTCGCGGTGTGGATCGGCGGGATCGGCGTGTCCGTGGTGACCTTCGCGGCGAGCCTGCCGCAGTACTACCAGACCGCGGCGCAGCGCCAGGCCAGGGCCCAGCTGATGGAGAACCCCGGGCTCCGGGCGATCGCGGGCCCCGGGTTCGGTCTGGACGACTACACGTTCGGAGCGATGATCGCGCAGGAGTTCCTCACCTGGACCGCGATCTTCGTGGCGCTCATGAGCTTCCTGCTGATCGTCCGCTACACGCGGGCCGAGGAGGAGACGGGGCGGGCCGAGCTGGTCCGCTCCGCCGTCGTTGGGCGTCACGCGCATAGCGTCGCGCCGCTGATCGTCGTCGCGGGGGCCAACCTGGCGCTCGGGGCGCTGATCGCGATCGGCCTGGGATCACTCGAGATGGAGGGCGTCACCTGGAACGGCTCCTGGCTGTTCGGCGCCGCGCTCGCCTCTATCGGTATCGTGTTCGCCGCCGTCGCGAGTGTCACGGCGCAGGTCAACGAGCATGCGCGGGGCGCGGGCGGCCTGGCCGGGGCGGTCTTCGCGGCCGCGTACCTCGTGCGCGCCGCCGGGGACATGCGCGAGATCGGCGGCGGCGCCCTATCGTGGCTGTCGCCGATCGGGTGGGCACACCAGACCCGCGTGTACGTCGACGACCGGTGGTGGCCGCTGCTGCCGTCGGTGGCGCTCGCGGCGGTCCTCGTCTGGGTGGCGCTCCGCCTGTCGACCCGCCGGGACTTCGGGGCGGGCCTCGTGCAGCCCCGCACCGGCGCCGCCGATGGGTCGAGCCTGCTGTCCACCTCCCTCGGCCTCGCCTGGCGGCTCCACCGAGCGAGCGTGCTGTGGTGGAGCGCCGCGATCTTCCTCTTCGGGCTGGGATACGGCGCGCTCGCCGGTGAGGTGGATCGGTACGTGGCGGATCTCTCCGAGACGATCCAGGACTGGCTGGAGGGGATCGGTGGTGAGACGATCCTCGACTCGTGGCTGGCCGTTCTCGCGCTGATGGTCGCGGTCACGGTCTCGGTCTTCGCGGTCCTCGCCATGCTGCGCTCGAAGAGTGAGGAGGGGGCAGGCCGAGCGGAGCCCGTCCTCGCGACTTCCGTGTCGCGGTTCGGATGGGTCGGGAGCCACCTGACCATCGCGTTCGGGGGAAGTGCCCTCCTCCTGCTGCTGGCCGGCCTGGGTCTCGGAGCCACGGCCGCGGTCGCGTTGAGCGATGCGAGCGTGCTGCCCCGGATGGTGGGCGCCACGCTCGCGTACGCGCCCGCGGTGTGGGTCACCGTCGGACTGGGTGTCGCCCTCTATGGGCTCCTCCCGCGGGCGGCCCTAATGGTGTGGATCGTGATCGCCTACGCGGGGCTGATCGGGATGTTCGCGGACCTGTTCGGGCTGCCGGGCTGGACCGTGGATCTCTCACCGTTCGGTCACATCCCGCTGCTGCCGGCCGTGGGCATGCGGTGGACGCCGGTCCTGGTGCTCACGGCGATCGCGGCCGGCCTGACCGTGGTGGGGCTCTCCGGCTTCCGGCGCCGCGACCTCGCCACGACGGGTTGAGGCGTCTCAGCGACGCTGGAACCTGACCCGCCGCTCGTCCCACCGGGCGAGGACGGCCTCGATCTCCTCCTCGAAGAACTCGGAGAAGGCGTGGATCTCCTGGAGCCGGCGACGGACGTCCGGGTCCTTGTCGCGGACCAGGTCCTCGCCCCGCTCCATGAGCTCGTGCATCCTTCGCACCACGCCGAGCCGCTCGCGCAGGAGGCGTGGGAGGGTCCCCACGTCGGCTCGGAAGTAGTCGCGACGCTCGCCGGGGATGCTCACCCGGTGGATCAGCCCCAGGCGGATGAGCTCGCGGGTCGACGTGCTGATCGCGCCGCTGCTGACCGAGAGGTACGTGGCGAGGTCCTGTGAGGACATATCCGGCGGATCGGCGAGGAGGAGGGCGGCGAGGACCCGCCCCGCCATCCGCGTCTGGCCGAGGGCCTCGAAGAACAGCCCGAGATCCTCGACGAACCGGCGCTCGTCTCCACCAGTACCGGTTCCTGCGGCGGTTCCACCCACGGTCTCCATGATATGCGCGATCCATTGACACTTCAAGAGTTTCAGAGTATCTTGAACCAAGTAAGAGATCCCTGCCAGGAGCGTGAGGACGATGCCCGCGACGATCCCCCTCCCCCGGACGCCTCGCCATGCAGGGCACCGCGATGGGGCGGCCACCATGGTCCTGCTGGAGCACGTCTCCAAGCGCTACGAGATGGACGGCGTCGGCGTGACCGCGCTCGAGGACGTCGAGCTCGAGGTGGATGAGGGCGAGTTCGTCGTCGTCCTCGGTCCCTCCGGGAGCGGCAAGACGACCCTGCTGAACATGGTCGGTGCCCTCGACGCGCCGACGGAGGGGGGGGTGACGGTCGCCGGGACCCGCGTGACGGAGGTCCGCCGCAAGGATCTGTTCGGGTTCCGCCGGCGTTCGGTCTCGTTCGTTTTCCAGTCGTTCAACCTGTTCCCGGGGCTGACCGCGCTGGAGAACGTCCAGTTCGCTGTGGACGTGGCGGGCGGGCCCGACGATGGCGTCGCTCGCAGCGTGCTCGCCGAGGTTGGGCTGGGCGAGCGGGTCGAGCACTTCCCGCACGAGCTCTCGGGGGGGGAGCAGCAGCGGGTGGCCATCGCGCGGGCGCTGGCCACCGGCAACCCGGTCCTGCTCGCCGACGAGCCGACGGGCGAGCTCGATTTCCGAACCGGCGTGGCGATCCTGGGGCTGCTCCAGAAGCAGGCCGAGGCCGGCAAGACCGTGCTGGTCGTGACGCACAACCGTGAGATCTCCCGGATCGCGGACCGGGTCGTGGAGCTCTCCAGCGGACGGATCGTCTCCGACGGTCCGCCGGCGGGGGGCCGAGCGTCCATCTCCGAGCTGCACTGGTAGGTGATGGCGATGCGCCGCGCGTGGTTCTGGGTGCGGTGGTCGGCCCGCGAGCTCCGGCGCCGCTGGGTGCAGGTCGCCGTCATCGCCCTGGTCATCGCGATCGGCACCGGCGTCTACGCGGGGATGTCCAGCGTGATGACATGGCGACGCGTCTCCTACGACGCGAGCTACTCCTCGCTGGATGCCCACGACCTCCACGTCGCGCTCTCGGAGGACAGCTTCGTCTCGGAGGGGACCCTGATCGGTGCCCTCTCGGCGATGGAGCACGCCGACCTGGTCGTGGCCGCGGACGAGCGCCTGGTCGCACCGACCCAGGTCGATGCCTCCACGGCCGACGAGACGATCCTGGTGCCCGGGCGCATCGTCGGTGTTCCCGTATCGGGCGACGGTCCGACGGTCGACGCGATCCACGTCACCAGGGGCCGGGGCCTCACGCGTGGATCGGGTGCCGTGCTCGAGGCCCACTTCGCCGATCACTACGGCCTCCGGCCGCGGGGGTCGGTCGAGCTCGCGGGGGGGATCCCGGTCGACTACGTGGGGACCGGTCTCTCGCCCGAGTACTTCATGGTCACCTCGGGTCAGGGGGACTTCCTCGCACAGGCGAACTTCGCGGTCGTGTTCTTGCCGCTGGCGGCAGCGCAGGACATCACCGGGCGGACCGCTGCGGTGAACGACCTCGTCATCGCCCTCGCGCCCGGCGCCGACCGCGCCTCGGCAGCGGCCGAGGTTGAGGCCGCGTTGGAGGAGCGGCTGCCCGATGTCGGCACCGAGGTCACGACGATCGAAGACGATCCGGCCTACCGGCTGCTCTACGGGGATCTGGAGAACGACGAGGGCACGATGGACGCGGTCGCGTTCCTGGTCCTGATCGCAGCGGCCTTCGCGGCGTTCAACCTCACCAGCCGGATCGTGGAGGCGCAGCGCCGCGAGATCGGCATCGGGATGGCGCTCGGCGCCCGGCGCCGCGCGATCGCGCTCCGGCCCCTGCTGGTGGGTGCGGAGATCGCCGCCCTGGGCGTCGCCTTCGGGATCGGGATGGGCCTCCTGGTCGGCGCGTCGATGCGGGACGTGCTCGAGAGCATCCAGCCCCTACCGGTGTGGCAAACACCGTTCCAGGTGGGCCCGTTCGTGGGCGCGGCCGCGATCGGGTTCCTGCTTCCGTTCGCGGCGACGGCCTGGCCGGTCTGGCGCGCCGTTCGCGTGGACCCGGTCGACGCGATCCGGACCGGGCATCTGGCGGCCAAGGGCGGCGGGCTCGCGCCGGTCCTGAAGCGCCTGAGGCTCCCGGGTCGGAGCCTGGGGCAGATCCCGCTGCGGAACGTGGTCCGCGCCCCGCGTCGCGCGGCGCTCACCGCGCTCGGGATCGGCGCCGCGATCGTCAGCATGGTGGCGATCCTGGGCGCCCTGGATTCGTTCGGAGAGATCCTCGACCGGGGATCGCGCGAGCTGAACCGCGGCGTCCCGAACCGTGTGGCCGTGACGCTCGCGGGCTTCCAGCCCGTGGACGGTGACGTCGTGCGGGCGATCGGGGCCTCGGCCGCGGTCGGGGAGGTCGAGCCGACGGTGGTCGTTGGCGCACGGGTCTCCGGCGGCGGTGACGACGTCGAGGTCCGGCTCCAGTCGTTGGACCTGGCGAGCGACGTGTGGCACCCGACCGTGGCGTCGAGGGTGGACGCCGGAGGGTTGCCCGGGATCGTGCTGGCGAGCAAGGCAGCGGACGACCTCGGGGTCGAGCCCGGCGACCCGGTCTCGGTGCAGCATCCCTACCGGAGCGGGGGGTCGACGTTCGCGGTCGTGGAGACCGAGATGCGGCTCCTCGGCGTGCATCCGAACCCGATGCGGTTCCTCGCCTACGCGGATCTGTCGGACGAGGACCTGCTCGGGCTCGCCGGTTGGACGAACGAGCTCCAGGTCGTGCCGGCGGGTGGCTCGTCGGTTGGGGACGTGAAGCGGGCGCTGTTCACCATCCCGGGGGTGGCGGTCGTCCAGGAGCCGGACGCCACGCTCGAGGTGACGGGAGACCTGTTGGATCGGTTCACGGGGGTCTTCCGGGTGGTGGAGGTCTTCGCGCTGCTCCTCGCGTTACTGATCGCGCTCAACGCGGCGAGCATCAACGCGGACGAGCGGGCGCGGGAGCACGCGACGATGGTCGCCTACGGCGTCCGGATCAGGACCCTCCTGCGGATGGCGGTGGTGGAGGGGAGCATCGTGGGCGTGCTCGGCACGCTGATCGGCATCGGCCTCGGTTTCCTGGCGCTCGGCTGGCTGATGGCCAGGGCGGCGTCGGAGATCCCGGAGATCGAGCTCCTCGTATCGCTCACGCCGGCCTCGATCGCCGCGACCCTCTTCTTCGGGGTCGTGGTCGTGGGCCTGGCGCCGCTGTTCACCGCGCGCAAGCTCCGGAGGATGGACGTGCCGTCAACCCTCCGGGTGATGGAGTGATCGAGGTCTCTCCTCGCAACACATCGGGCGGGCTCCGCATCCGATAGTGCAGGATGAC
>CAZXFA010000019.1:0-8265 GCA_964640085.1 uncultured Actinomycetes bacterium | reverse complement strand
AGGTCTCTCCTCGCAACACATCGGGCGGGCTCCGCATCCGATAGTGCAGGATGACTACGGTCCGGATGACGGTCCGGATGACGTTCGCGCACGCTCCGGAGGTGGTCGAGACCGATCCCGGACGCCCTGGCCGCCTGGAGGACCTCTACGCCCGGCACGCGCCGGACGCGTATCGACTCGCGTACCTGCTGACCGGGGACCGACCGCTCGCCGAGGACCTGGTCCACGAGGCGTTCATCAACGTGGCCGGTCGGCTCGGCCACCTGCGGAGGCCGGACGCCTTCCACGCCTACCTGCGCAGGACGGTGTCGAATTTGTGCCGGATGCACTTCCGCCGGCGACGCGTGGAGCAGGCCCACCTGCATCGGGAGGTCCCGATGATCCGCTCCACCGATCCCACCAACGAGTTCGACGACAGGGACGACCTGTGGCGCGAGCTCCAGCGGCTGCCGTATCGGCAGCGGGCGGCGATCGTGCTCCGCTACTACGAGGGGCTGACGGACCGCGAGACCGCCGAGGTGCTCGGGTGTCGGCCCGGAACCGTCAGGTCCCTGCTCTCGAGAGGTCTGAGCGACCTCCGCACCCGGATCAAGGCCGACTGAGATGGAACACGAACGGGATGAGCTGGAACGGCGGCTGGGCGACGAGCTTCGCCGCAGGGCGGACGCGCTGCCCCCGGCGCCGGGGGTCGGTCCCTCCACGCTCCGACGGGCGAGACGTCGGATCGCGCGGACGGTGACCGTCGGGGTCCTGGCGGTCGCCCTCGCAGGCCTCGGTGCGTTCGTCACCATCGCGCGCCTGGCGGACCCTCCGCCGTCGGTCCCCGGGGGAGGGCGAACCGACGTCGCGCCGCAGGAGCCGCCGAACCCGCGTATCCGGTTCGACGGCAGCTTCGGCGCCGACGGGTGCGCGTACGAGGGGCCCCGAACAGTGCCGGCCGGCCGGGACCTCACCTTCGAGCTCACGAACGGGGGCGAGGTCGACTTCTTCGTCGACGTCCTGCGTTTCTCGGAGGGGAAGGGGTTCGACGACCTGGTGGCGTACGTGAACGATCCGGCCTTCGATCCGGCGGTGCGTCCCGAGTGGGCGCGATCGCAGGGCGTCTTCCTGGCCGTGCCCGGGGAGACCACGTCATGGGCCAGGGGGCTGGTCCCCGGCGACTATGCCGTTGCCTGCTTCACCACGGATCCGGCTCGCCTGTGGCTCCTCACGCCGCTGACCGCCGAAGGCTGACGCAACAAGACCAGGACCTCGCGCATCTACCCATCCAGAGGGCGCGAACGCGTCGGAAGGGGACACGATGGGGAAACTGCTGGCTGCAGGGGCCCTTTCCCTGCTCATGGTCGTGGCCGTGCCGGCGACCGGCACTGCCACGCCACCCGAGGACCTGTTCATGGTGGCCCATGGGAGCCTCGATCCGACCGTGACGGCGACCTGGAGCGCGACCGGGGCGATCGTCGATTCGGGGATCGACCAGGTGGACGGATCGATACTGACCGGCTTCGAGAACCCGGGCAACGTCACGTTCCACGACTTCGGCACGACCAGGATCGGTCTGGATGGTTCCTTCACGCTCCGTCGGCAGAGCATCCTGAAGGATTTCGACGAAGAGACCGCGATCCTGCACTTCGAGGACCGGTGGGTCATCGTCTCTGGGACGGGCGCCTACGCGGGCGCGCACGGCCACGGTACCGGCGTGACGACCGTGAACCTCGTCACCGGTGAGATCGTGGGCATGGACTCGGGCGAGGTCCACTTCGACTGAGTGAGGGAGGTGATGACGAGGCGCTCCTGCCGACTCGCAGTGCTCCTCGCGCTCGGGATCGTCGTGGCCGCGTGCGGCGGCCAGGCCTCGGGGATCGACGCGGAGGACCTCATGGCGGCCGTTCCGAAGCCTTCGGAGCTCCCGAAGGCACGCAGCACGCTCGCGACGAGATGGGCGCTCTGAGTTTCGTCGCTCGCCGTGCCTAGACAGGCAGCCAAGGAGGATGGATCCCACCTACTCCGTGGTCCCAGCGCCAGGCGCTGCGCGGCCGACCCAAGAGTTAGCGTGTTCCCCGTGCGGATGTCCCGGTTTCGCGCTCGTTCCAGGGGGTGCCCTCTCTCCCTCCGCCGCCGTGGATTGACGGACGGAAAGGGCCGATGGGACACTGACCGCTCCGGCGCGTGCGCCGGAGCGGAACGATCGGGGAGGAGAAGCTGGCAGAGCTCGAGGTCGGGGCGGTCATCGACGGGACCGTCACGCGGATCACGCCGTACGGCGCCTTCCTCACGCTCGAGGGCGGCAAGGTCGGGCTCGTGCACATCTCCGAGATCGATCGGAACTACGTCCGGGACGTCCACGATCACCTGCGCGAGAACGACGTCGTCCAGGCCAAGGTGATCGCGATCAAGGAGGACGGCAAGATCGACCTGTCGATCAAGGCCCTCCAGGACCCGGCCCCCCCGCGCCCGCGTCGGGGCACCGACCCGGACTTCGAGGCCCGCCTGAAGAAGTTCATGCGCCAGAGCGAGGAGCGCCAGGTCGACTACAAGCGTTCCGTCGAGCACAAGCGCAAGTAGCCCGCCCCGATGGGCGAGCTCCGGGGCAGCGACCTCGCCGCCATCCGCGAGCTGCTCGGTCGCGAGCCCACCACCCCGTTCACCGTCGTCTCCCGCTGCGCCGACGGCCATCCGCTCGTGATCCGAAACGACCCGATCGACGCGCAGGGTCGTCCGTTCCCCACGCTGTTCTGGCTCACGTGCCCCGAGGCCGTGAGGGCGGTCTCGCGCCTCGAGTCCGGGGGGGCGATCGGGGAGCTGAATACCCGAGCGGAGGAGGAGCCCGCGTTCGCCGAGGCTCTCGCCCGTGCCCACGAGGCCTACGCACGCGAGCGCGCGCGAGGGTTCCCCGGCGCCGAACGGCACGGCGGGGTCGGAGGGGCCCGGACCGGCGTGAAGTGCCTGCATGCGCACTACGCCCACCACCTGGCGGGCGGCCAGGACCCGGTCGGCGATTGGACCGCCGAGCGCGTCGAGCCGATCCACCCCGAACGTGAGGGCCGGTTCGCCGTGATCGACCAGGGGACGAACTCGATCCGACTGCTCGTCGTCGAGCCCGACGGCGGGGGTGGGCTCCGCGAGCTCGCGCGCGACATGGTGATCACCCGGATTGGAGAGGGTGTGGACCGCACGGGCCGGATCGCGCCCGAAGCGCTCGAACGCACCGTGGCCGTCCTCGCGAGCTACTGCCGGCGCGCCCGCGCGCTCCACGCGGAGCGGATCCGCGTGGCGGCGACCTCGGCCGTCCGCGAGGCGGCGAACCGCGACGAACTCGAACGCGCCGTGCGCCAGCACGCGCGCTCCGAGCTCGAGGTGATCTCGGGCGAGCGCGAGGCCGAGTTGGCGTTCCTCGGGGCCGCCCGCGGTCTGGAGGCCCCGTCGCCGTTCCTGGTGGTGGACACCGGGGGAGGCTCCACCGAGCTGGTGCTGGGGACCACCGCGCCGCGGGCGCGGATCTCGCTGCCGATGGGGAGCGTGCGTCTGACCGAGCGCTTCGTGCGCGCAGATCCGCCCTCCGGGCGCGAGCTCGAGGCGATGCGGATGGCGGTCGAGGACCTGCTCGAGGATGCGGAGGCGCAGATGCCGGTCCGCGACGCTCGGACGTTGGTGGCGGTCGCGGGGACCTCGACCACGGTGCAGGCCATCTCGCTGGGGCTCGATCGCTACGACCCCGAGGCGATCCACCGCACCCGGCTCTCGCTCGCCGAGGCCGAACGCGTGCTGGGCGACCTGGCTGTGATGACCATCCCCGAGCGTTCGGCCCTGCCCGTGATGGCGCCCGGCCGGGGCGACGTGATCGTGGCCGGTGCCGTGATCCTGGCGACGGTGATGCGCCGGCTCGGGTTCGAGGGGTGCTTGGTCTCGGAGACGGACATCCTGGACGGCCTGGCGCTCGATGCGCTCGGGTAACCTGGGTCGCCGTGTCCAGGAGAACGAGGCACCGACAGCTCGCCAAGCAGGCGGCTCGCCGACAGGCGGAGAAACGTCGACGGCAGCGCCGGAAGCAGGTCGCGACGATCGCGGTGGCGCTCGTCGTGGCGTTGATCGGGAGCGTCGGCGTGTTCCTCGCCTTCACCGGTGGGGAGGAGCCCCCGGCGGCGACGGGGCCGACCGGCCCCACCGCGGCCACGGGACCGACGGCCCCGACCGGTCCGACGGGGGAGCCGGGCGTGCAGACGGGCACGGTGCAGCCCGAGCCGGGACCCGAGGCCGTCGCGTGCGGGGCCGCGGCGCCCGACACCGCGCTCGAGCCCAAGCCGCAGTTCTCCGCGCCAGCCGACGTGACGCGACGGAACCGGACCTACACCGCGACGTTCCAGACCTCGTGCGGCGAGGTCGTCGTCGAGCTCCTGTCGGAGCGGGCCCCCGAGACCGTGAACAGCTTCGTGTTCCTGGCCGAACAGGGGTACTTCGACGGCACCCGGATCCACCGGCTGGACGACTCGATCGACGTGATCCAGGGAGGGGATCCCACCGGGACGGGCACCGGAGGCCCCGGATACTCGATCCCGGACGAGCTGACGGGCGACGAGAGCTACACGCCGGGGGTGCTCGTCATGGCGAACTCCGGCGCGCCGAACAGCGGGGGCAGCCAGTTCTTCATCATCACCGGTCCGGACGGGCAGAACCTGGATGCCAACCCCGCCTATACGATCTTCGGTGAGGTGATCGAGGGCCTGGACGTCGCGCAGCGGATCCAGGACCTGCCGATCCAGGACCCCGAGGGCGGCATCGCCGGCCAGCAGCCCGCCGAGGCCGTCTACATCGAACGCGTCGTCATCGAGAGCCCGTAGCCGCCCGTCGGGGGTGGGGGCTCGGAGGCGCTCATCCCTCGAGCGCGTCGGCCTGGGCCCGGTACCGCAGGGCGTCCGCAGCCTGTCCTCTGGTAAGGACCTGCGGCTCGGCTGCCCCCGACAGCTGCTCGGCCTGGGCCTGGTACCGGAGCGCATCGGCCGTCCTGCCCCTGGCCAGCCCCCCGGTGGCGAGGATCGCGTCGGCCATCCCCTGGTACCGGAGCCCGTCCGCGATGAGGCCCTTCGTCAGGGCCGGGGCCTCCTCGACCATCGCTTCCCGGCCCGCCGGCGGGGGCTGGATCGCCGACACGACGAGGCCCCCTCCGATCCCGCCGAGCACCACACCTGCCGCTCCGACCAGGAGGATCCTCCCGATTCCCGGAGCCGCCTTCTCCAGCACGGTGGCCATCTCGACCTCCTTCCCGTCCCTGATCGGACGGTAGGCCCCCGGCGACGGCGAAGAACCCTGGAGACCACTGGACCTCAGGGATACGGCGGCGGACTAGGAACCTTGGGAGCGGCCGCCCAGGCGGGCGCTGAGCTCGGTTCGGGACCGAACCCCGAGCTTCCGGTAGACCTTCGACAGGTTCCACTCCACCGTGTGGACGCTGATGAACAGGGCCTCGGCGATCTCGCGATTCGTGCGGCCACCCGCAGCCTGCTCGGCGACCTTCTCCTCCGTCGGCGTGAGCGCGAAGGGCCCTGGCGCCCTGCCGCCCACCCGGGCGAGCTCGGCCCGGGCCTTCGCCTGCCAGATCCGAGCCCCGAGCCCTTCGAAGATGCCACGCGCCTCGTCGAGGATCTCCCGAGCGGCGCGCTTCTGCCGGCTCCGGCGCAGGACCTGCCCCAGGATCAGCAGAGTCCGGGCTCGTTCGAAGGGCTCTCCGAGGCGGTCGTGCATCCGGAGCGCCCGCCGCAGCACCCTCGTCGCGCCCTCGGGATCTCCGCGAGCCGCAGCGATGAGCCCGCGGCATCGCCCTGCAGTGGCCACGGCCCAGGTCCGGCGCAGTGCCCGTGCGCTCCGCTCGAAGGGCTCGAGCAGCGACGCCGCCCTGGGGAGGTCGCCGACCGCGACCGACACCTCGACCGCGTCGGGGACCACCCGGTAGTAGCCGGGTTCCGCTACGCCCATCGACGAGATGAGCTCGATCGCGCGCTCGAGCGGGTCCCGTGCGAGCTCGCCGTTGCCCTCGGCCAGCTCGACCGATCCGAGGACGCCGAGGTTCAGAACGGCGGTGAGGCTCGATCGGCCCTTCTCCGCCAGGGCCAGCCCCTCCGTCGCGTGCGCTCGAGCGCGATCGGACTCACCGCGGTGGGCCGAGATCAGTGCCACCGCGTACTCGCCCATCGTCCGGTAGAAGGGCATCCGGCTGAGAACCGCCAGCCTGAGGCTCTCCTCGGCGTGTCTGTCGGCGGCCGGCCAGTCCCCGGCGCGGCACTCGAGCTCGGCGAGGTGGTAGTGGAGCACCGGCAGGCTCGACTCGTCGCCCTCCACGGTCGCCTCGTCCATCAGTGTGCGGAACCCTGACCTGGCCTCGTCGAGCCGATCCGCGTACTTGAGCATCTGTGCGTAGGCGAACGAGGGTCGGAGGACAGGCCGAAGCATGGTCGAGTCGCTCGTTCCCCAGAGCGCCATCGCCCGCTCCATGAGGGGGTTCGGGAGCCCGCTCCCCAGTGTGAAGCGAACGAAGGCCAGGGCCGCGAGCGACTCGACGAGCGCAGCCGGCTCGTCCAGACCCTCGGCGATCTCGAGCGCTCGGCTCGCGTGCTCTTCCGAACGCCTCAGGTCCCCCATGAACAGATAGGCGTAGCCGAGTCCTTGCTCCAGGGGTCGGCGGAGGTCGGGAGCGTCGGCGGCGTCGCCGAGGCCTCCCTCGAACGCGCTGACGGCCACCGGCCACCCGACTTCCGTCGCCCGAACCATGCCGAGCTCGTACAGGATCTCGGCTCGCTCGCGACCTGGTGGCGCGAGCCCGACGGCCTCCTCGAGCAGTTCCTTCGCCGTCGGCGCATCTCCCCCCGCGAACCGGGCCTTCCCGGCGTCGACGAACCGTCGACGCGCTTCGTCCGCACGGTTGGATGGTGTGAGCGCCCGCGCGATCTCGAACAGCTCTGCCGCGGCCTCCGAAGCGCCACGAGCCAAGGCGCGATGGCCGGCCTCGTCCAGCGCCTCGGCCACGGTCTCATCGGGACCTTCCACGACCCGAGCCAGGTGCCGGGCCCGTTCCTCGGGATCGGTGCCGACCGCGGCCAGGCGCGCGTGGATCCGCCGTCTCCGGGTCGGAGAGGCCAGTGCGTACACCCCTGACCTGAGCAGAGGGTGGGTGAACGAGAGCTCCTCGCCCCGGGCTTCCAGGAGACCCGCTTCGATCGCCCGATCGAGAGCCGCGGTCGCGTTCCGGACCCCATGGACCTGCTGCAGGTCGGACACCGTGGGTCGTCTCGCCGCCGCGATCGTGAGCAGGACCTCGCGGCTCCGGGCCGGGAGTGCGGCGAGCCGGTCGCCGATCAGCCCCGTCAGCGTCTCCGGGACGGGCAGGGCCCCTCCCGGCATGGGCTCGATGCCCCGACGGCGCAGCGCCCGAGCCAGCTCGAGCGCGAAGAAGGGGTTCCCCTCCGAGGTCTCGTGCAGGCGTCCGAGAGCCGAACGGGAGAAGCCGCGGCCGAGGTGGAGCCGCAGCAGGCCATCGAGCTCGCGGACGCCGACCGGCCCCACCTCGACCTGGATCGTGCGCATCTGCTCCCGATCCAGGTCCATCGGCCCCGAGCCCTCCTCTTCCCGCCGCGACGAAAGCAGCAGTCCGACGGGCTCGGCCGACAGGCGGCGGATCGCGTATCCGAGCGCACCCGCGGAAGAAGGGTCGAGCCACTCGACGTCGTCGATGGCGACGAGGACCGGATCCCGCGAGGAGAGCGCGCGTAGGACGCCGAGGACCGCGACGCCGACGGTCCTGCGGTCCGGCGGTCGCCGTCCTGCCTCCGCCAGCAGCAGGGCCACCTCGAGCGCCCTGCGCTGCGGTGCCGGGAGGGGCTCGAGGGCTTCGGGCAGACGCTCGTCCAGCAGGTCCCCGAGGGCGCTGAAGGAAAGCGTCGCTTCGGACTCCGTCGGATGGTTCGCCAGCACGGAGAACCCTCGGGTGCTGGCCTCTTCGACCCCGGCCCGCCACAGGGTCGTCTTGCCGATCCCGGCTTGCCCCTCGATGACGAGGGCGACCGGACCCGATGCAAGCCGATCGAGGAAGCCCCGGATCGAGGCCAGCTCGGCCTCTCGGCCCACGATGTCCCTGGCCACGCTCGCGCCATCCTATTGCGGCGCGGGCTCCAGGCTCCGCCGGAAGACGCCTGATATCATCGTGATATCACTCCGAAGGGAGACTCGTATGAGCGCGAGGACGGTCGAGCGCCGGGCGCGGGTCCTGCCCGGCCTCGC
>CAZXFA010000018.1:43489-59523 GCA_964640085.1 uncultured Actinomycetes bacterium | reverse complement strand
GCGACCCATCCGAGCGCAGGCTGCGCCGGGCTCCAGCGGACCGCCGCGTCCAGGAGCGTCCGGGTTCTGGTCCTCACGGCATGGGCCTCGATCCGACGGCCGTCCCGTCGCGGCTCCAAAGCTCGGTCCCGAGCCAGTCCTCGAGGCGCGCGACATCTGCCCACATCGGCTCCAAGAGCTCGGCCGGGATCGGCGCACGGGAGGCGTCGAGCTTCTCCGCATAGGACGCGCCACCACGCGCGAACAACTTCTTCCCCACGCGGCGAACCGGGGCGGGGAGGCGCGAGATCTGCCGGAAGCTGATCAACCCCCTGCGCTTGGCGAACGCCATCGCCCACGTCCATTGCGCCTTCTCGCTACTCACATTGTGGGCCGACTCCGGGACCGGCCGGTCATCGAGACCGAGGAAGCGAAGGACGACCGCCCAGGCCGGAGCGTGGGATCGGACCAGATCTTCGAACCGTACGACCAGGACCTGTCCTCCCGGGAACCGTTCAAGATACGGGGCGAGGCATGTGTGGTACGAGCTGTGCCCGATGTAGGCGTTCTCCGGGGCGCGCAGAGCATCGATCAGCGAGCGCGACTCGCGGCGCCGTTGCACCTCGTGCCGGTAGTGGGACCGGATGCGCTCGATGGGATGGCGAACGATATAGATGAGGCGCGCCCGGGGGATCGTGTCGGCCATTCGATCGGCCGCGGTCTGCGCGAGGATCGGACTCGTGTAGTTCACCGACGCTTCTCCGACGAGCTGGCCGGGTCTCGCCTCCATGAACTGCGCGCTGTACCACTCCGGTCCGCGAGACCATCCGTCCGTGAAGTAGTTCGTCTCTTTAGGATGCGCCATGAACACCTCTGGCTGCTCGTCGAGCCACCGGTAGAGCGATGTCGTCGCAGACTTCATCGCTCCGATGATCGCGAAGTCCGGTACCCGGCGGCTCTCATCCACCATGTCGCTCCTCCTCTGTGTCGGATATCCAGTCAGCGGTCAGATCGACCGGCCCGAACCCATCGGGCAGGGATCCGATACCGTTGCGCTCGATCACCACCGCTCGATCGAGTTGCCAACGGTCGCGCACGACCCCTTCCTCGGAGAGGATCGCGACGACCGGGAAGTAGATCCCCGAGCGGAGCGGTAGCGGCCGGATGCGGCACGTCACCTCGCGCCCGGTACGACCGATGCCGAGGACCGGTGATGCGGCGGCTCCGATCTCCTTGCCGCCCTCGTCGACGAATCCCACACAGAAGATCGCGGTGTCTGTGCCTGGGGCCTCGAAGACGATCCTCACATCGAGCACGTCGCCAACGCCGGAGGCGTCCTCGACGTGCACCTCCTCGACGCGCGCGCCCCCGACCCCCCACCGGTTCATCCCGCGAGCGCGCATCAGCTTGCGCACCTGGCCCTTCGCGTGAACCTCCTCGGGACCGGCACGGCGCTCCATCGCGCGACCGTACTCGGTGAGGATCGAGTTGGTATCGCTGTCGGAAACGACGCGGCCGTGGTCCAGGCGGATCGCCCGCTCGGTCATGCTGCGCACCAGCGCGAGGTTGTGGGAGACGAACAGCAAGGTCCCCCCCGAGGTGCGGTACTGCTCCAACCACCTCGCACACTTGCGCTGGAATTCGGCGTCCCCCACCGAGAGCACCTCGTCGATCAGCAGGACGTCGGCGTCCATCGCGGTGATCGCCCCGAACCCGATCCTTGTGATCATCCCCGCCGAGCATCGCTTGAGCGGCGTGTCGATCAGATCGTCGATCTCGGCGAAGTCGACCACGCGATCGAGCCGCTGCTGCATCTCGCGGCGTCGGAAGCCGTGCATGGCGCCGAGCAGATAGATGTTCTCCCGCCCCGTGAGATCAGGGTGCAGGCCGACGACGACGTCGATGAGGGCGGCCACGCGGCCGGAGACACTCACCCGACCGGAGGACGGAGCGGTGACGCCGGCGATGACCTTCAGCATCGTGGTCTTCCCCGCCCCGTTGTGCCCGACGATCCCGACGGATGAGCCGGCAGGGATCGCGAGCGAGACGTCGTGGAGCGCATCGAACGTGTCGCGTGTCCACCAGCGCGGGAAGGCTCGAGCCACCACGCGGTCCATCGGCGGGGGCAGCATCTCGCGGACCCGAGCACGGCCGACCCCGATCCGATAGGTCTTGGTGAGGGAATCGAGCTTGACCGCATCCATCGGCTCAGATCACATCCGCGAAGCGCTTCTCGGTGACGGTGAAGTACCAGGCGCCGATGGCCAACACGACGAGGGCCCCGACGATGGATGGCAGGATGGTCGCCAACTCGGGAGCGTGTCCATGGATCAGCACGCGGCGGAAGCTCTCGATCAGTCCCGTCATCGGGTTCAGGAGGTACAGGCCGCGGAGGTCGGCCGGCACCTGGTCGAGCGGGTACATGACCGGCGTGATGAGGAGCCACAGCTGCACGATCAGAGGAACCGCCAGCCGGATGTCACGGGCGAACACGTTCAACGCGCTGCCGAACAGCACGACGCCGATCACGAACACGATCTCGAGAAGCAGCAGGAGGGGCGCCCAGAGCGCCGTGAGCGGCAGGCCCGCTCCCGTGATCGTGGCGAACGCGACGAACACCAGCGTCGTGATGCCCAGGTCGATCAGCGCCGTTCCGACGGACGAGATCGGGATCGCGGCCCGCGGGAACGCGAGCCTGGTGACCATCGTCTGTTGCGTCACGATGCTGGGAACGCCCGTCGACACACCGCTGGCGAGGAACGACCAGGGCGCGAGACCGGCCAGGGTGAAGAGCGGGTAGGAGACCTCTCCCGTATCCACGCCGATCACCCGATGGAAGACCAGCGTGGCTACGGCGAGGCTCGCGATCGGCGGGAAGATCGCCCACCCGACGCCAGCCAGCGACTGCCGGTATCGCAGCTGGTACTGACGCCGGACGAACGACAACACCAGCGAGCGCCGTCGCCAGGTCTCAGCGACCATCCTCGCCACCCTCCACGTGGTCCATGCTCACCGTGCTCCTCTCTCCGTGAGCCTCCGCGTCCGACGGACGACCCAACGGACCGGGGCGCGCCACCGCGACGCATACGAGGCGCGGGAACCCACCCCATCGCGGACGCGGAGGAACTCCCGGCTTGGGAGCATCAGGCCGAACACGTATGCGGCCTTCGCCCGAACCCCCGGGATCGCGCGGGTCGTCGCGAGCGGGACACCCCCCTCGCGGCGCCGGTCCTTGTACGCGCGCATCACCCGCAGCTCGGATCTCGGGGGGGGCATGGATACGATCCGGTGGACCTCCGATGGGAGCTCGACCGCGAGCTGATGAACCGTGGCCTCGAACGCGTGCCTGAGCGCCGCGGCGAGCCGCCACCGCACGGCCCATCCCGTCAGGAGGTCCCAGTCGACGCGGGGATCCGCGGCCGCCTGCGCGACGTCGCGGAGCTGCAGCAGCAGCGGGGTCGAGGCCCCGAGCCCGGCGTGGAGCAGCGCGTTCAGCAGGAGCCCCGTCGGATCGAGCCTGAGAACCGTATGCCCACCCAGCTCGAACGTCCCCGTGCGCTCGAGCAGCTCCTCAGGATCGAGCCAGAGCCCGAACGGACCGACCACGAGTGTGCGATGCAAGTCGATCTGGACATCGGATGCGTCCGAGTGCGTTGCGGCCTTGCCGAACCGCTCGTCGAAGCCGGGTCTCGGCTCCGGAAGGTCCCGTGCGTACCCGTGCTCCACCAGCAGGGCGCACGCCCCGCGCCAATCGGCCGTCGACACGAGGAGGTCGAGGTCGCCGAAGGGCCGCATCGCGGGATCGGGGTAGACCGCATGCGCCATCGCCGCCCCCTTCAGCACGACGGCTCGGATCCCTGCGGCGTCGAAGGCGTGCGCGAGTCGCACCAGGCGCTGCTCCACCCGCAGCGCGTGGGCCATCACGGTTCGGTGCTCCTCGAGCAGCTGGGTCGCCAGTTCGGGAGCGATCGCGAGCCGTTCGGACTCCCACGCCGCGATCGCGAGCCCGGTCAAGCGGTGGAACCGGAGGTCCCACAGCACCCTCGGCCACCTGTCCGGCTCGACCCGGACGACGTCGTCGTGCAGCCCGGTCGACGCGATCCGGCGGAGCTCGACCGCGGCGACAGGAGCCTCAGACATCCCCCACCGTCCGGAAGACCCAGCCCTCCACCTCGAGTCGTTCCAGCAGCCGGTCCACGTTGCCGGCGACCTCCGTCGGCTCCCCACCGAATCCCGACGCCAGCGCGGCCACGAGCGCCTCGCGCGTCCGTGGGCCGTCCAGCAGGAGCCAGGTCGCCGATGCCGTGGCGGAGAGGGCGTGGACCTCAGCGCCTTCCGCGTCGGCAAGGAGGACCTGGTCCCCCACGCGCCGCCAGAGCGCGGTGGGCGATCGCCGGTAGGCGGACGATCCGCTCACAGCCGCACCACGTTCGGTCGTCGGTTCGCCCCGTACGCGTTGCGCGCGTCGAAGACCAGAGCGGCGTGATCCGCGATCCAGTCGAGATCGTATGTGCTGTGCGGTGTGAGGACCACGACGCAGTCCGCCCTCGCGATCTCCCGCTGCGTGAGCTCGACGCTCGCCATGAGCTTCCCGTTCACCTGCACCTCGGCCGCAAGGGGATCGTGGAACGCGACCTCCGCTCCTCGCCGGTAGAGCAGCGTCATGGTCTTCAGAGCCGGGGACTCACGCGTGTCACCCACGTCCGGCTTGTATGCGACACCGAGGACGAGGATCTGTGAGGCCTTGACCGGCTTCCCGGCATCGTTCAGCGCCTCGCCGATCCTGGCGGCCACGTAGCGGGGCATCTGGGCGTTGATGTCTTGAGCCTGCTCGAGGATGCGGAACTGGTACCCGACGTCGCGGCGGACCTGCCAGGCTAGGTACGCAGGGTCGAGGGGGATGCAGTGGCCCCCCACCCCCGGTCCCGGCGTGAACGTCATGAACCCGAACGGCTTGGTCGCGGCCGCCTCGATCACCTCCCAGACATCGATGCCCATCTCGTGGCACAAGGCGGCCATCTCGTTGACCAGCGCGATGTTCACGTGGCGGAACGTGTTCTCCAGGAGCTTGGCGAGCTCCGCGGCGCGGCAGGAGGACACGACGGTGACCTTGTCGACGATCTGTTCGTAGAACAGACCGGCGAGCCCGGTCGCCTCCGGCGAGATGCCACCGACGATCTTGGGCGTGTTCCGGAGTCCGAACTCTTGGTTCCCGGGATCGATGCGCTCGGGCGAGTAGGCGAGGAGGAAATCGCGGCCCGTGACCAGCCCCGAGGCCTCCAGGAGCGGCCGCACGAGCTCCTCGGTCGTCCCGGGGTACGTGGTCGACTCCAGGAGGACCAGCCGACCCGGCTGCAGGCGCTCCGCGACGTCCTGGGCGGCACGCTCGACGAACGAGAGGTCGGGGGTGTGGTCACGGACGGGCGTCGGGACACAGATCAGGATCACTTCGCCGTCCCGGATCGCCTCGGCGTCGGTGGTGAACGTGGCGTTCCCGGCTTCCATCCCTGCGTCGAACAGCCTCTGGCTCACTCCCGGCACCGAGAGCACCCCTCCAGCCAGTTCGGCGATCCTGGAGGGGTCGACGTCGACGCCTACGACATGGAAGCCGGCCTCCGAGGCGGCGCACGTGAGCGACACGCCGACGTAGCCTTGACCGACGACGACGACCGTCGCCTGCTTGGAGAGGATCCGGCGTCGAAGCACTGCGGTTCCCTTCATCGATCCACCTCCGAGCCGACGTCCGCCCGACGGGCGCGACGAGAACGAGACGAGACGAACCCCGGTACGCGGACCGGTGACCGGTGGGCGATCCTTCGGACGACCCGCTTCCCCGCCTTGCGGACGCGGACCCGGGCTCCGTGCGCGATCCGGCGGACGCCCGTTCCCACACGGAATCGGACGATGGCGAGCGAGTCGCCCACGCCGTGCTTCACGTTCGAGCGCTCGTAGCCGAGCTCGTCGAGCAGCTCACCGGCGAACGTCTCGAAGACGGCCACGTCCCTCGGCGAAAGCTGGCGGCGCCAGTCCCGGAGACCCGCCGTCGGCGGCCTGTACAGGTTGCGGTGGTGCTCCTGGTGCGACAGCCCCGGGACGAGCCGGTCCGCGCGCTCGTGGTACCGAAGCATGCGGTGGTCGAACGGCAGACCGACGAACGGGCAGAGCTCGGCCAGGACCGCCTCGGGATCGCGCACGAGGTCCTCGTACCTGATCTCCCGGTATCGCTCGGGGCCGAGCCGATGCCCCGCCTTGCGCCCGGCCCGCACGAAGCGGTCCCAGTAGATCGCCGCCTGACCCAGGGTCCGGGACCCGAAGTCGGTGTCGAGATACGACAGGGCGACGTCGCGGCCGTCCCTGATCAGGTGGATGAAGACGGCTTCCTGGAAGGTCCGAGCGAGCAGGTCGATGCTGAGCACGTAGCTCGGCGTCTTGTCTCCGTACCGAGGCTTCCCCAGGTTGCGCGCGTACGCCCCGTACACCGTGCGGATCGCCTCGGGGAGATCGGCCGGCGGCGAGGCCACGAGGGCCTCGAGCACGGCTCGGCCGGGGAGCTCCCAGCGCCGGAAGGCCCAATGGTCGAGCAGGTCCCGGGTGAACCGCTCCACGTCGAGCCCGGCAGGCGTCTCGTACCGTGCGCGACGCTTCGCGAACTGGACGACGAAATGGGACTCGTTGGGGACGGCCATGTCCGGGTGTGCGTCGAGCATCGCTCGAAGAAGCGTCGTGCCCGATCGGCCGCGCGCGACGATGAACGGGAATGGGGCGACCCGAGGTTCGCTCACGTGCCCTCCGTTCCCGGCGAGGATCGAGGACCAGAGAGGTCGGCGACGCGGCGACGGAGCCGGGCGATCACGAACAGCTGCACCGCGACGAGAACCGACGCGACCAGCGCGATGGCGACGACCACGGCCGACGTCGTCCCGGTCCTGACGGCGGTCGCCGACGCCCCGGGGTTCGACGCCGGCTCTCCGGACGGGATGGCCGACGGGACCGCGGCCGCCGTCCCGTCGCCGCCCTTGCCCGTCGCGGCGTCTTCGGCGCCGACCTCCCCTTCGGGCTGCTCGGGAGCCGGACGCCCGTCGAGCCACGCGCGGACGAAGGGGATCACCAGGTCGAGGACCTTGTTGCCCCCGCCGTACCCGGCGCCGTGGCCGCCGGTCACGATCCTAACGTCGTTCTCGACCCCGGCCTCCGTCAGTGCCGCCGCCATCCCCGTCGCCTGGGCGACCGGGATGATCTCCTCGTCGCTGTTGATCAGGACCATCGAGGGATCGGTGGGATCGACGTAGGTGATCGGCGAGGCCGCCCGGGCCACCTCCTCGCACGGCTCGCTGTCCGAACACCCAAGGAACCCGCGCACGGCCCCTCGGAGCTCCTCGTCCTCGGAGTCCACGAGCGAGGCCAGGTCCATCGGCCCGGACCACGACGCGACGACCCGGACCCGCGCCCCGCGGTCGGTTGGTCCCGAGCCCATCGACCCGACCAACGCCGCCAGGTGCCCCCCGGCCGAGACCCCGATCGCGCCGAGCCGGGTCGCGTCGACGTCGAACTCGGCGGCGTGCCCGCGCACCCAGCGGATCCCCGCGGTGACGTCGTCCACGGCGGCTGGGTAGGGGAACTCCAGCGCCGAGCGGTAGTCGATCGCGAAGGCGGCCACGCCGTGCTCGGCGAAGTACGCGGGCACGTCGGCGTGCTTGGTCCTGTCGATGTTCGCCCACCGGCCACCGGGGATCACGACCACCGCGGGGAACGGGCCCTCGCCCGCCGGCACGTAAGCGTCCAGCAGCAGCTCGATGCCACCGTGCGTGGCGAATGGGATGTCCGATCGCACCTGGACCGAACCCTGGGCGAGGCTCGGAACAGGAGCGGCCAGCGCCACCTGCACGGCCGTCAGCGTCAACACGCTCGCACGGATCCCGGCCCTCCCCGGTGGCCTCATTCCCACGACCACGCCCTCGACGTCGCCTGCTCCTCCACGCGGCGGCGGTCGACCTTTCCGGTGGACGTCCTCGGGAGGCCTCCGGTGACCTCGACCCGGGCCGGGACCATGTGCCGGGGAAGCGTCCGGACGGCCCGACGCTTGACGTCGATCTCGGAGACCATGCGCCCGTCGCCCGGCACCACGTAGGCGACGATCGCCTTGCCCCAGTCCTCGTGTGGGACGGCGACGGCGACAGCAGCCTCGAGGTTCGGATCCGCGTTCAGCGCGGCCTCCACCTCTCCGAGCTCGATCCGGTAGCCACGGCTCTTGATCTGATGGTCACGGCGTCCGAGGAACTCGTAGTCCCCGTCTGCCTGCAGCCGGACGAGGTCCCCGGTGCGGTACACGAGCTCCGACGTCCCCGATCGTCGAGGGTCGGCGACGAGCACCTCCGCCGAACGCTCGGGCCGACCCCAGTAGCCCTCCATGAGCGCCGACCCGCGCACGAACAGTTCGCCCTCCTCGCCGACGCTGGCGACGGTCCCGTCCTCGCGCAGCGCGAACACCTCGGTGTTCTCGCAGGCCCGCCCGATCGGGATCGGGGCATCGTTCTCGGGGAGGTCGCCGACGCGGTAGTAGGTGCAGACGTTGGTCTCGGTCGGGCCGTAGAGGTTCCAGAGCGCCACGTTCGGGATCAGGGTCCTCAGCGCACGAAGGTGCTTCGTCGGGTAGACCTCGCCGGCGAAGACGACGGCGCGGAGCGTCGGGAAGGAGTCCGTCTCCTTCGCCGCGCCGGTCAGGACCATCAGCGCCGAAGGGACCGAGTACCAGACCGTGATGTCCTCCTCCCGGATGAACCGCGCGAGGTCCCGCCCGAAGTAGGCCCACTCCTCGGGGACGATCGAAACCGAAGCCGCCCCGTAGGCAGCCACGTACAGATCGAAGACCGATAGATCGAAGTGGAAGGGCGCGTGGTTCGAGAACCGGTCCTCCGGCCCGGTCCCGATGGCGCCGGCACACCACTCGACGAACGTCAACGCGTGTCGGTGGGTGAGCATCACGCCCTTCGGCGTCCCGGTCGAGCCGGACGTGTACAGGATGTAGGCGAGATCGGTGTCGATGACCGGCGCCGGCGGGACGGATCGGCCCGACGCGATCGCCGCAGCGACGCCGAGCGTCGGAACATCGAGATCGGCCGCCGACGGATCGTCGCCGGCGAGCAGGACGAGCCGCGGGCGATGGTCGCCCAGACCCGCCAGGAACGCCGGCGCCCGGTCAGGCGTGGTGACGACCGCACTCACGGTGCAGTCCCGCGCGATGGCGGCGGCCCTCGGGATCGGCGACGTAGGATCGATGGGTACGTAGGCGGCGCCGGCCGTCATCGTCCCATAGATGGTCGCGACCACGTCGACGCTCTTCGGCAGGAAGAGCGCCACCCGGTCCCCCCGCCGAACCCCCGCATCGAGCAGGACCGCGGCGACGGCTCCCGCCTGCCGGTGGAGCTCCGCGTACGTCAGCGTCTGCCCGCGGCCGGTGATCGCGACGCCGTCCGGCCGAGACGAAGCCGCTCTCTGTAGGAGGTGGGGCAGCGCGAAGGGGATCACGGCGTCCTCCGACGGCGGCCGTGATCGCGGCTCATAGGCCCAGGCGGCGCGCGATGATCCGCCGCTGGATCTCGGACGTCCCTGAATAGATCCGCCCACCGATGGCATCGCGGAGGGCGCGCTCGACCTCGAAGTCCCGCGTGTACCCGTAGCCGCCGTGGATCTGAACGGCGTCGAGGTGGGCGCGGACGTTGGCCTCGCTGACGAACAGTTTGGCGATCGCCGACTCCAGGGTCGTGTCCCTGCCCTGATCCATCAGGCGGCCGACCTGCAGGACGAGCGCGTGCCCAGCGTCGACGGCCACCCGCATGTCCGCGATCTTGTCCGCGATCGACTCGAACTTCCCGATCGGCTGGCCGAACTGCCGGCGCTCCCGTGCGTACGCGATGGACGTCTCCATCGTGCGGCGCATCACCCCGACCTGGCTCGCCATGATGCACGCGCGCTCCCATTCCATCGAGCGCTGGAAGACCTCGGCGCCACGACCCACCCGGCCCAGCACCGCGGACTCAGGCACGACGCAGTCCTGGAGCACGACCTCCGACATCGGCGAGGTCCGAAGGCCCATCTTGTCGATCTCGCCGGCCGCTTCCATGCCGGGCGTCCCGGCAGGGACCAGGAAGGCCGTGATGCCGTATGGTCCGAACCCCTCGCTGGTCCGAGCGAAGATGATCACGAGGTCCGCCACGGGCGCGTTCGTGATGAACGTCTTCCTGCCGCTGAGGATGAAGCCGCCGTCCGTCCGCTTGGCAGAGGCGGCGAGGGAGAAGGGATCCGAACCAGCGTCGGGTTCGGTGATCGCGTGGCACCCGATCAACTCGCCCGAGCACAGCCCGGGCAACCACTCCTGCTTCTGCTTCTCCGTTCCGAACGTCCAAAGCGGTACCACGCTGGTCCACAGGTGCGCGTTGATCGAGAACACGAGGCCGTTGTCCGTGCATCCGTAGCCGAGCGCCTCGAGCGCCAGGATCGTGGTCACCACATCGGCGCCGCCGCCTCCGTACGCCTCGGGCGCGGGGAGGCCCTGGATCCCGAACTCGCCGCAGCGGCGCCAGCGCTCGCGGGAGAAGCCACCGTCCCGGTCGAGGGTCCGGACGTCGTCGCGTGGGAGCGTGCGGGCGAAGTCGAGGACCGCGTCGTGGAACGAGGCCTGCTCCTCGGTCACCCATCCCAGCAACGGTGACGTCCCGGCGGTCAAGCGCTCGCGACCTTGCGATCCACGAGGACGGCGATGTCCGAGATCGTGCCGAAGTGAGCCGACGTCAGCTCGTCGTCCGCGATCTCGACCTCGAATCGCTCCTCGATGAAGGTGATCAGCTGCATGAGACCGACAGAGTCGAGCACGCCGCCCCACAGCGGCGTGTCGTCTCGGAGGGAGGCCCCGTCCGCAACCAGGAGCTCGTCGTTGATGTACTCGCGGATGGTGCTGGCCGTGTTCATCATCCTCCTCCCAGGGTTGCCGAACGGGGTGGACGGAGTCGCTCGCTCCCCCGATGGCCACACAGGAACCGCCGCGTGGTCGCCGAGACCGAGGAACCCCATCCGTCAGCGGTGAGGGTCACCGACCCGTCCTCCGCAGCCCCTCGGGAACGGATGCGCCAGATGGGGCGTTCCCTCCATCCGAGCTCGCCCTCCGTCCGTCGACCGCGATCACTTCGCCCACGCTCTCCACCTCGGCGCTGTGGGGCGTGGGGCCGGAGCCGGCGCCCGCCGGCTCGGCGTCGCGCGGGCGTCCGTAGCCGCCGTACCCGGAGCCTTGCCTGGCGATCAGGGAGCGCGGGATCCGGTTCAGGACGACGCCGTGGATCGGAGCCTGGAGGATCGAGAGGATCTCCATCGTCCGCGCGGCCGACCGCGCGTCGGTCTTGCCGGCTCGCGCGACCAGAATCACGGTCTCGGCCTCCGGCAGGAGCTGCGTCCAGTCACTCGCTGCCAGGACCGGCGCGGTGTCGATCAGGACCACATCGGCGATCGCCCGAGCTGCTTTCAGCAGGGCCCGCATCCCATCCGAGCCGAACAGGCCGCTGATGTTGTCGGGCGTCCGCCCGGTCGAGAGCACGAAGACGCGTTCGAACCGCGTCGCCTGAAGCAAGCTCGACAGCTCAACGGGGTGATCGGCGAGGAGGGCCTCGGAGAGTCCGGGGCTGGGGTGGACCTCGAAGGTCGAGTGCAGCGTCGGATGGCGGAAGTCGCAGCACAGCACGACCACGCGCTTCCCGATCTCCGCGAACGTCGCGGCCAGGTTGGCGACCGTCGTCGACTTCCCCTCGAGGGGCGCGGGGCTCGTGACGAGGATCGTCCGCGACTCGGTGTCACGGCCGGCGATGTGAGCCCGCTGTCCGAACTGGATCGACGCGGCGAGGAGCCCGTAGGACTCCGTCGCGGGGGCGTGCGGGAAGGCTCCGGCGACGACCGACCTCCGCCGCCGGCGCGGGATGACCGGGACCTCGCTCAGGACCGGCAGCTTGAATGCCTCCTCGGCATCCTCTCGGGATCGGATCCGCGAGTCGAACCGCTCGAGCAGCAGCGCGACGACGACCCCCAGCAGCAGACCGACCACTCCGACGAGAAGGAGCCGAACGGTGCGGGACCGCGGGGCCACGAACCCGAGATCCGTCGCGACGGGCGTGGCCATCGCTGGTTCCACGACCTCGAACCCCGAGGCGTTCCCACCGGCCGCCGCCACGAGCTGCGAGTGCTGCTGCGTCACCGACGTCCGCTGTAGCTCCAGAGCCTCACGCTCACTGGTCAGAGAGCGCAGAGCTGCGCCATCCGCCCGTTCGATCCGGCGATCGAGCCTCGAGATCTCCTGATCCAAGTCATCGAGACGTTCCTCGAGGGACGAGAGGATCTCCGTGTTGCGCTCGCGCAGGGAGGCGAGCAGTTCCTCGGCGAACGTATCGGCCAGGAGCTCGGCGCGTCGGGCGCTCGGGGCTGTCGCCGCGATCGTCAGGAGGCCGGTCGTGGGATCGGCGGTCGCCGCGACGGCCTGGGTGAGCTCGGCCGGATCGGCCCCCGAGCCGAGCCGCTGAGCCACGCGGGCAGGGACGTCGCCGAGGGTCACCAACGCGGCGACCGTCTGGAGGTTCGTCGCAGCCCTGTACGCAGCCGAGAGGTTGGACAGTGCCGACGAGCTGATGAGGTGCGTGGTTGCCCGGTAGCTCCTAGCCGGGGCGGCGGTCTGTGCGTCGCGCGTGAAGACCCAGCCGACCGTGAGGGCGACGAGCACGCATGCGACGAGGATCTTCCACCGTCGCTCGAGCGTTCTCAGGTAGTCGGTGGGACCCATCGGCCGTCACCCCTGGCTGGTGGCCGCGAACAGGTTGGCGGCGGCTGCGGCGTTCGGCACCGAGAGCTTCGAGAAGATCTTCGTCTTGTGGCGCTCCACGGTCTTGGGGCTGATACCGAGCTGGCGCGCGACCTGCTTGCCGGCGAGGCCCTTGGCTACCAGGGAAAGGACCTCCCGCTCGCGACGCGTCAGCCGGCCGGGCCCCCCATCCTGCATACCGGACCCGGGGCTCAGCGCCGCCGCAAGCGCCCTCACTCGGGCGTCGGGCGAGACGCGGATCGACCCGTCCTGGGCGTCCCCGACGCCGACGATGACCACACGCACGCCCCGGCGCCGCAGCGCGCTCGCCGCACGGTCGGCGTCGGGCAGCCGTGCGTCCATGGCCACCGAGTCGACACGCTCACCGAGCTTGAGGGCCTCGTTCGAGGTCGAGACCGAGCCGACCGGAACGATCCCCGGGAACCGCGCCAGAGCGGCGGCGATACCCTCCGCCGGCAGGGCCTCGCGGTACGCGACCAAGACCGTGCAGGTGCTCATACCCGCACCACATCCTCCACGAAGCCACCGCTCGCGAGCTCCTTCAGCCTGCCCGCGAGCAGCTCGTCCTCGTCGAGGAGCACCTCGAGCTCTCGCAACGACCGCGCCATCACGGCCCGATCCGGCCGCGCCGGACGGGACACGAGGATCCCAGGGTGCCCGCTCGTCTCCGGGTGCTCCCTCGGGTCCAGAACGTCCTCGACGAGCTTCTCCCCCGGTCGTGGCCCGATGACCTCCACCTGGATGTCGCGACCCAGGACGCGCCCCGAGAGCCGGATCAACCTCCGAGCGAGGTCGAGGATGTTCACGGGCTCCCCCATCTCGAGCGTGAACACCTCGCCACCGTGGGCCAACGCGGCGGCCTGCAGCACCAGGGCCACCGACTCCTGGACGCTCATGAAGTAGCGCATCATCGAGGGATCGGTGATGGTCACCGGACCGCCAGCCGCGATCTGGCGCAGGAACTTCGGGGTCACGCTCCCGCGGCTGCCTACGACGTTGCCGAATCGCACGGTGCACAGGGTCGTGCCGCCGTCCTGCAGGCTGCGCACGATCTGTTCGGCGAACCACTTCGAGGCACCCATCACGCTGGCCGGACGAACCGCCTTGTCGGTCGAGATCAGGACGAACCGACCGACGCCGCTGGCCACCGCGGCCTCGGCGACGTTCGCCGTCCCGAGGATGTTGGTCCGGAAGGCCTCCGCCGGGTGCGTCTCCAGCAGCGGTACGTGCTTGTGGGCGGCCGCGTGGAAGACGACCTCCGGACGCTCCGCCCGGAGGACGCTGAGCACGCGGTCGCGATCCCGAACGTCGGCGAGCACCCCCGAGATAGGAAGCGAGGGGGGAAGTTCGGTGATCAGGTCATGCAGGTGGGTTTCATCGTGGTCGACCAGCGCTACGTGCGCCGGTTCCAGTCCGAGCACCTGCCGTGCGATCTCCGATCCGATCGAGCCGCCGGCGCCCGTGATCAGGATCCGCCGCCCCTGCACCATCGCGCGGATGGAGGGCTCGTCCATCACCACCTGCTGACGGCCAAGGAGGTCCTCGATCCTCAGGTCGCGGATGTCACGGGCCGTGATGCGACCGCCGACGAGCTCCCGGACGGACGGCAGGACCCGGAGCGTGACCGCCGCCTCCTCGCACAGAGCCGCCACGTCTTGGACCAGGTCGCTGGTCGCCGACGATATGGCCAGGAGCACCTGCTCGACGCCTAGCCGCGCGACCAGCTGGGGGATGTGCGAGCGCGTCCCCAGGATGGGCACCTCGTAGAGCGAGCGACCCACCTTCCGGCGGTCATCGTCCACGATGCCAACCGGATGGAGGCCGAGCGAGGGGTTCCCGAGGATGTCACGCAGGACCATCGCCCCTGCGTCACCGGCGCCCACGAGCAGGACGCGGACGGGGTCCCCATCGACCTGTCGGCGCCGGAACGCGAAGAGCCGGCTCTGGAACCGCACCGCCCCGAACCCGATGAGGCACAAGATGGCCCCGAGGGTGACGACCGAGAGCGGGAGGGGGCGGAGGCCATCTCTGGCCAGCGTGTCGCCCGCCACGAGGAACCCGCCAGCCGTCAGGCCTGCCAGGACCACCCGCCGGGCCTCCAGGACGCTCGCGTACCGCCACATCTGGCCGTACAGCCCGAAGAGCAGGTTCGCGGCCAGATGGACCGAGACGGCGATGGGCAGGAACACCCAGAAGCCGTCCCAGTAGCGTTCCGGTACCGCCCCCTCCAGCCGGATGACCAACGTGGACAGGTACGCGGAGAAGACGACGGCGATGTCCAGGAACACGAGGGGGGAGTCGTGACGGAGTCGACGCACGACCCGCTCGGGAAGGGTCGGACGCGGCGGCTGGGCACCGGGATCGGTCAACTCGGAGGGAGGCGGTCGGTCCAACAGGAGCCCGAGTGTAGGAACGGTCGCCCGCGCTCATCATCGAGCGCGCTGCGTAATTCGTCTAGTACGCATCCCGTACACGCCTGTCGTTGCTTCGGTGCGTAGCACTATTTACGGCCAAGCACGTATGTACGCTGGGCGGGACCCACCTACTCTGTGCCCGATGGACGAGCCGAGTCGGGAGGCTCCGCGATCCGCGGAGCAGGTGGAGGTACCCCTCGTTTCGCTCGGGTACGTCCCGGGGCGGCGTCCCGCCGTCCTGGAGCTCGACATGGGCGATGGGGTGATCCTGTACGACGACGGCTCCGGCCTGGTCCATCACCTCAACCCCTCCGCATCGATCATCTGGCAGCTGTGCGAGGGGGAGGCCACGGTCGGTGAGCTCGCAGCGGACATCGCGGAGGCCTACAGGCAGGACCGATCGCGCGTCGAGGAGCAGGTGGCCAGGGCGGTCGCCGAGCTCGATGCCCTGGGGCTGGTCGAGGACGTTCTGGAGACCGTCTCGCGGTAGCGGAACCGAGGAGGACAGACATGGCGGATGACCTGAATAGGGTGGATCGACGGACGTTCCTGCGCCGAGCGGCCGTCACGACGGCTACCGCGGCGTGGGCCGCGCCCATGATCCAGACGATCGTGGCTCGGCCGGCGTACGCCGGCACGCCGGTCGAGTGCGACCACTCTGCCTGCGTCGGCGCGTGCGCGATGAGCGGCAACGAGGCGACGTGCGGCGGTCCGCCTGGGGATGTCTGCATGGCTGCCTGCGGCGGCTTCGGCTGCGGAGAGGGAGGCCAGCTCTGCTCGGATCCGGC
>CAZXFA010000018.1:35983-43389 GCA_964640085.1 uncultured Actinomycetes bacterium | reverse complement strand
GAGGAGCGCTGCCCGCTCCCCCGGAGCCCCGCCCTCCAGCACATACGCGGTCGACCCCGCCGCCAGGCGCGACAGCAGGACCATGCCTCGGTCGCGGTGGAGATCGAGGTTGAAGCAGTGGGGCACGATCCGCTGCACCGCCTCCGCCCGGCCGATCGGCGCGAGGCGTGGCGGACCGGATCGATCGGCGGATAGGAACACCATGGCCCGGACCGGACAGGGCGCGGACACGGAGCCACCGACGTCCTCCACGGCCACGTAGCGCTGGCGCAGACCGTCGGACGGCCTCGGGCGATCGTCCAGGCGCTCCTCGAGACCGGAGAGGTGTGCGAGGGCCTCCGGATCGAGCGAGATCCTCTTCGGGAACGGGTACGCACGGGTCGTGACCGGATCGATCGCCCCGAGCTCGTCGGACAGGTAGTCGTACCCCTGCATCAGCAGCGCGGTGGTGAGGGTCGACTTCCCCGCGTCCATCGCTCCGACCAAGAGCATACCGGCCCCGCTACGTGCGACGGCGCCGGCGTGGACGAACAGGAAGTCCTGCGCGGTCTGGGGCACCATGGCGTGGACGTCCCAGATCGCGAACGACAGGAGACCGGTCAGCGAGGCCACCCTGGTCTGGCCATCGCGGAAGTAGACGAAGCGCGGAGCGTCAGGTCCGTGCTCGGTGAAACCCTCGTCCGCCGCCTCGCGCTCCCACATGTCGACCACGACGCCGAGCGACGCCCCGGGGCCTTCGCGTCGGAACGGCGCCAGATGCCAGCCCAGTGCCTCGGCGAACCCGGGGTGCATCGTCCGGACCAGGAGCGGGACGGACAGGAGACGGTAGTGGTCTTCGGTCGCCCAACCGGTGGGCTCCTCGGCTTCCTCGTCCTCGCATCCTGCCGTCTCCTCCAGCCTGCGGAGCTCCGCGGCGTCCATCTCAGGCCTCCCCCGAGCTGAGGAGGAGCTCCGCCGCGTCCTCCAGGCGGCCGACGTGCATCCGCTCGATCCGGGCATCCGCCATCAGCTGCTCGGCCAGGAGGATCGCTCGCTCGCCCCATACGTGGACGTTCAATCCAGCCTTCGCCAGCTCGAACGCGGCTTCCGAGCGGCTGATGGGCTCCAGACGCGTCGGGCCGCCCGCCTCGAACCGCGGGAACACGACGCGACCGACGGCGCCAGGCCCTGCCCTCCGGCCGCCGAGCTCGTCGGCGGAGACCGCGAAGCGCAGGTCGCCATCGCGCTTTGCTCGCCGCGTGGCCGCGACCTCGCGGCTGATCCCCGGGAACGATGCCAGATGGCGCGGATCGATCAGGATGGGCAGGTCGGGGGCGCTCACGCGGCGGAGCACGGGATCGACGTGGACGAGCTCGTCCGAGAGATAGGCCAGTCCTCCACGAACCAGGAGGGCGACCAGCGCAGGGAGCCTTGGGTCGTAGGCGGACGGCAGGAGGAGGATCGAGCCGTCCCTCACCACCGCCCCCGCGCGGATGCGGAGGACGTCGTCGCGCCGAAGCGACGAGACCTCCTTGATCGACGCCAGCATCCGCCCGATGAGCTCATCGGCGCTCCGGGAACGATGCAGCTTCAGCGTGTACAGGTAGACGGTGCCGACGGGTCGCGTGCGGCGCCCACCGCGGAGCACGCGCACCTGTCCACTGTCGATCGAGTAGGGGTAGTAGCGCTCCCCGATCTCCGGCGTCGGAATCCGGTGCGTACCGAGGTAGGCGCGGACGGGGTCCATGAGGGCAGCGTCCGTCGACCGGACCGCGACGGCGGTGCCGGCGACGCGATAGTACTCGGTAGCAACCCAACCTAGGCGCTCCAGAGCCTCCTCTCAGCGGTTGAGCTGCCGCTGGCCCTGCATCGCACCTCCCTCCATAGACCCCGACCATCGACTCTGACCGCGCCCAGGTCCACCCTCCGAGAGAACCCTTCGGGAACGGCGGCTCGCTCGCGCTCGCTCGACGGCGAGCGGTCTCACCGCGCGAGCTCCAACTCCTCGTGCAGCCCGTTCTGCCGGGCGAACGCTACTGCCTCGAGACGGGAATGGACCCCGAGCTTGCCCAGGACGTTCTGGATGTGGGTTCGGGCCGTTTCCGGACTGATGACGAACGCCTGGGCGATGCCCTCGTTGCTGAGGCCCTCCGAAAGCAGCCCGAGGACCTCCCGCTCCCGCTTCGTCAGCTTCCCCAGCCGCTTGGCAGCCTCATCGTGTTCACGGCGCCGCCGGATGAGCTTGGTGAGAAGCGGTCCGAGCATCCGCGGCGGCACGAGGGTCTCTCCTCGATGGATGGCCCGGGTCGCCTCGATCAGGTCCGAGAGCGGACACATCTTCGTGAGGTAACCGCTCGCTCCAGCCTCGAGGGAATCGACCAGCACGCCAAGATCCTCGTCGGTCGACAGGACCAGGACCCGGGTCTCCGGCAGCCGTTCCCTGATCATGTGCGTCGCTCGGATGCCATCGCAGTTCGGGAGGTCGGACGTCAGCAGCACCATGTCCGGCGTGGTCCGCTCGGCTTCGGCGACGGCGCGAAGGCCGTCCCGAGCCTCGCCCACGATCTCGATGTCAGCCTCGTTCTCCAGCACCGCGCGAACAGCTTCGCGGAACAGCGACTGCTCGTCCGCGAGGACGATGCGGATGCGTGACGGATCGTCCGCCATCTCACCTCACCGGCTACGCAAGTGCGAGAAGGGTAGGCAGCCGAGCGGTGCCCGACACGGTTCCGACGACGTATCGCGCATACGTCGTCTGCATGATGGCACGTGGGTCGCCGCCGCTGGGGCCGGTCTCGCGTCCCTCATCGAGGGATGATCTGCTCGGTCATGCCATCGACGTCGCGCTCAACGGCTCCCGCGCCCTCCGGAAGTCGCACCGGGGCTTCCGGCATCTCCACGGAACGCCCGGTCGGGTAGTACCAGAACCCCGAAGCGACCATCTCGGCCGGATCGAACAGGTTCCTCCCGTCCACGACCACCGGGTGAGCCATGGCGTCCCGGAGCGCGGCGAGGTCCACATCCCGGAACTCTTCCCACTCGGTCGCGACGACCAGGCAATGGGAGGCGGCAGCCGCCTCGTAGACGCTCCCCGCAAGCTCCAATCCTGGAACCTCCTCCTTCGCGTAGTCCCCCGCTTGTGGGTCGTACCCGACGACCTGTGCGCCGGAAGCGAGTAGCCGTCGCGCCAGTTCAAGGGCCGGTGCGGAGCGCACATCGTCGGTGTTCGGCTTGAACGCGAGCCCCAGCAGAGCGATCCGCTTCCCCTCGAGGTTCCAGACGGCCTCCTCGATGCGCGCGGCGACAGCCTCGACGGCCTCTTGGTTCAGACGCTCGATCTCCTGGAGCAGAGGAAACGGGTAGCCGAGGCGGGCGGCCAGACGCTCGAGTGCCGCGACGTCCTTCGGCAGGCAGTAGCCGCCGTACCCGAGGCCGGCGCTCAGGAAGGCGCGACCGATCCGTGGGTCAGCACCAAGTACATCGGCCACGGCCTCGACATCCGCACCTGTGCGTTCGCAGAGCCGAGCCAGCGCATTGGCGAAGGAGATCTTCAGGGCGAGGAACGCGTTGCTCGCGTGCTTGGCAAGCTCTGCCGTCGGCGTGTTCGTCACGATCAGGCGCGCGCCGGCGCGCGTGAGCGGCTCGTACAGGCGCTGCAGGACCTCCTGGCTGCGATCCGACTCAACCCCGATCACGATCCTGTCAGGTACGAGGGCGTCGCGCAGGGCCATCCCCTCACGCAGGAACTCGGGGTTGGATGCGACGAACACCTGTCGGCCGCCGCCGTCGCGGATCAGGATCTGCCGCACCCTCTCTGCGGTGCCGGCAGGGACCGTCGACTTCTCCACCACGACGGCACCGTCCATCGCGTGGCGAGCGATCTCGCGAACCGCCTGCTCTACCGCGAGGAGATTGGCGTGCCCGTCGGCCCGCGAGGGGGTGCCCACGCAGATGAACACGACCTCTGCATCCCGGAGAGCCTCGCGCACCTCCGTCTCGAACGAGAGACGACCCGACGCCAGCTCCCGGCTCAGAGCATCCTCCAGACCCGGCTCGAAGAAGGGAGGCGTCCCCTTCCGGAGCAGATCCATCTTCCCCTCGTCGACGTCCGTCCCCACGGTCTCGTGCCCGAGGCTCGCGAGTGCGACGCACGTGACGAGACCCACGCGACCGGTTCCGATGACGGCGATCCGCACGGCGACCTCCGGCGACGTCGAGATGGAGGGACTGCGTCCGCCAGCCTAGGGTCTGGTTTTCCCCCCGCCGACCCTCGCGAGCGGTAGCTTCGCTACGCCACTTGACGTACCGCCGACCCGGATCACCCCCGGCGCTGCCTCAGCGGATCTGGCCGTTCCGACTCCCCCCGGGCGTCGGGACCGCCACCAGCCGGTGGCGGACGGCGAAGGTGGCCGCCTCCAGGCGGGAGTGAACCTGCAGCTTCGTGAGGATGCTCTGGATATGCGTCCGCACGGTGTTCCGGCTGATACCCAGCCGGTCGGCGACCATCGGCCCGTTCGCGCCATCCACGAGGAGCCCCAGCACCTCCAGCTCGCGCCGCGTGAGTTGCGACGCGAGGAGCGCCGCCTCCTCTTCCGCTGGGGACCGTCGACTGCCGGGGCCGAGACGATGCGGCAGCACCAGATGGCCGTCCAGCACCGACCGCACGGAGTTCACGAACTGCTGGACGCCGGTATCTTTCGTCAGGTAGCCACGGAACCCCATCCGCAGGGCTTCGTCCGCAGCGGGCCGGTCGGCCAGGGCGGTGAGCGCGAGGATCTTCGCGTCCCGCCAGCGCTCCAGGATCGCTCGGCCAGCCGACAGGCCGCTCTGATCGGGGAGCCCGAGATCCATCAGAACGACGTCGGGGCGCGAGCGCAGAGCCCATGCCTGGGCCTCTTCGCCGGTCGGCACGACGGCGATAACGGACATGCCCACATCCTCCAGGGCCACCCTGATGGCCTCGGCGAACAGCGTGTGATCGTCGACGATCAGGACGCGAGTCGTCGTGACGCCCGCCTCCTCTCTACTGGGAGCTGCACGTAGAACGTCGTAGCCGCCGGATCGGATTCGAGCCAGATCCGCCCTCCGTGAGCCTCGACCACCCGACGGGCGATGTACAGGCCCAGGCCGCTCCCGCTAGTCCCATCCTGAGGATCGTTGCCGCGAACGAATGGATCGAAGATCGTCCCTCGCTCGGACCTGGGGATCTCCGGGCCCTCGTCCTTCACGCCGAGGAGCACGCTGGTGCCGCTGCGCTCGATCGTGACCTCCACCTTCGTCCCAGGATCCCCGTACGCGAGTGCGTTGCGCAGGATGTTGCCGATAGCCGCACGCAATGTGGTGATGTCCACCGGCGCGATCACGCGCTCGCGAGCGAGGACCACGATGCCACGGCCGGGCGCCTCCCGACGGGAGGACTCGACCACCTCCTCCACTACCCGGACGACGTCGGCCTGGCGACGGCGGAGGGGCCGGGCCCCCGACGCCCAGGCCAAGAGCGACCGGGTGGTCTCGTCCACCAGCTCCAGCTCGCGTATGGAGCTTCGAAGGACCCGCCGGTCCGCTGACGACGTCCCATCGTGGCTCAGGACGAGCTCGAGCGCCGCCCGAACGCCGAGCAGGGGGGAACGCAGCTCGTGGGCTGTCCAAGCGATCCCCCTGTCGAGCTGTCTGGCGCGTCGCTCGGCCAGCGGGGCTAGCGAGCGCAGGACGCTCGGGAGGAACCAGCCAACCATCTCGAGCGAGCTCGCCACGTGGGGCGTCCGGGTCGCCGCGATCAACACGGCGCTGCCCGCGTCCATCGTCGCGGCGCGCCGGGCACCGACGATGTCGGCGAAGGCTCGTTCGGTGGATCGCCGGTCGGCCTCGGAGAGCGAACGCCAGCGCGGCAGGCGGGGCATCAGCTCTCGCAGCTTCCCCCGCTTCCCCCGGCCCAGTCCCCACATGGCCGTGAGCGCGAGACGTTCCTCCTCCTCCTCATACCACCCAGCCACCGGCGTGTCGCACCGCTCGGAGACCACGCGGACGGCCATCTCGACCGCAGCCCTGGGGGTGGGGGCCCGGACGAGGTCACGTCCGAGCATCGAGGCCCATCCAAGCGAGTCGGCCTCTCGTCGAAGCTCCTGGATGTCACAGAGGTTGTCGAGCGTTGCGGCCAGGCGGTCGCTCGCGATCTCCAGGACATCCCACCACGCGTCGACGGCGCGTCCCGACGCCAGGATCTCCAGGACACCGATGACGCGGTCGCGCCCCACGAGCGGGAACATGGCGAGCGCGTCGTGAGACGTCTGTGGCATGCGCAGCCTGGCCGGTCGAGCCGATCGGAACACCACCCGTCGGCGGCCGGTGCGTTTCGGGTCGGCGACATGGGGATCCGGCCCGTGCCGCCACGTGGTCCTGAGACGCCCCGCGGGGTCGGGTTGAGCCAGAGCGATGGCCGCGTCATGCTCGATGGACGCCCGGATCCACTCGACCACGCCCCGGATCGCCTCATCCGCATCGCGGGCCGCATCGACGCCGCGGGAGAGTCCCCGCACCGCCTTGAGTACAGAAGGCGCTCCGGTCTGGCCGACCAACTCCATCACGTTCCTCCCCGCCCGGCCCTCGGCGACCGGACCATCGCCGGCCCCTCGGATGTCAGACGGTCGGTCAGGTACCGGACCTACACTTCCCGATGGGATCGCCCCGAAACCCTCTGGCTCGGGTCTACCGCAAATGGTGTATCGGGAGACAAGATAGAACGCGGAATGCGTTCTTCGCAACCCCCAAGATCGTGAACGTGCTGCGAACGAGGGGACATGGACGCGCGACGCGTTCACTCGGGGCCGAGACGCCCCCTACGAGGAAGCAACAGCGTAGGGAGGATACGGCGCAAGTTGCTCCGACGTACGATGGCGTGCTTCCATTATCGACGCGTAGGATGCTGGAGCTTCCCCCCCGTTGGCGCTATCGTCGCACGCGCACAGGCGCACGCGCACAGGAAGGACGGGATTGGAAGCACTCGCACGAGAGATCGGCTCGGCCCTCCGGCGTGTTCGTCGTGCACGCGGACTCACCCTCCGCAACGTCGCAACGCTATCCGGTGGGCGCTTCAAGGCCACGTCGGTGGCAGGGTACGAGCGAGGCGAGCGTAGTATCACCCTCGAGCGGTTCTGCGCCCTGTGCACGCTCTACGGCATGCCCCCCGACCGGCTCCTAGCGGATATCCTGCGCGCGGTAGAGGGACGCGCTGAGGCGACGATCGACCTCACCGCCCTGGAGTCGCTCGGCACGCGCGAGGGCGTGCTCGTTCAGGAGTTCGTCCAGCAGGTCCGGGCGCAACGGCGCCAACGCGTGGAGAACAGGATCGTGCTCCGGGCGGCCGACGTCGAGGTCCTCGCCACCGCGGTCGGCAAGGAGCCCGGGGAGCTGTTGCGGACCCTCCAGCC
>CAZXFA010000018.1:31202-35883 GCA_964640085.1 uncultured Actinomycetes bacterium | reverse complement strand
AGCGGAGATCCTTGGACCACGAGGTGGAGGTGGGCGCTCGAACGCAAGGCTTCCGCGAGGCCATCCTCGGTCCGAACCAGAACCGTGAGCACGCGTCCCCGCCGCCATAGGTCGTCGGCCAGGCAACGGATCGCCCAGCGACCACCGAACGTCAACTCCTCCAGATCGAGGAGATCGAGCGTCACGTCACATGGCTCCGCTGCCGTGGACCCGTCTAGGAGCGGCTCGAGGTCAGCCTCCCTGAGCGTTCCGCGAACGATCAACCACCGGCTGGCATCCGTTGGGTCCGAGGGGCCGAGGCGTTCGAGTGTGGCCATCCCGCTCCATCCTGATGGCCTCAAGGCCGCGATGGGATGCGGGAAATCCCCCCATCGATGGCCGTCGGCGCCGGTCCGGCTCACACCCCTTTCAGGAAGGCGACCGTCTCCCCCAGCCCGTCCTCGAGATGGGTCCAGGGACGCCATCCGAGGATCTCGGCCGCCAGCGAGACGTCGAGCGCGCTCCGCCGCAGGTCGCCCGAGCGCGGAGGCCCCGTCGCAGGATCGCCGGTGAACCCGGCGATCCCCGCGAGCAGTCGGTACAGGCCGTTCACCGAGGTCTCCAGGCCCGTGCCGACGTTGACCAGACGCCCGTCGCCGCGTTCGGCGGCCAGCGCGAACGCGTGGACGACGTCGTCCACGAAGACGTAGTCGCGGGTCTGGTTCCCGTCCCCGAAGATCGTGGGCCGCTCTCCGGTGAGCATCTTGGAGGCGAAGATCGCCACCACCCCCGCCTCCCCGTGCGGGTCCTGCCGCGGTCCGTAGACGTTGGCCAGCGCGAGCGAGGTGGCGGCGATGCCGCGGAACCGCTCGTAGTGGGCGAGGTAGTCCACCCCAACCCGCTTGCTGATCCCGTAGGGCGAGATCGGACGGCCCGAGCCTACCGCCGTCTCGCGGGTGGGGATCTTCCTCGGCTCCCCGTAGATCGTCCCCCCGGATGCGGCGAAGACTACCTTCCGGACGCCGGTCCCCACGCAGCACTCCAGCACGTTCAGCAGGCCCATCACGTTCACGTTCGCATCGTGGACCGGGTCCTTGACCGAGTCGGGGACCGAGGGCTGGGCCGCCAGATGCATCACGACCTCGGGGCGGTGCCGCTCGAACAGGGAGCGCAGGCCCTCGGCGCGGATGTCCATGTTGAAGAACGTGAACGCCTGCCCGTAGCCGCGCGCCTCGGACAGGTTCGCGATCCGGCCGGAGTTGAGATCGTCCACGGCCACCACGCGATGCCCCTCGGCCAGCAGCCGATCGCACAGGTGCGACCCGATGAACCCTGCCCCGCCGGTGACCAGGAAAGTCGTCATCGCAGCGCCAGTCCGGGGTCGGCTCCCACGTCGAGGCCGGTGCGCTCGCCACGCGCCAGCCGCGAGGCGCCCGCCCCGGCGATCATCGCCCCGTTGTCGGTGCACAGCTCGAGGGGCGGGAACAGGACCCGCAACCCCGCCTCACGGCCGGCCTTCCCCAGCTGCTCGCGCAGGCGGGTGTTGGCCACCACGCCGCCGCCGAGCAACACCGTGCCGACGCCGCGGTCCCTGGCGGCGGCGATCGTCTTGGTCACCTGGACATCTACGATCGCCTCCTGGAACGAGGCGGCCAGGTGTGCCGGGTCGACCTCCCGGCCGGCTTCGCGCTCGGCCCTGACGTACCGGATCACCGCCGTCTTCAGCCCCGAAAGCGAGAAGTCGAAGTCGCCCGAGTCGGCCATCGCCCGAGGGAACGCGATCGCCCGCGGATCCCCCGAGCGGGCCAGCCGGTCCAGCGCCGGGCCACCCGGGAACCCCAGACCCAGGAACCGCGCGATCTTGTCGAAGGCCTCGCCCGCGGCGTCGTCCACCGTCTGGCCGAGCACCTCGTACCGGTGGTCCTGGGGCATGTGGACCAGCATCGTGTGGCCGCCCGAGACGATCAGGCAGACGGCCGGCGTGAGGTCCGGGCCGTGGACCAGGTGGTTCGCGAAGACGTGGCCCTCGAGGTGGTTCACCCCGATCAGCGGGGCGCCGGTGGCCAGCGCGACCGCCTTGGCGGCGGCGATCCCCACCAGGAGCGCGCCGACCAACCCCGGCCCGATCGTCACCGCCACCCCGTCAAGCTCCGCGAACCGCGTGCCGGCCCGGTCGAGCGCCTCGTCCATCAGCGGGGCGAGCGCCTCCACGTGCGCCCGGCTCGCGAGCTCGGGGACCACGCCACCGAACCGCTGGTGGAGGTCGGTCTGGCTAGCGATCACGTTCGCCAGCACGCGCCCGTCATCGACGACCGCGACCGCGGTCTCGTCGCACGAGGTCTCGATCCCTAAAACCTTCACGGAAGGACGCTCACGGGCCGTTCTCGGCCTCCGGGCGGATGCCCTCGGGGACGTCCTCCATGATCGCGCGCAGGCGTCGCGCGTACGCCGGGGTCCGGATGCCGTCCAGCCACATGATCAACGCGTCCTCGTCGATCTCCTGGTAGTACTTCCGGCGAACGCCCACCGGCCGGAACCCGAACCGGCCATACAGGCGCTGCGCCCCCCAGTTGGTCACGCGCACCTCGAGCGACACGGCCTCCGCCCCCAGGTCCACCGCGGCCACGATCAGGTCGTGCAGGAGCCGGGACGCGATCCTGTGCCGCTGGTGCAGGGGGTCGACCGCCACGTTGGTGATGTGCGCCTCCTCCCCGTAGCAGATCATCCCCCCGTACCCGACCACCTCCCGGTCGAGCCGGGCCACGAGGTAGCACCGGTTGCGGGACTCGGCCATCTCCGACAGGAACAGGTTCGGGCTCCACGGACGCGGGTACACCTGACGCTCGATCGCCATCACGCCGCGCAGGTGGCGGCGCTTCATCGGGGTCACCTCAAGCCGAGGCGCCCCGAGCTCGCTGATCCCAGGTGATCTCCGCATCGGTCTTCCTCAGGTACAGCGGTACCACGTCCACGAGCCGATCGGTCTCCTCGCGGAGGAACCGCGGGGCCGCCAGCTCCACCAGCGCGGAGGCCCACGGGTGGGCCAGGGCCGCCGAGGCGAACTCGATGCCCACCCCGGGCCGCTCGAGCTCGTGCCGGTACAGGATGGCACCGTTCCCGACCAGGAGCACGTCCTCACGGAGGGCCTCGAGCTCGGCCGCGAGCGCTTCCGGCGGCCCCACGCGGTACTCCCACGCCCGCATCACGCCCCCGGGGACGCTCCGGTAGGCGGCGAAGAAGACCTCCCCCCGCCGGGCGTCCAGCACGGCACAGATGAGCCGGCGCGTGTACCGGACGGCGAAGGCGAGCACGTCCAAGGAGACCAGGCCGACGACCGGCAGGTGGAGCACCTGGGCGAGCGACCTGGCCGCCGTCACGCCCACGCGCAACCCCGTGTACAGGCCCGGACCCAACCCCACCACCACGCCGCCCACGCTCGAGAGCTCCACCCCGGTCCATCCGAGCAGCTCCTGCACGGCCGACACCACGTGATCCTGCTTCCGCGCTCCGGCGAACTGGACCGCCGCCAGGATGCGGTCGTCCGCACCGAGGGCCACCGAGGTGTGGTTCGTCGAGGTGTCGATCCCGAGCACGATCACGCGGCCGCCCTCCACGGCCCGAGGACGGCCTCGAGCCGGCCCCAGCGGTCGTCCCACGCCCGACCGACCCCCCGGATCGCGATCGCCCGTTCCTCGGAGATGCCGGGGACCGTGAGCTCCGCGACCAGGTGGTCCGTGGGCAGGAGCGCCTCGACCACGTCGCCCCACTCGATCAGGAGCACCCCGTCATCGTCCAGCATCTCCTGGAGCCCGAGGTCCAGGACCTCCTGCACGAGGTCCAGCCGGTACACGTCGGCGTGGAACACCGTGACCCGCTCCGCGCGGTACTCGCGCACGAGCGTGAACGTGGGGCTCACGACCGGTCCGCCGTAGCCGAGCCCGCGCACCACGCCCTGGGCGAACGTGGTCTTGCCCGCCCCGAGCTCGCCGGTGAGCGCGACGGCGTCCCCGGGCCGCAACAGCTCGGACAGACGCTCCCCGATCGCGCGGGTGTCCTCGGCCGTGGGCGCGAGGAGCTCGAGGCGCATCAGAACAGCCCGAGCTGCTCTTCCGCCGGCTGCGGCCGCTCCGCCAGCGCCCGGCGGATCTCCTGGAAATCCGAGCGAAGGGCCGCCATCTGGGATGAGCTCTCACCGCCCCCGCGGAGGATCGCGGCGGGGTGGAACGTCGGGATCACCGTCCGGGCGTTCCACGGGAACCGCTGCCCGCGAACCCGGCTGATCGAGACCTGCTTGCTCAGGATCGTCCGGGTGGCGAAGTTGCCGAGCGTCACGATCACGACCGGATCGACCAGCCCGATCTGCTCGGAGAGCCAGGCGGAGCAGGACTCGATCTCGTCCGGGTAGGGATCGCGGTTGCCGGGCGGGCGGCAGAGCACCACGTTGGTGATCCGCACGTCCTCGCGGCGTATGTCGATCTCGGCGAGCATGCGGTTGAGCAGCTGACCGGCGGCGCCCACGAACGGCTCCCCCTGCTTGTCCTCGTGGTACCCGGGGCCCTCGCCGATGAACATCAGATCGGCGTTCGGGTTCCCGACGCCGTAGACCACCTGCGTCCGTCCCTGCGAGAGCCGGCACCGGGTGCACGTGGCGGCCTCGCGGGCGGCCTCCTCCAACGACCTCATGGCTCCTCCAGGCTGTGGC
>CAZXFA010000018.1:24042-31102 GCA_964640085.1 uncultured Actinomycetes bacterium | reverse complement strand
GGCGGCCTCGCGGGCGGCCTCCTCCAACGACCTCATGGCTCCTCCAGGCTGTGGCACTACCGCTTCGCCGCTTGAGCGCCTCCTCCTTGTGGCGCTACCGCTCCATCTCCCCGATCGAGGGCACGCCACCGACCGGCTCCGCCAGCCGGACGGCCCGTCGGATCGCCTCGGCAACCGCGGCGGCGGCCATGCGCTCGATGGCAGCCTGCGCCGCCTCGACCCCGCCGGTGCCGAGCGCGAAGACCACGTCCCCGTCCATCATCGTATGCGAGGGCCGGACCGCGAGCGATACGCCCTCGTTCCCGGCCCGGGCGAGCAGCTGAGCGCGCTCCTTGGTCAGCGCTGCGTCCGTGGCGACGACCACCAGGGTCGTGTTCGCCCCCGGCCAGCTCCACGGCTCGGCCTCCGGGTTCCGGTTCTCGGCGATCGTGGCGCCGTCGTCCTCGGTGATCGAGCCGAGCGCGTTCACCGCGACGAGCGCCCCCACGGTCACCTCATCCTCGACGACCGCGGCGGTACCGATCCCGCCCTTCCACCCCGCGGTCGGGTCCGGGTGCTTGGCTACCGTGGCTCCCGTCCCCGCCCCGACCGAGCCCTCGGCGACCGGGCCATCGTTCGCCGCTTCGCAGACCGAGATGCCCGCGGCCGCGCCCGGCCGGGCGCGCGGGTCGCCCACCGCCAGATCGAACAGCACCGCGGCGGGGACGATCGGCACGCGCGCCGCGCCGGCGTCGAAGCCCACCCCACGGTCCTCGAGCCACCGCATCACCCCGTCCGCCGCCGCCAGGCCGAACGCGCTGCCCCCGGTGAGCAGGACGGCGTGGACGTTCGGAGCGACGGTGCCGGGTCGGATCGCGTCGGTCTCCCGGGTGCCCGGTGCCCCGCCCTTCAGGTCGCACGACCCCACGGTCCCCGGCGGGCAGAGCACGACGGTGCACCCGGTCACGCCCTCCGGGTCGGTCCAGTTGCCGACCCGGATCCCGGACACCGCGGTGATCACGCGCGCTCCCCGCGGAGGACCCCGTCGGCGAAGCGGGCGAGCCGCCGATTGAACTCCTCGTGCGCCTCCATCATCGGGATGTGCCCGGCGCCCTCGATCACCTCGAGCCGCCCCTCCGGGAGCTCGGCCGCGAGCGCGACGGCGGTCGCCGGCGGGGTCACCCGGTCGTGCTCTCCGACTAGTACCAGCGCCGGGACCCGCACGTGGCGGACCGCGTGCCGGAGGTCCAGGTCCATGAGACGCGCCAGCCCGTCGGTCCACACCTCGGAGGGAGCGCGCGCGGCGAGCGCGACCACGTGGTCGACGACGTGCGGGGACGCGTGGGGGCCGAACTGGGTCACGCGGGCCACCAGCTGGCCCACGTCGCTCCGGGAGCTCAGCACGTGCCGGCGGAGGTGGTCCACGCGCCGAGCCGCCTCCGCGATCGAGCCGAACCGAGGGCGCAGGAGCGAGGTCAGCGAACCCATCGCACCGCGCAGGAGGTCCCCGGCGGCGGCGCCCGCGAACGCCACGCCCGCCAGGCGTTCGGTCACCAGGTCCGGTCGCATCTCCGCCAGCGCCAGGGTCGCCATCGCGCCCATGCTGTGCGCCACGACGAGCATCGGCCTTTCGCTCTGCACGGTCTCGATCACCGCCGCGAGGTCGCGGCCGAACGCCGAGGGCGACAGGTTCCCATCGGCGGCCCGCCCGCTCCGCCCATGCGAGCGGAAGTCGAACGCGACGCATCGGAAGCTGCGTGACAGCCCCGTCCACTGGTAGTGCCAGGCGGTCAGGTCGAGGCTGAACCCGTGCGCGAAGACCAGGACCGGGGCCGAGGCCGCCCCCGAGGCCCGGACCGCGAGCTCCGTCCCGTCCGACGAGCGGACCGGACCGAGGGCCTCGGGTGGCAACGCGGACAGGCGCTCGTGCGCCTCGGGGTCACGGGCGCGGCGCCGCGAGTTGAGGACGGCGCGGCCGACCACACCTCCAACGACCGCCCCGGCGGCGACCCCGGCGGTGATCGCCGAGCGGCGGCTCACCCGACGTGCTCCCGCGGCACGCGCTCGCCGATCGCCGCGACGATCTCGTAGCCGATCGTGCCCAGATGACCGGCCAGCTCCTCGGCCGTGATGCGCTCGCCACGCTGGGCGCCGATCAGGATGACCTCCTCCCCCACGGTGACCGGCTGGTCTCCGCAGTCGACCAGGAGCTGGTCCATCGTCACGGTACCCGCCACCCGGTGACGGACGCCGCCGATCAAGACCTCGGCCCGACCGCCGAGGACGCGCCGGTATCCGTCCTCGTAGCCGACCGGGACGGTGGCGATCGTGGCGTCCCGCTCCAGCCGGTATCGCCAACCGTAGGACAGGCGTTCCCCCGCGGGGAGCCGCCTGACCATCGTCACGGCCGAGCGCCAGGTGAGCGCGGGCCGCAGCCCGAACCTCGGCCCCAGCCCGCCGCCCGGATCGATGCCGTAGATCGCGGCGCCGGGGCGCACCAGGTCGAGATGCGACTCCGGGTACAGGATCGTCGCGGCGCTGTTGGCGGCGTGCACCAGCGCCGGCTCGAGCCCGTCCGCCCGGAGGGCGTCGCGGACCGCGAGCAGCTCGTCCAGCTGTTCGCGGGTCGCCGCCTCGTCCTCCTCCGCCACCGCGAAGTGCGTCCACAGGCCCTCGAGCGCCAGCCCTGCCTCCGAGATCGCCCGGGCGAAGCCGGACGCCGCCTCCGGCGGCCACAGGCCCACGCGGTGCATCCCGGTGTCGACCTTCAGATGCACGCCGACCGGCCGTCCGATCGAGCCCGCGGCCTCCGCGAGCCCCCGGAGCCCCTCCTCCGTGTACACGGACGGCGTGAGCCCGGCAGCCAGAGCCTCCTTCCCCGAGCCCGGCGGGAACTCCGAGAGCACCAGGATCGGGGCGACGATCCCCCGCTCGCGCAGCCCCAGGCCCTCCTCGACCAGGGCCACCCCGATCCGGCTCGCCCCCGCCTCGAGCGCGGCCCGGGCGACCTCGGCCGCCCCGTGCCCGTAGCCGTCCGCCTTGACCACGGCGAGCAGCTCCGCCCGGGCGGGCTTCAGCCGGCGGACGTTGTGTCGGATCGCCTCGAGGTCGACCTCGACCACCGTCGGACGGTACCGCCTCACCCCCCTGCGACCTCCCGCTGGGCCTCGGGGATCCGCTCGAGCACGTCCCCGGCCGTCGTCCCGTCCCCGCGCTCCCGGGCGGCGAGCGACCCCGCCACGCCGTGCACGAACGCGGCGGCCGAGGCCGCGTCGGCAGGCGGGAGGCCGCGAGCCAGGAGCGCCGCGATCATGCCGGTCAGCACGTCGCCGGTCCCGCCGCTGGCCAGGAACGGTCCGCCGGTGGGGTTGATCCGGACCTCGCCCTCCGGGGTCCCCACGAGCGTCCGCGTCCCTTTGAGGAGCACCACCGCTCGTGCCCGGGCGGCGAGCTTGCGGACGTGGCCCACCCGGTCGGCCTCGACCTCTCCGGTCGGGACGCCGACCAGGCGGGCGAACTCCCCGGCGTGGGGGGTGAGCACCAGCTCCGCCCCGCGCTCGGCGAGCTCGTCCGCCCGTCCGGCGAACGCGTTCAACCCGTCGGCGTCCAGGACGACCGGGACCTCGCTGCGGGCAAGCATCCCGCGGATCCACGCCGCCGTCCGCTCGTCCGTGGTCATCCCGGGGCCGATCGCGACCGCGCCGGCCTCGCCCAGGACCCGTTCGAGCCGTTCGGAGCCGCCGGCGACGGTCCCGGCATCCGTCTGGGGCAGCGGCGCGAACACGGCCTCGCGGACCGCGCCCTGCACCACCGGCAGGATCCCGTCGGGTACCGCGGCGGCGACCAGGCCGGCGCCGGCCCGGTACGCGGCGTGGGCCATCAGGATCGCGGCCCCGGTCATCAAGCGGGAGCCGCCGATCACGACCGCGTAGCCCGCCGCGCGCTTGTGGGTCTCGATCGACCGGCGCGGCAGCCATCTCGCGACATCGGAGCCCTCCACCACCGCGAGGTCGCTCCGGATCAGGTCCGTGGGGAACCCGATGTCGGCGACCTCCACCACCCCCGCCAGCTCGGCGCCGGGCAGGAGCACGACTCCCGGCTTGGGCGCTCCGAAGGTGACGGTCAGATCGGCCCGCACCGCCACCCCCTGGACCACGCCCGTCTCGCCTTCCACCCCCGAGGGGATGTCCACAGCCACCACCGGGGCACCGGCGTCGTCCATCGCGGAGATCGCGGCGGCGGTCTCACCCTCCGGCACACCGCGGAACCCCGTCCCGAACACCGCGTCCACCACCACGTCGGCCCGGGCCAACTCGCGTCCCAGCACCCCCACGGGGCGCACGCGGACACCCGTGTGGACGAGCCGCTCCAGGTTCGAGGCGGCCGGCTCCCGCAGCTGCTCGCCGCGCGCGAGCGTCACGGCCGTCACCCGCAGGCCCCAGGCGTCCAGGTACCGGGCGGCGACCAGCCCATCGCCCCCGTTGTTCCCCTTCCCGCAGACCGCCACCACCCGGCGACCGTAGGTCCCCCCAGCCAACCGCACCGCGGCGTCGGCCACCGCGCGCCCGGCGTTCTCCATCAGGGTCGCCGCAGAGATCCCACGCCCCTGCGTGGCGCGATCCAGCGCCCCGGCCTCGGCCGGGGTGAGGACCTGCCTCACGCTCCCACCGCCACGGCGAACGCGACCGCGCTGGTCCTCTCGTGCGTGAACGTGACCAGCACGCGCTCGATCCCGAGCGCGTCCGCTCGCACCTTCGCGTTCCCCTCCAGCCGGATCGCGGGCGCGCCGGAGGGTGCCCGGGTGACGCTGATGTCCTGCCAGCGTTTGCCGCGGTACCCGCCGAGCGCCTTGATCACGGCCTCCCGGGCGGCGAACCGTCCGGCGTAGGACTCGGCCGGGCGGGCCTTCGTGTCGCAATAGGCCCGCTCCTCCTCGGTGAAGACGCGCTCGCGCATCGCCGGGTGCCGGGTCAGGGCCCGCTCCATGCGGGCGATCTCGCAGATGTCCACCCCGAGGCCGAGGATCTCCATCAGGCCCCCAGCGTAGCCCCCCTACTCGACCGTGACGCTCTTGGCGAGGTTGCGGGGCTGGTCGACGTCGCAGCCCCGGAGCTTGGCGACGTGGTAGGCCAAGAGCTGGAGGGGCGGGGTCACGAGGACGGGAGCCAGGAGCTCGGGCGCCCGCGGGACGAACAGGACGTGCTCGGCCAGGGCGCCGATCTCCTCGTCGCCCTCGGTGGCGACCGCGATCACCGTCGCACCCCGGGCGCGGACCTCCTGGATGTTCGAGAGCACCTTCGGGTAGACGTGGCACTCGGTCGCCACCGCGATCACCGGCACGCCCTCCTCGACGAGCGCGATCGGGCCATGCTTCAGCTCCCCGGCCGGGTACCCCTCCGCGTGGACATAGCTGATCTCCTTCAGCTTGAGGGCGCCCTCGAGCGCCGCCGGGTACCCGGTATGACGTCCGATGAACAGCACGTCGTTCGCCCGATGGATCCGCTCGGCGATCCCGCGGATCTGCCCGTCGAGCGCGAGGGTCCGAGCCACCTGGCCGGGGAGCTCGCGCATACGCTCCAGCACCTCGACGATCTCGACCGGGTACATCGAGCCGCGCACCTGCGCCAGGTACAGCGCCACGAGATGCAGCGCCGCCATCTGGGTGGCGAAGGTCTTGGTGGCCGCGACCCCGATCTCGGGACCAGCGTGCGTGTACATCACCGCGTCCGCCTCGCGCGTGAGCGACGAGCCGACCGTGTTGGTCACCGCCAGGACGCGGGAGCCCTGCAGGGCCGCGTGCCGGGCGGCCTCCAGCGTGTCGATCGTCTCGCCCGACTGGCTCACGGCGAGGGTCAGCGTGTCCGGTCCGAGCACCGGGTCCCGGTACCGGAACTCCGAGGCGATGTCGATCTCGACCGGGATCCGGGTCCAGTGCTCGATCGCGTACTTGGCGACCAGCCCCGCGTGGAACGCGGTCCCGCAGGCCACGACGAAGACCTTGTCCACCCCCCGGAGCACCTCCGGGTCGATGTGGATCTCGTCCAGGGCCAGCATCCCGGCCTCGTGCACCCGACCGACGAGCGTGTCGCGGATCGCGCCCGGCTGCTCGTGGATCTCCTTCAGCATGAAGTCGTCGTAGCCGCCCTTCCGGGCTCGCTCGACGTCCCAGTCGACCTCGAAGGGCTCCGACTCGACGGGGTTGCCGTCCAGATCGGTGACCGTCAACCCGCCGGCGCGGACCTCCACGACCTGCCGCTCGGCTATCGGGACCACCGTGCGGGTCTTCTGGAGCACGGCCGGGATATCGGAGGCCAGCACGTGCTCGCCCTCACCGACGCCGACCACGAGCGGAGAGGAGACCTTCACGCCGACGATCACCTGCGGATCGTCGGCCGAGACGACCACCAGCGCGAAGGCACCCTCCAGCTCGCGGACGGCCGCTCGGACCCGATCGGAGAGGAGACCCTCCTGCTCCTCGATCAGGTGGGCGACCGCCTCGGTGTCGGTGTCCGACTCCAGGCGGTGCCCCCGCTTCTCGAGGGAGGTCCGCAGCTCCGCGGAGTTCTCGACGATCCCGTTGTGGATCACGGCGATCCGGCCGTGGCAATCCACGTGGGGGTGGGCGTTGCGGTCGTTCGGGGCGCCGTGCGTGGCCCAGCGCGTGTGCCCGATGCCCACCGTCCCGGCCGGGGGCCGGCGGTCGGCCAGGGCGGCCTCGAGCTCGGACAGCTTCCCGGCCCGTTTGACCACGGCGAGCCCGCCGTCCAAGAGGGCCACCCCGGCCGAGTCGTAGCCCCGGTACTCGAGGCGCCGAAGGCCCTCCAGGACCACGGGGAGCGCCTGGTCAGGGCCCACGTAGCCCACGATGCCGCACATCGGAGTTCGAGCCTAGCAGGGGCCGCCGGAGGGCGTTGGAAGTGCCCCGACGGGCCGGGGCGGCCCCTCAGCCGAGCTCCCGGTGGACGATCCTCCCCAGGGCCTTCGCGCAGCGGCGGGCGAGCTCGTCGGTCTCGGCCTCGACCATCACGCGGACCAGCGGCTCGGTGCCCGATGCCCGCACGAGGACCCGGCCGCGGTCCCC
>CAZXFA010000018.1:19657-23942 GCA_964640085.1 uncultured Actinomycetes bacterium | reverse complement strand
TCCAGCATCTGCTCGAGCACGTACCGGTCGCCGACGGGGGCCTCGATCACCCGGATCCCGTGCTCCTGCATCGCCCGCCGGAAGCCGAGGTTCGACATCACGGTCGCCACCACCTGGTCCCCGGACAGGCGCCCGTCGGCCTTCATCGCGATCGCGCACGCGGCGAGCACCTGGTCACCGTCGATCACGCGGCCCTCCCCGTCGGCGAACAGCGCGCGGTCCGCGTCCCCATCGTGCGCGACCCCCACGTCGGCTCCGGCCTCCCGGACGACGGTGGCCACGACATCCGGGTGGAGCGCCCCGCAGGCGACGTTGATGTTCGTGCCGTCGGGCGCGTCGTGCACCGCGATCACGTCGGCCCCCAGGATCCGGAGCGCCGCCGGCGAGAACGTCGAGGCGGCCCCGTTCGCGCAGTCCACGACGACACGCATCCCGTCCAAACGACCCTCCGCCGCGCCGACGACATGTGCCAGGTAGTCGGGCGCGTCAGGGGGCACGGGCAGGACGTTCCCCGCCCCGCCGGCCGTCCCAACCCGTCCGAGCTCGCTCTCGATCTCGTCCTCGAGCTCGTCGGGGAGCTTGTACCCCAAGGGCCCGAAGAGCTTGATCCCGTTGTCCTTCGGCGGGTTGTGGGAGGCCGAGATCACCACTCCGGCGGCGGCCTTCAGGCCGGTCGTGAGGTAGGCCACCGCCGGCGTGGGCACCACGCCGGCCAGCAGGACGTCGCCGCCCGCGCCCGCGATCCCCTCGACGAGGGCTCCCTCGAGGAGCACCCCCGAGGCCCGTGTGTCGCGCCCGATCACGAAGCGAGGGTGCTCCCGCTCGCGGCGGCGGAGCACCGTCACGGCCGCCCGGCCCAGGTCGCGGGCCAGGTCCGTGGTCAGGTCCTGTCCGAACTCTCCACGGACACCGTCGGTGCCGAACAGGCGTCCCATCGGGGCGCAAGGCTACCGGAGGGCGGGAGGGGAACGCCCGGCCTGGCAGGACATCGCGAGCCCGCCGCTGGATACTGGCGGTGGGCCCGAGAGCCGGGAGGGGACGTTCGATGAGCGAGCGGCCGCGCGTCGTGTTCCTGTGCGTCCACAACGCCGGGCGATCCCAGATGGCGGCGGGGTGGCTCCGGCACCTGGTGGGGGACGCCGTTGAGGTGTTCTCCGGTGGATCGGACCCGGCCGCTCAGGTCAACCCGGCGGCCGTCGCGGCGATGGCCGAGGTGGGGGTCGACATCTCGTCGGCGAGGCCGCGGCGCTGGACCGACGAGGTCCTCCGCGAGGCCGATGTGATCGTCACGATGGGGTGCGGGGACTCGTGTCCCGTCTTCCAGGGTGTCCGCTACCTCGACTGGGAGCTCGACGACCCCGCCGGGCGCCGGGTCGAGGAGGTCAGACCGATCCGCGATGAGATCGGCCGGCGGGTCCGCGCCCTGATGGACGAGCTCGGGATCCGGCCCTCAGCCCCGTAGGTCGTGGGCTCGATCCGTCCCCGCCGTCAGCAGCAGGGCGGGCAGTCCGGACAGAGCGGCTCCGGAGGGCATCCGGGTTCCCGGTCCATCGACAGCCTCCTTCCGATCACGGCTTCCTGGCTCGCACGATCGCGCTTGACATCCGGTCCGCGACCTCGTGGGTGGGCACCACCTCGATCGCCTCGAACCCGGCGTCGTGGAGCCCGCGCTCGTATTCGTCGAACGAGAGCGCACCGGCGATGCAGCCGACGTGGCTCCCGCGCTCCGCCCGCTCGGCCCGTGCGAGCTCGTCGGCGGCGACGATATCGGTGACCCCGAGGCGCCCGCCGGGGCGCAGGACCCGCGCCATCTCGGCGAACACCTTCGGCTTGTCCTCCGACAGGTTGACCACGCAGTTCGAGATCACGACGTCGACGCTGGCATCGGGCAGCGGGACGGCCTCCAGGTAACCCTCGAGGAACTCCGCGTTCGCCACACCGGCCTCTGTGGCGTTGCGCCGGGCGAGCTCGAGCATCTCCTGGGTCATGTCCAGGCCGTAGGCCTTCCCCGTGGGACCGACACGCCGGGCGGACAGGATCACGTCGATCCCGCCGCCGGAGCCGAGGTCGAGCACCGTCTCGCCTTCCCGGAGCTCGGCCACCGCCGTCGGGTTGCCGCAGCCGAGGCTCGCCAGCAGCGCGGCGTCTGGGAGCTCCGCGCGCTGCTCCGGCGCGTACAGCCTCGCCTCGGGGGAGAGGGCGACCTCCCCGTCGCAGCAGTCGGAGCCGCAGCCGCAGCCGCCTTCCCTCTTCGCCACCTCGAGCGCCGCGGCCCGGTAGTGCTCGCGGACCCGCTCGCGCGTCTCGCTCATGCCATCGCCCCCTCCAGCTCGAAGATCGTGGCCAGGCGCCGGAGCGCCTCGCGGTTCACCGAGTAGTAGGCCCAGACGCCCCGCTGCTCCCGTTCGAGCAGCCCGGCGCGGACCAGGCTCTTCAGATGGTGGCTAACCGTGGGCTGGCCGATCCCGAGCCGGGGCGTCAGATCGCACACGCAGACCGGCCGGTCGGCGGTGGCGAGCAGGTTCACGATCCGGACCCGGTGGGGGTCGGACAAGGCCTTGAAGACGCTCGCGGTGGTCCGGGCGTCCTCCTCGGACATCGCGGGCGTCGCCAGCGGCGCGCAACATGCCGCCGGCGCCTCCTCCAGCACCTCCAGCTCACGGACCATCCGGCCACACCTCTTCGTTCCGGAGATATCGACGTGTATCGATGCCGTATCCTAGCACAGACATCGATGGATGTCGATGTCTCGCTCGAACGAGGGGTCGTCCGCCCGGCGGCGTGGCACGATGTCCGTATGGCGGAGGAACTCGTGCTCGTGCTCACGACGGCCTCGATCCCGGAAGGGGACATCGCCAAGGCGCGGCTGGAGGACGAGGGGATCCCGGTCCTGATGAAGGGTGGGGGCGAGGACCCCTACCGCTTCGGCCCCGCCTACCTGTTCGTGCCCGTCGGGTACGAGGTCCAGGCCCGCTTGATCCTCTCGAGCCCGTTCGAGTGGGGCGAAGAGGACCTCGACGCGCAGCCCGGCGAGCCCTGATCCCGAACATCCGATCATCTCGTCCGGCAGAGGATGCAGGAGCACGAGCTCCTATACGGGGGATCGCAGATACATCGAACGAGGTACCTACTCGCAGGCAGCCAAGGTTGGAGGCTCGCAGGCGTTGGGTGGGCCGACGCGGGCGGAGCGCCGGCGAGAACGTCCCTGAGCGATGGCCACGCTGCTCAGCCGCGTCCCTGACCGCCGACTCGGTGGAAGCGACCTACGAGTGCCTGGACAAGCCCGGCAACGTGGCTCTGGATCGATCCCTCCTGTTCGAGGACGGCGTGACGGGGCCGACCACGACATCCCACCGAGCGACGGTCAGATCACGCTCAGGGTGACCCTGCCGCCACCGCCCACTCAGAGCTCGAGAGACGTGTGTCCCAACGGGAACTGGTCGGTCCGACTGACCAGCCTGACCCACTTCGGGGTCGTGGAGCACATCAAGCTGGACAGCATGGACATCCTGACGGGCGACCTGGGGGGCATCGATCCGTGAGGATCGATCGCTGCTGACGTCCGAGACACGTCACCCGCTGGGAGATGAAGGAGGGGCGGGCCCCCGCCTTCGTTCCTCCGTGTGCAAGGGGACGGTCGCCGCTAGCGCTTGGAGTACTGGGGCGCCTTGCGGGCCTTCTTCAGCCCGTACTTGCGGCGTTCCTTCTCCCGTGCGTCCCGCGTGAGATAGCCCTCTGCCTTGAGGGTGGGACGCAGGGCGGGGTCGAGCTCGATCAGCGCCCTCGCGATCCCCAGGCGGAGCGCTCCGGCCTGCCCGGAAACGCCTCCACCCTCGACCCGGGCGATCACGTCGAACTCCTTCTCGCGGCCGACCAGGCGCAGCGGGCCCGAGACCACCATCCGGTGGGCCCGGGTCGGGAAGTACTCCTCGAGCGAGCGCCCGTTCAGGCGGAACTCGCCGGAGCCGGGGACCAAGCGGACCCGGACCACGGCCTCCTTCCGACGACCCGTCGCGATCTGCGCCACGTCAGCTCTCCTTCTTCGTTCGCCGGGCGGTCGTCTTCTTGGCGGTCGACTTCTTGGCGGTCGACTTCTTGGCGGTCGACTTCCTCGGGGTCGACTTCTTGGCGGGTGCGGCCTTCTTCGCGGTTCCGGCCTTCTTCGCGGTCGACTTCTTGGCGGTCGACTTCCTCGCGGTCGACTTCTTGGCGGTCGACTTCTTGGCGGTCGCGGCCTTCTTCGCGGTTCCGGCCTTCTTCGCGGTCGACTTCTTGGCGGTCGACT
>CAZXFA010000018.1:0-19557 GCA_964640085.1 uncultured Actinomycetes bacterium | reverse complement strand
CGGCCTTCTTCGCGGTTCCGGCCTTCTTCGCGGTCGACTTCTTGGCGGTCGACTTGGTCGCGGCGCCCGCGGCCGGCTCCGTCGCCAGCGCCCCGGGCTCGACCTCGGCCGCCCGCGCGGGCAGCCCATCCCACCGTGGGACCTGGCCGAGCTGGAGCGGCCGCGGCTGCTGGGCCTCATGCCTATGCTCGGGACCCGCGTACACCTTCAGCTTGCCCGCCATAGCCCGACCGAGCCGGTTCTTGGGGAGCATTCCCTTGATCGCCTTCTCGACCGCATAGACCGGTCGCTCGGCCAGGAGCCGCGCGTACGTCGTCTCGGTGAGCCCGCCCGGGTAGCCGGAGTGTCGGTAGGCGACCTTCTTCTCCTCCTTGCCGCCCGTCAGGCGGACCTCGCGGGCGTTGACCACGATCAGGTGGTCGCCGGTGTCCATGTGGGGAGCGAAGATCGGTTTGTGCTTGCCCCGCAGGATCGCGGCGGCTTCGGTCGCCAGGCGACCGAGGACGGCCCCGCTGGCGTCGATCACGTACCAGCGGCGCTCGATGTCGCGCGGCTTCGGCGAGTAGGTCTTCATACGCGAAGATGCCGGCCGGGGCGGCCGACGCCTAATGCTACCTGCGGTTTCGTCCTGGCGTCAAAGGAGCTCGGCGGTAGGAAGAGGCACGGAGGCGAGTAGGCCCAGAGCGGCGACAGGCTGGCGGCTGGCGGCGCTCATGCGGCAATGGCGTGGGCACGTTGCGGACCCGCGATCGTGAGTTCCGCAACTTCGAAGGGGTCGAATCGCCGACCCGTTCGCCTGACCGAGCCGTCGCATCACCCTCGTGTCCCGCGCTAGGCAGCAACGAAGGCGGGCTTCGGGGGGGATCGATGAACGTGCTGGCATTCGACGCGAACCTGTACAAGCTCTTCAAGTACATCCACGTGCTGGGGGCTGTCATCTGGGTGGGGGCAGGCGCATTCTTCCAGTACTACGCGACCCGGCTGTCCCGAGCCAAGGACACGCAGAAGCTGGCCGGGTTCGCCAAGGACATCGAGAAGGCGGGGACGCAGTACGCGATGCCCGCCTCGCTGTTCGTTCTGGCCGCCGGGATCGTGATGGTCGCCTACTCGCCCGCGATCGCCTTCCGCGATCTGTGGATCCTGGTCGGGCTACTCGGCTACGCCGCCACCTTCGTGACCGGCGCCTTCTTCCTCGGGCCGCTCGCCGGCCGGATCGGGGCCGAGATCGACGAGAAGGGACCGGACGACCCGCAGGTCAGGGCGATGGTCTCCAGGATCTTCGCGGTCTCGAGGATCGACTTGGGGGTGCTGCTCCTGGTGATCGCCGCGATGGTGTTCAAGCCCGGAGCCTGATCGAGCCCTAGGGCCGGGATCGGAACTCTCCGAAGTACAGCCATCACCGAATGGGGCTTGGTGACGGATCTACGAGGAAGCGCCCGCACCCCCCATCGACGCCGGTCCTCAGGGGACCGGCTGTCCCGGCACGCCCACGGAGAGCTTCAGCACGCCCGGGGTCGGCGCCGGCGAGAAGATCGAGAAGTTGGCCACGAACAGCGTCCTGCGCTCGTTCATCCCCGTCCCGAAGGCGACCGTGCTGGGTTGGTTCAGCCCATCATCGTCGGTCGCCAGCGTCTCGATCGAGCCGTCACCGTCGACCCGGACCACGGTGTTCTGCACGCCGACGCCCACGTACACGCCACCGCGGACGTCAAACGCGATCCCGTCCGCCCCCACCAGGGCGGGCGACCCCGCGAACAGCGTTTGGACCCCGCCGCTCCCATCTGGCTCGATCGGGATCTCGGCGAGCAGCCCGCGCTCGGTGTTGGCCACGAGCATGCGGCCGTGTCGGAACGCGATCCCGTTCGCCCCGATCGGGAAGCCGAATCCGGCGCTGCCGTCCCCCTCCAGGAGCGGCCCCTCGGCCCAAAGCTCGGCCGCATCGCCGCGCGCGATCCTCCACACCTGACCGCGGGCGCTGTCGGTCGCGTAGACGTTCCCGCGCTTGTCGAGCGCCACGTCGTTCGCGAACACGATCGCCTCGGTGCCCGGGAGGCGTTCGATCGTCCCGTCCCGATCGATCCGGTACACGCCGCGAGCCGCCGGGTCCGTGACCCCGGTTGCGAGGTCCAGGCCCGACGCGGCGACGAATAGGTTGCCGGCGGCATCCATCGCGAGCCCGGCCGGCCCCGTCCCCGGGATTCCGAACTCGGCGAAGATAGATCGATCACCGCTCGGATCGATCTTCCAGATCTGGTCGAGCAGGATCATGCTCACGTAGACGTTGCCGGTTTTGTCAACCGCGATCCCCTCGGGGAACTCTCCCCCGGCCGGGTCGAGGGACACGAACGTCTCGACGTGGCCTTCGGCCGTCGCGACGCCGCCCGGGAGCACGAGGGCACCGAGGAGCGCTCCGACCAGTCCGGCGACCACCAGCGCCCGAGCGCTCGACAGGGCCCGCCTTCCGGTAGCTGTTCGCCCGTACACCGCAGCCTCCCTCCTTCTCGAGCAACTCCCCCACCGCCGACCCGTGGTCGACCGCACTTCGCAGGGTACTTCTCCGGTCGCCTACCCCACGCCCGTCGTGCCCAAACGGGTCAGGCTCGTCCCGCTCCCACAGTGGCTCGATGCGTACGATGGGGTTAGGAACACACACCGCGCTCGGACGACCGCCACCGATCTCGCCGGTCTCAACACGCAAGTCGCGACCACGCTAGCGGACGCGGCGCCCGTAGACGACACGCTCCAACGTGAGCCCGTGGGCGGGGGCGGGCGGTCCGGCGGCGGCGCGGTCCCGCGCCGAGAGCACCTCCGACATCTCGTCCGGATCGCGCGAGCCCTCCCCCACCTGCACCAGCGTGCCGACGACGCTCCGGACCATCTGGTGGGCGAAGGCGTTGGCCCGTGCGACCAGCTCGATCCGCTCCCCGTGCCGGGCCACCGCGAGCCGCTCGAGCCGCCGGACGGTCGAGGAGCCGTCGGGTGGCCGTCGGCAGAACGAGGCGAAATCGTGCTCCCCGATCAGGTACCGGGCCGCGAGGCGCATCGCGGTCAGCGAGGGCTCCCCGGGACGATGCCAGACGTACCGCGCCGAGAACGGGTCCGGCCACGGCCCTACATCGATCCGGTACCGGTACTCGCGGGCGGTGGCCGAGAACCGGGCGTCGAACCCCTCCGGGGCGGGACGGGCAACCAGCACCACGACCTCCGGCGCGAGCATCGCGTTCACCGAGCGCTGCAGCCGGTGAAGGTCCACGTCGTCGGCCACCCCGAACGAGACCACCTGACCGCGCGCGTGCACTCCCGCATCGGTGCGCCCGGCCACGGACAACCTGGGCATGTCCGCCAGGAAGCGTTGCAGCGCCGCCTCCAGGACAGCCTGGACCGTTCGCTGGTGGCGCTGTCGGGCCCACCCGCGGAAACCGGTCCCGTCGTAGGCGAGCCGGAGGCGCACGATCACGACCGCACCGCTTCTGATCGAGGCGCGCCCATCGCGCGCTGGGCTACTCGGCCTCGACGAGCTCGATCCGGGCCATCGGCGCGCCGTCGCCCTTGCGCTGCCCGAGTTTGAGGATCCGCGTGTAGCCACCGTTCCGGTCGGCGTAGCGCGGTCCGATCTCGCTGAACAGCTTGTGCACGACGTCGCGGTCCGGGATCTTCCGCAGCACCTCCCGCCGCGCCGCGAGGTCGCCGCGCCTGGCGAAGGTGATCAGCTTCTCGGCGACCGGCCGCACCGCCTTGGCCTTGGCCTCGGTGGTGTCGATCCGCTCGTGGACGAATAGCTGCGCCGCAAGGCCGTGCAGCATCAGGCGCTGGTGGGCGGGGCCGGAGCCCAGGCGCGGGCCCTTCGTGGGCTTGGGCATCCGACTACTCCTCCCGGAGCGCGAGCCCGAGCTCCTCGAGCTTGCCCTTGACCTCGTCGATCGACTTCTGGCCGAAGTTGCGGATGTCCATCAGCTCGGCCTCGGACTTCTGGACCAGGTCGCCGACCGAGTTGATGCCCTCTCGCTTCAGGCAGTTGTACGAGCGGACGGACAGGTTGAGCTCCTCGACCGTGATCTGGTAGTCCGAGGGCACCGACTCGTCCTCGGCCGGCCCCACCTGCATGCTGGGGGCCTCCGCCAGGTCGCCGAAGAGCTGGACCAGCTCGAGCAGCGTCCCGCCCGCCGAAGCGACCGCCTCGCGCGGGGCGATCGAGCCGTCGGTCTCGACGTCGAGGATCAGGCGGTCGCGATCGGTCATCTGCTCGACGCGCGTGTTCTCCACCGCGTAGCTCACGCGCCGGACGGGGGAGAAGATCGAGTCCACCGGGATGACGCCGATGGGATCGCGGGGCTTCTTGTTCCTGTCGGCCATCCGGTAGCCGACGCCCCGCTCGACGGTCATCTCCATCTCGAGCGAGCCGCCCTTGCCGATGGTGGCGATGTGCAGCTCGGGGTTCAGGATCTCGACCCCCGCCGGCGGGGCGATGTCCCCCGCCGTGACCTCGCCCGGGCCCTTGGCCTTCAGGTACACGGTGACGGGCTCGTCCGCTTCGCTGCGGATCACGAGCTCCTTCAGGTTGAGGATGACGTCGGTGACGTCCTCGGTGACCTTGGGGATCGTCGAGAACTCGTGCAGCACGCCCTCGATCCGGACCGAGCTGATCGCGGACCCCGGGATCGAGGACAGCAGCGTGCGGCGGAGCGAGTTCCCGATCGTGTAGCCGAAGCCCGGCTCGAGCGGCTCGATGACGAACTTCGACCGGATCGAGGAGACGGGCTCCTCCTGGATCTGTGGCCTCGCGACGATGAACACTGGCTACCTCCTCCGCGGGGGATCATCCACTCCTGCCCCGCAGGCTCTCTGTTGGGGGCTACCGCTCCGCTGCTCGAGCCCCGCGACCCGTTCGACGGCGGGCCGCCCGCCGCTACACGCGGCGGCGCTTCTTGGGCCGGACCCCGTTGTGGGGCACCGGTGTGACGTCCTGGATCCCCGCCACCTCGAGGCCGGTGGCTGCGAGCGAGCGGATCGCCGTCTCCCGTCCGGAGCCGGGACCCTTCACGAACACGTCGACCTTCTGGAGTCCGTGCTCCTGCGCCTTGCGGGCGGCGGCCTCCGCCGCGAGCTGGGCCGCGAACGGGGTGGACTTGCGCGAGCCCTTGAACCCCACGTTGCCCGCGCTCGCCCAGCTGATCGTGTTGCCCTGGAGATCCGTGATGGTGATGATCGTGTTGTTGAACGTGGACTTGATGTGGGCCTGCCCGTGGACCACGTTCTTCTTCTCGCGGCGCTTGGTCTTCTTGGCCTTCGGCTTCGCCATGGCGGTCCCCCCCCGTCCCTACTTCTTCCCGACCTTCTTCCTCCCGGCGACGGTCTTCCGCGGACCCTTCCGGGTGCGCGCGTTGGTATGGGTCCGCTGGCCCCGGACCGGCAGGCTCCGGCGATGTCGGATCCCCTGGTAGGCACCGATCTCGATCTTCCGCTTGATGTCCTGGGCGGTCTCGCGGCGCAGGTCACCCTCGACCTTGTAGGTGCGGTCGATGAACTCTCGGATACGACTGACCTCGTCCTCTGAGAGGTCGCGCACCTTGGTTCCGCCCTCGACCCCGCTGCCGTGGACGATCTGGTACGCGCGGGTGGGTCCGATCCCGTAGATGTAACGGAGGGCGATGTCTACCCGCTTGTCCCGCGGGAGGTCGACGCCTGCGATACGAGCCATGCCGTGCCTCCTACCCTTGCCGCTGCTTGTGCCGGGGGTTCGAGCAGATCACGCGGATCTGGCCGCGCCGACGGATGACCTTGCATCGGTCGCAGATCTTCTTCACCGACGGCCGGACCTTCATCTCCAGACCTTTCCGCGTGCGGGGCTCACTTGTACCGGTACACGATCCTGCCCCGCGACAGATCGTAGGCCGACAGCTCCACCAGGACCCGGTCCCCCGGGAGGATCCGGATGTAGTGCATCCGCATCTTGCCCGAGATGTGGGCCAACACCTTGTGCCCGTTGTCGAGCTCCACCCGGAACATCGCGTTCGGAAGGGGCTCCGTGACGGTGCCCTCGATCTCGATGGCGTCCTTCTTCGGCACGCTCCGGGTGATCCTCGGGTCTCCGGGACACGCCGACCCGCCCACGGGCGAGCCGGGACCGCCTCCGGCCGGAGGCGGCCAGCCAGTATACGGGTGACGGCTGGCGAGCGTCTATGGGGTGCCGCCGAGCCGATCAGGCCGGTCTACGTTCTGCCCCCTCATCGATTCCTGGAGACACGTCCGCAACCCGGTTGGGGCGGCCAGAGAGACCTCCCCCTCGCCCTTCCTCAGAGCTCTGGTGCCTCCCGATCCACGACGTCGCTCCGGGACCGCTGAGGTTCGGCGGGCGCGGCGTGCGTGGTCGAGCCGTCTCCCTCCGCCTCACCGAGCACGACGAGCTGGTCCTCGGCACCACCCAGGACCCGATCGAGCTCGCGGACCGAGCCCGCCAGGCGGTCGCGGAGCTCGCGGATCTTGCCCATCGTCGCTTCGCGCACCGGGTCTAGCTGGCTCCGCAGACGATCCGCCTCCGCGCGCGCCGCTTGGAGCAGCTCCTCGGCCTGTGCGTGCGCCTGCCGCTCCTCACGCTCGACCTGGGTTCGGATCCGGGTGGCCTCGGTCCTCGCCTCGGCGAGGACGCCGGTCGCCTCGAGCTCCGCCCGTCGCCGGAGCTCCTCCGTATCCTGCTCGAACCGCCGGACCAACTCGTTGACCTGCGCGGTCACCGTCTCGTGGGGAGCCGGTCGGGTCTCCGACCGGGCGGCGTCCAGCTCCCGTCGCGCGTCCTCCAGCAGCCGCTGCGTCCCATCGGCCTTCGCCTCGAGCTGCCCGATCCGACCGGTGAGCCCGGCGAGAACGGCTCGAACCTGCTCGGGTTCGAACCCGCGCCGGACCCTCCGGAAGTCGGTTTCCGCGTCCGCGGCGATGGCCTGCGTACTGGCATCGGGCTCTGTGGCAGCCATAGCCCCTCCCGATCGCTCGAGGGAGGATCTCCCCCTCCGCGGTCACCGTACGGCCTTCGTGCTACACGGGGAATGGGCCGAAGGTCGGATCCGTGGAGGCGAGGCTAGGCCGAAGTTCGCATCCAGGGCTCGGAGGCTACCCGCCCGCTCCGACGGGCTCTCGTCCCCACCGGACATCCCGAAGGCTCGCCGACGCCGCCGACGCCTCGGCCTGCTGCACGGACACGACCCCTTCGCCGTTCCCTCCGGATCTGGCCGACTCGATCCGCGCTCGCGCCAGGATCCGGTCGTCCTCGATCCAGCCGGCGGCTCATGCTCCTGGCCCGCGCACGTAACCGTCGGGGTCGAGGACGCTAGGCCCTTGGGCTAAGCCCGTCTCGGCGCGTCAGGACCTCGTTCCCGTCCTCCGTCACCACGATCGTGTGCTCGAAGTGGGCCGAGAGCGAGCCGTCGGCGCTCACCACGGTCCAGTGGTCGGCCAGGACCCGCGTTTCCCAGCCGCCGAGGTTCACCATCGGCTCCACCGCGATCGCGAGACCGGGCTTGAGTACCGGGCCCCGTCCGGGGTCACCGTAGTTCGCGATCTGGGGATCCTCGTGGAGGTCGCGCCCGATCCCATGGCCCACGTACTCGCGGACCACCGAGAACCCCGCACCCTCGGCCACCTGCTGGACCGCCGCCCCGATGTCGGACAGATGGGCCCCCGGCCGGATCTGGGCGATCCCCGCCTCCAGCGACTCCTCCGTCACGCGGACCAGCTTCTCGGCCTCGGCGGAGGGGGGGTCGCCGACGAACACCGTGACCGCCGAATCCCCGTGGAACCCCTCCCAGATCGCTCCGAAGTCCAGCGAGAGCAGGTCGCCCGCACGTAGCACCCGCTTGGGCGAGGGTATCCCGTGGACCACCTCGTCGTTCAGCGAGGCGCAGATCGAGGCCGGGAACGGCGGCTGTCCGTACCCTTTGAACGACGGGATCGCCCCCTGCTCGCGGATGAAGCCCTCGGCCACGGCGTCGAGGTCCGCGGTGGTGACCCCGGGGTGGACGGTCGACAGCACGCGCTCGATCGTCTGGGCGACGATGTGGCTGGCGCGCCGCATCCGATCCAGGTCCGCGGGGGACTTGTAGTCGATCATCCGTAGTCGTCCGTGAGGTCGGCGATCGCCTCGATCGTGCGGTCGGCGACGACCTCCTCGGGGGCTTCGGCATCGATGTCGCGGAGCAACCCCCGCTCCCAGAAGTACAGGACCAACGGCTTGGTCTCCCGGTGATACACCTCCAGGCGCCGGCGGATCGTGGCCTCGTCGTCGTCGCTCCGGTTGACCAGCTCGTGCCCGCACACGTCGCATACGTCGGGGACGCGCGGCGGCTTGAACTCCAGGTTGTAGCTCCGTCGACAGTTCGGGCAGACCAAGCGGGCCATCAGACGCTTGACGGCCATCTCGTCGGAGATCTTGAAGTTCAGGACGGCGTGCAGCGGCCTACCGAGCCGGGCCAGCGCCCGCTCGAGCGCCTGGGCCTGCGGCACCGTCCGCGGGAACCCGTCCAGGATGAAGCCCTCGCGCGCGTCGGGCTGATCCAGCCGTTCGAGCACCATCGCGGTCGTGATGTCGTCGGGGACGTAGTCGCCGCGGTCGACGTACTCCTTGGCCTGGAGGCCGAGCTCGGTCCCCCGCGCGATCTGGTCGCGGAAGATGTCGCCGGTGGCGATCGTCGACAGCCCGTACCGCTCGGCGAGCCTCCTCGCCTGGGTCCCCTTGCCGGCGCCGGGGGGGCCGAGGAGGATGATCCGCACCGCGTCTCGCCTACCTCAGGAAGCCCTCGTAGTGGCGCATCAGGAGCTGCGACTCGAGCTGCTTCATCGTCTCCAGCGCGACGCCCACCGTGATCAGGAGCGACGTGCCGCCGAACGGGAACTGCTGGATCACCCAGAACGCGAACACGATCGAGGGCAGGAGCGCGATCACCGCCAGGAACAGCGAACCCGGCAGGGTGATCCGCGCTAGGACCCGGGACAGGTAGTCCGCCGTGGGGGGCCCCGGTCGGATCCCCGGGATGAACCCCCCGTACTTGCGGAGGTTGTCCGCCGTGTCGACCGGGTTGAAGGCGATCGCCGTGTAGAAGTACGCGAAGAACACCACCATCAGCCCGTAGAACGCCATGTAGACCATGCTCCGCTGGTTGGTCAGGTGGTTGTTCACCAGGTTCTGGAACCAGGTGGCGTGGTACACGCTGGCGAGCAACGTCGGGAAGTACAGGATCGAGCTGGCGAAGATGATCGGGATCACGCCCGCCTGGTTGACCTTGAGCGGGATGTAGGTGCTGCCGCCGGTGGTCATCCGGCGCCCGACCACGCGCTTGGCGTACTGGACCGGGATCCGACGCTGACCTTGCTCGATGAAGATCACGGCCACGACGATCGCCAGGCCGATCCCCAGGACCACGATGAACTTCGTCGTGCCGCCGGACAGCAGGATCGCCCGCCCGTCCTGCGGCAACCGGCTGATCACGCTGGCGAAGATCAGGATCGACATCCCGTTGCCGATCCCGCGCTGGGTGATCAGCTCGCCCATCCACATGATCATCGCGGTCCCGGCCGTCATCACGAGCACGATCAGCGCGATGTTCGGCGCAGTGAACTCGCCCTCCGGGAAGATGTCGACGCCCAGGCCGGTCGTCGCGTTCGGCGAGTGGAACAGGAACACCAGGCCGGTGGACTGCAGGAGCGCCAGGATCACCGTGACGTACCGGGTCCACTGGTTGATCTTCTTGGTCCCGGACTCGCCCTCCTTCTGCCACCGCTCGAGCTTGGGGATCACCACGGTCAGGAGCTGCATGATGATCGAGGAGGTGATGTAGGGCATGATCCCCAGCCCGAACACCGCCATCCGGGTCAACGCGCCACCCGAGAACAGGTCGATGAACGACAGGAACCCCGTGGCTCCCTGCTGCTCGGCCGCGTCCTGGAGCCGACCGATGTCCACCACCGGCACCGGCACGTGCGAGCCCAGCCGGTACACGCCGATGATGAGCAGCGTGAACAGGATCTTGTTCCGGAGATCCGGGACCTTGAACGCGTTGACGAAGGCGCGGAGCACGAGGCCTCTATCCTATCCCGTCACCCGATCAGCTCGGCCCGCCCCCCGGCGCGTTCGATCTTGGCCCTGGCAGCCTCCGAGAACGCGTGGGCGCGGACCGTCAGCGGCGCTTCCAGCTCGCCCCGGGCCAGCACCTTGACCTTCCGGCCCTTGGCGATCAGCCCATGGGCGTGCAGCGCCTCCGGGTTCACCTCGCCCGCCTCGAACACGCGACCGAGGGTCTCGACGTTCACCACGGCGTACTCGATGCGGTTGGGGTTGCGGAACCCCTTGCGCTTGGGTACGCGACGCTGGAGCGGCATCTGGCCGCCCTCGAACCCCGGCTTGGGGTTGTGCCGTGCCAGGTACCCCTTCGTGCCCCGTCCCGCGGTCTTGCCTCGGACGCCCGCGCGCCCGCGGCCGACCCGCTTGCGCTCTCGCTTGGCGCCCTCGGCCGGCCGGAGGTGATGCAGCCTCACCGTCAGCTCACCTCCTCCACCCGCACGAGGTGCTTGACCTTCTCGATCATGCCGCGGATCTCCGGGCGGTCCTCCCTAATCACCGAGTCGCGGATCCGGTGCAGGCCGAGCCGCCGGACCGTGGCCTTCTGGTCTTTCGGGCGGTCGATGACGCTCCGGACCTGCGTGACCTTGAGCCTGCTCATCGCCGCCCACCTCTGCGCGGGCCGCGCCGGTCGGGCTCGGGCGAGGCCGCGGCCTGGTCACCGTAGACCTCCTCGAGCTTGGCCGCCCGCGCGGCCTGGAGCCGCTCCTGCGCGGCCGCGACGGCCTCGAGCATCGGCTTGGGCGCCACCCGGTGGACGTCGCGGCCGCGCAGGCTCGCGACCTCCTCCGGTCGCTTCAGGCTCTTCAAGCCCGACATCGCCGCCTTCACGATGTTGATCGCGTTGGACGAACCGAGCGACTTGGATAGGATGTCCTTGATCCCGGCGCACTCCACGAGCGCCCGCACCGGCCCACCAGCGATCACGCCCGTCCCCGGCGCCGCCGGCTTGAGGAGCACCACGCCGGCCCCGTCCTCGCCGATCACCTCGTGGGGGATCGTGGTGCCCATCATCGGCACATCGAACATCTTCCGCTTGGCCTCCTCGACCCCCTTGGAGATCGCCGCGGGCACCTCCTTGGCCTTGCCGTACCCGAGGCCAACGCGGCCCGCGCCGTCACCGACGACGACGAGCGCCGCGAACGAGAAGCGCCGGCCGCCCTTGACCACCTTGGCCACGCGGTTGATCGAGATCACCCGCTCCTCGTAGATGCTCTTCTCCCCCTGGGAGTCGTACCGCCTCATCAGATCTGGAGTCCCTTCTCCCTCGCACCCTCGGCGAGGGCGGCCACGCGGCCGTGGTACAGACGCCCACCGCGGTCGAACACCACCCGCTCGATCCCGGCGGCCCTCGCCCGCTCGGCCAGGAGCTCGCCGACGGCCTTGGCAGCTCCGGTCTTGCCGGGCCCGCCGACCCGGACCTCATGGTCGGAGGCCGCCGCGAGCGTGCGGGCCGTCTCGTCGTCGATCAGCTGGGCGTAGATGTGCCGGTTGGACCGGTACACGGCGAGGCGGGGGCGCTTCGCGCTTCCGGCGACCCTGCGCCGGACCCGCACGTGCCGACGCACGCGCGCCGTGCGCTTGGCCTTGGCGTCCATCACGCTACGGCCCCCTTCGCGGCCTTGCCGGCCTTCTTCCTCACGTACTCGTTCTCGTACCGGATGCCCTTGCCCTTGTACGGCTCGGGCTTGCGGATCTTCCGGATGTTCGCGGCGACCTCGCCTACCTGCTGCTTGTCGTTGCCGCGCACGACGATCGAGGTGGGTGTGGGGGTCTCGAACTCGATCCCCTCCGGGGCAGCGACGACGACCGGGTGCGAGAAACCCACCTGGACCTCCAGGTCCCTGCCCTTCATCGCCACACGGTAGCCGACCCCAACGATCGCCAGGCGCTTCTCGAAGCCGGTCGTGACGCCTTCGACCATGTTGGCCAGCAGGGTACGCGTGAGGCCGTGGAGACTGCGGTGGAAGCCCTCGTCGCTGGGGCGCTCCACGCGCAGCGTGCCGTCCTCGCGCACCACCTTCATCTCCGGGTGGACACGCTGGGACAGGGTCCCGCGGGGACCCTTCACCGTGACCACGGCGTCCTCGCCGACCGTCACGTCGACGCCGCTCGGGATCTCGATGGGCTGCTTGCCGATCCTGCTCACGCCGCTCCCGTCCTCACCACACGTACGCCAGGACCTCGCCGCCGATGCCCTTGCGAGCGGCGTCGCGGTCCGTCATCACGCCCTGGGACGTGGACACGAGGGCGATCCCGAGGCCCCCCAGGACCCTCGGGAGCTCGTCGCGCCCCACGTAGACCCGGCGTCCAGGCTTGCTCACGCGGCGCAGACCGGTGATCGTGCGCTCGCGCCGGGGTCCGTACTTGAGCCGGACCCGGAACGCCCGTTCCAGGCCCTGGCCCTCCTCGTCGAAGCCGGCGATGAACCCCTCGGCCTGCAGGATCGAGAGGATCGCCCGGTTCATCTTCGACGCAGGAAGGGGCAGGTCGTCCTTGTACGCCAGGTTGGCGTTCCGGATCCGGGTCAGCATGTCGCCGACCGGGTCCGTGACGTTGGTCGCGAGCCTCACCATGACGCCTTGGTCACCCCCGGCAGCTCGCCCGCGTGGGCGAGCTCGCGGAAGCAGATCCGGCACAGCAGGAGCTTGCGGTACACGGCGCGCGGCCGTCCGCATCGCCGGCACCGTGTGTACTCGCGCACCTTGAACCTCGCCTGTCGCTGCTGCTTCTCGATCAACGCCTTCTTCGCCATGCCGTCTCTCCGCGTCAGGACGCCGCCGCGGTCGTCACCGGGGCCCCCTGGAAGGGGAACCCGAGGGCGATCAAGAGCGCCCTGCCCTCCTCGTCCGTCTCCGCGGTCGTCACGACCGTGATGTCCATCCCTCGCACCTTCACGACCTTGTCGTAGTCGATCTCGGGGAAGATCAGCTGCTCGGTCAGCCCGAGCGTGAAGTTCCCGTGTCCGTCGAACGACGACGGGTCCAGCCCGCGGAAGTCCCGGATCCGGGGGATCGCGATCGACACCAGCCGATCGAGGAACTCCCACATCCGGTCGCCGCGGAGCGTGACCTTGACGCCGATCGCCATCCCCTCACGAACCTTGAACCCGGCGATGGATCTCCGGGCCTTGGTGATCACCGGACGCTGGCCCGTGATCACCATGAGGTCGTCGACCGCGGCCTCCAGCATACGACCGTCCTTGATGGCGTCACCCACCCCCATGTTCAGGACGACCTTCTCCAGCCGCGGAACCTGCATCGGATTGCGCAGGTCGAGCTCACGCCGGAGACGCGGGAGCACCTCCTCGCCGAACCGGGCCTTCATCCGGGGCGTCGGGGCGGCCTGGCTCACAGCTCCTCACCGCACTTCCGGCAGATCCGTACCTTCGAGCCGTCCCGCTCGACGCGGTGGCCGACGCGGGTGGGCTGCCCGCACGCCCTGCAGATGAGCTGGACGTTGGAGATGTCGATGAACAGCTCCTTGTCGATGATCCCCCCCTGCTGGAGCTGCGAGCCGCTAGCCGAGCGCCGGCCGGTGGTCCGCTGATGCCTCTTGGCTACCGCGGCGCCCTCGACCAGCACCCGCCCCTCGCGGGGCAGCACACGCATCACCCGGCCCGTGTGGCCACGGCTCTTACCGTTCATCACCCGCACTTGGTCGTCCTTCTTGATGTCGACGCCCGGCATCTCAGAGCACCTCCGGGGCGAGCGAGATGATCTTCATGAACCGCTTCTCCCGCAGCTCTCGGGCGACGGGCCCGAAGATGCGGGTCCCCCGCGGGTTCCGCTGCTCGTTGATCAGCACCACGGCGTTGTCGTCGAACCGGATGTAGGAGCCGTCCGGGCGGCGCCGCTCCTTGGCGGTGCGCACCACCACGGCCCGGACGACGTCGCCCTTCTTCACGGCGCCGCCGGGCAGCGCGTCCTTCACGGACCCGACGATCACGTCGCCGATCCGCGCGTAGCGCTTGTGGCTGCCGCCGAGCACGCGGATGCAGAGGACCTCCTTGGCCCCCGTGTTGTCCGCCACCTTGCAGCGCGTCTCCTGCTGGATCACCGGTCCCCCTACTTCGCCCGCTCGACGATCTCGACCACGCGCCAGCGTTTGGTCTTGGACAGCGGACGCGTCTCCATCAGGCGCACCGTGTCGCCTACATGCGCCTCGTTCCGCTCGTCATGGGCGGCGAGCTTCGACGAACGCCTGACGATCTTCCTGTAGAGGGGGTGTCGGACCTTGCGGTCGATGCGAACCAGCACGGTCTTGTCCATCTTGTCGGACACCACCACCCCGGTCCGGACCTTCCTCCGGCCCCGTACCTGCGTCGTCGGTTGGTCGCTCACCGTTCCTCCTCCTGCGGGAGGGCTACCGCTTCGCTCCTCGAGCTCTCCTGCGGGAGGGCTACCGCTTCGCTCCTCGAGCCCTGGGCCTCGAACGTCTCGAGGGCCTCGAGCTCCACCTCGATCTCGCGCTCCCGCACGATCGTCAGGATCCGCGCGACCTCTCGTCGGACCGCCTTGATCCGCATCGGGTTGTCGAGCTGCCCCGTCGCGAGCTGGAACCGCAGGTTGAACAGCTCCTCCTTCAGGCCTTCCAGGCGCTCGAGCAGCTCGGGCTCGCCCAGCTCGCGGAGCTCTCGCACCCGGGCCATCACTCGAGACCTCCCGCCCGGGTGATGAACTTGGTCTTGATCGGCAGCTTGTGGGCGGCGCGCGACATCGCCTCGCGCGCGAGCGGCTCGGAGACACCGGACAGCTCGAACATCACGCGGCCCGGCTTGACGACCGCTACCCACCCTTCGGGGTTCCCCTTGCCCGAGCCCATCCGGGTCTCGGCGGGCTTCTTAGTGACCGGCTTGTCGGGGAAGATGTTGATCCACACCTTCCCGCCCCGGCGGATGTGTCGGGTGATCGCGACCCGGGCGGCCTCGATCTGGCGGTTGGTGATCCAGGCGGCCTCGAGCGCGAGCAGCCCGTAGTCGCCGTAGTGGATCTCGGTGCCACCCTTGGCCTGGCCGCGGCGCCGTCCCCGATGCACCTTGCGGTGCTTGACCTTCTTGGGGGCGAGCATCAGCCGTTCGCCTCCTCAGGTCCGGCCTCGCCGGTCGTCTCCCTCGGCTCCGCGGCACCTGCGCTCGGCGCGGTGTCGGCCGCCGACGAGTCGCCTGCCGGTCCCTCAGCCTCCACCGTCTCCGTCGGGCTCGCCTTGGCCTCGGGTGCCGCCGGCTCCCGGGCCTCCTCGGCCTCGGTCTCGTCGGTGATCAGGGCTCCGGTGGAGGCCCCACCACCGGAGGAGACCTGCGCCAGCGCACGGGCACGCAGCCGCTCGGTCTCCTGCTCGGCCTGCGGGATCTCGTCCCCGTGGTAGACCCAGACCTTCACCCCGATCTGGCCGAACGTGGTCTTCGCCTCCGCGGTGCCGAAGTCGATCTTGGCCCGCAGCGTGTGCAGCGGCACGCGACCCTCGCGGTACCACTCGCGCCGCGACATCTCCGTTCCGCCGAGGCGCCCCCCGCACTGCACGCGGACCCCGAGCGCGCCTGAGCGCATCGCGGTCTGAACGGCCCGGCGCATCGCGCGGCGGAAGCTGACCCGCCCCGCGAGCTGCTCGGCCACGCCCTGGGCGAGCAGCGTTGCATCGGTCTCCGGCCGGGCCTCGCTGGAGGCCGAGTTCATGTCCTCGACCTTCACGTCCACGCGTTTCTTGGTCACGCGCTCGACGTCCTTGCGGATCCGGTCCACCTCCGCGCCCTTGCGCCCGATCACGATGCCGGGGCGGGCGGTACGGATGTAGACCCAGATCTGGTCGCCCTTCCGCTCGATGTCGATGCTCGAGATGCCGGCGCGCGAGAGCCGGGAGCGGATGTGCTTGCGGACCCACACGTCCTCGTGGAGCTGGTTCGCGTACTCGCGACCGGCGTACCAGTTGGACTTCCAGGGGTAGATCACCCCCAAGCGGAACCCGTACGGATTGACCTTGTGACCCACTTAACCTTCCTCTCCCAGCGTCCTGACCACCAGCGTGATGTGCGACGTGCGTCGGCGGACCCGCGTGGCGCGTCCGTAGGCGCGCGGACGCCAGCGACGGAGCGTCGGCCCCTCGTCCACCCAGGCCCGATCCACCACCAGGTTCTGCGGGACCACTCCCGGCTGGTGCTCGGCGTTGGCCACGGCCGAGTTCAGCGCCTTCTCGATCGTCCGAGCGGCGCCGAGCGGAGAGAACCGCAGGATCCGGCGGGCTTCCTCCACCCCCCGGCCGCGGATCAGGTCGACCGCCCGCCGGGCCTTCGGCGGTGACATCCGCACGTACTTGACCGTCGCCTTCGCTTCCACGCTCCCTAGCTTCCTCGTCTCATCGTGCCGAGCTCGACCGCTCCGACCGAGCGTGCGCACGGAACGTGCGCGTCGGGGCGAACTCGCCCAACTTGTGTCCCACCATCGATTCCGAGATGTAGATCGGGACGTGCTTGCGCCCGTCGTGGACCGCGATCGTGTGGCCGACCATCTCGGGAACGACCGTCGAGCGCCGCGACCAGGTCCGGATCACCTTCTTCTCGCCGCGCCGGTTCATCTCGACGACCCTGATCATCAGGTGGTCGTCCACGAATGGTCCCTTCTTCACGCTCCTCGGCATCAGCCACGTCCCTTCCCGCGCCGCCGGACGATGTACCGGTCCGAAGCTTTGCCCTTCCTGCGGGTCCGGCCCTCCTTCTTCCCCCACGGGGAGGTTGGGTGCCGGCCGCCCGAGCTCCTGCCTTCGCCCCCGCCGAGCGGGTGGTCCACGGGGTTCATCGCCACGCCCCGCACCGAGGGGCGCTTGCGCTTCCACCGCTTACGCCCCGCCTTGCCGAGCTGGACCAGCTCGTGCTCGGCGTTGCCCACCTCGCCGACCGTGGCCTTGCAGGTGGCCTCGACCATCCGCGTCTCGCCGGAGGGCAGACGCAACGTGGCGTAGCGGCCCTCCTTGGCCATCAGCTGGACGCTGGTGCCCGCCGAGCGCGCCATGCGAGCACCCGCGCCGGGCTTCAGCTCGACCGCGTGCACGGTGGTGCCCACCGGGATGTTGCGCAGCGGCAGGGCGTTGCCCGGCCGGATGTCCGCCCCCTCTCCGGATACGAGACGGTCGCCTACCGAGAGCCCGTCGGGCGCCAGGATGTACCGCTTCTCGCCGTCGGCGTAGTGGAGCAGCGCGATCCGGGCCGTCCGGTTCGGGTCGTACTCGATGTGCGCGACCTTGGCCGGCACGCCGTCTTTGCTCCGCCGGAAGTCGATCACCCGGTACCGGCGCTTGTTCCCGCCTCCCTGGTGGCGGGCGGTGATCCGTCCGTGCGAGTTGCGCCCCGCCCGGTTGCGCCCCTTGGCCAGGAGCGACTTCTCGGGCTTGGCGCGCGTGATCTCGTCGAAGGACGAGACGCTCGCGCCCCGACGGGAGGACGTGGTCGGCTTGTACTTGCGAACGGCCATGGGTCAGGTCCCCGCCTCGAAGATCTCGATGCTGTCGCCCTCGGCGAGGGTCACGATGGCCCGCTTCTGATCCGGGCGCTTGCCGAGCGTCCAGCGACGACGCTTCACCTTCCCTTTGCGGTGCAACGTCCTCACGGAGACGACCTGGACGTTCCAGATCTGCTGGATCGCCTCCTTGATCTCCGTCTTGTTCGCGCGCGGGTCCACGAGGAACGTGTACGTGTTCTGCTCGAGCCCCGCGTAGGACTTCTCGCTCACGATCGGTCGGATGATGACATCGCGCGCGGTCTTCACGCCGCCTCACCTCCCCGACGGCGGGGGCCGCCCGCCGCGCCCTCCACCGCGTCGAGCGCGGTCCGGGTGAACACCACGCGGTCGGCCGCCACGACCTCGTACACGCCCAGGCTCCGGGCGTACGCGATCCGCACCCCCTCGATGTTGCGGAAGGACTTCTCCACTGCTCCGGCCTCGCTCGGCTCCGGCAGCACCAGCAGGATCCTGCCCCTCAGCTGGAGGGCATCGAGCACCGCGACGGCCTCCTTGGTCTTCGGGACCTCGAACGCCAGGTCCGCGATCAGGACCAGCTTCCCGCTCTGCAGGGCGTCGGTGAGAGCCGAGCGCAGCGCGCCGCGCTTCATCTTCTTGTTCACGCGCATGTCGTGGTCACGCGGCCGTGGACCGTGCACGACGCCGCCGCCCGTCCACTGGGGAGCGCGGATGGAGCCCTGCCGGGAGCGACCGGTGCCCTTCTGCCGCCAGGGCTTGCGACCGCCGCCGGCGACCTCGCCGCGGGTCTTGGTGGAGTGGGTGCCCCGCCGGATCGACGCCATCCCCGCCACCACGACCTGATGCATCAAGGGGACGCTGACCCTCGCCTCGAACACCTCCGGGGCGAGGTCGCGCGTACCGACCTCCTTGCCCTGCGGATCGCGCACCGGGATGGTGGCCATCAGGAGGTCCTCCCCGTCGCCGCCGGCGCCTTGACCGCCGAGCGCACCATCACGAGCCCGCCCGTGGGGCCGGGGACGGCGCCGCGGAGCAGTAGCAGGTTGCGCTCGGGATCGGCCCGGACGACCTCGAGGTTCAGCACCGTGAGTCGCTGGTTGCCCATCTGACCGGCCATCCGCATGCCCTTGAACACCCGGGAGGGCGTGGCGCAGGCCCCGATCGCGCCGGGCGAGCGGTGCTTGCGCTCGGTGCCGTGGCTGCTGGACAGACCGCCGAACCCGTGGCGCTTCATCACGCCGGCGAACCCCTTCCCCTTGGACACGCCCACGACGTCGGCCCGCTCGCCGGGAGCGAACACATCCGCCGTGATGCGCTGGCCGGGGGCGTAGTTGGCGGCGTCGTCGGTCCGGAGCTCCACGAGGAAGCGGGCCGGCTCGGCTTCGTGCTTCTCGTAGTGTCCGCGGACCGGCTTGGACACCCGTCGCGGCGGCTCACCGTAAGAGAGCTGCACCGCCGAGTAGCCGTCGGTCTCCTCCGTCTTGACCTGCGCTACCACGCAGGGACCGGCCTGGATCACCGTCACCGGCACGGCCCGCGTGTCCTCGAAGATCTGGGTCATCCCCAGCTTCGTCCCCAGGATCCCCTTGATCTGCGCCATCGCTAGAGCTTGATCTCGATGTCGACGCCGGCCGACAGGTTCAGGCGCTGGAGCTCCTGCACCGTCTTCGACGTGGCGTCGACGATGTCGATGAGCCGCTTGTGCGTGAGCATCTGGAAGTGCTCGCGGCTGTCCTTGTACTTGTGCGGCGAGCGGATCACCGTGTAGATCCGCCGCTCGGTAGGCAGCGGCACCGGACCCACCACCCTGGCGCCGGTGCGCGTCACGTGCTCGACGATCTCGCGCGCCGCGACGTCGAGCATCCGGTGGTCGTACGCCCGGAGCTTGATGCGGATCCTCGGTCCGGCCACTGCCCCTCGCTCTCCCTACTTGACGATCTTGGTCACACGCCCGGCGCCCACCGTGCGGCCGCCCTCGCGGAT
>CAZXFA010000017.1:1340-62444 GCA_964640085.1 uncultured Actinomycetes bacterium | reverse complement strand
ACGCCGGATCCTTCGGGTAGTCGGGGTGCTCGGGCTCGTCCTCGGCGTTCAGGTGATAGAGGTTGCCGTAGAACTCGTCGAAGCCGTGGTTCGTGGGCAGGAACTCGTCCTTGTCTCCGAGGTGGTTCTTGCCGAACTGGCCGGTGACATAGCCGAGCGGCTTCAGGAGCGCGGCGATCGTGGGATCCTCTGGCTGGAGGCCCACATCCGCCCCCGGGATCCCCACCTTGGTGAGACCGGTTCGCACGGGGTTCTGTCCCGTGATGAACGCGGCGCGACCCGCGGTGCAGCTCTGCTGCCCATAGTAGTCGGTGAAATCGATCCCCTCGCGCGCGATCCGGTCGATGTTGGGGGTCTCGTAGCCCATCGCCCCGCGGTTGTGGTGGCTGATGTTGTACCAGCCGATGTCGTCCCCCCAGAGCACCAGGATGTTCGGCCTATCTGCCATGACGCCTCCCTATCTGTCCCCGTCTCGCGCTGCACCGGCCCAGGAGCACCGAGGAACCTGACACGTGGATCGAGGAGCTCGACCCGGTGGCCGGTTCCGGGGCGCCCTCCACCGTCAACGACCGTGCCCGGTCTCCCGACCTCGCCGAGCCCGGATCGCTGGCGCGTCATCGATCTCCTCGCGGCGTGCTGAGACACCATCCATATGGACGCTAGGAACCCGGCCCGGCGCAGTCATCACACGGAAGGGGTGATATCCAGCCCACCCGCCCCGCACGGTGTCGGGCTTCGGGGGCGCAGACTAGACTCATCGGATGGATCCGGAGGACAAGCCGGCCGGCGCGCGTACCCGCATCCCGCTGCCGATCGTCCAGCCGCAGGGCGGGCACGCATCCGATCGGGCCTGGTCGCCCGATGCCGTGCACATCCTGGCGAAGCCGACCGGTGCGATCTGCAACCTCGGGTGCTCGTACTGCTTCTTCCTGGACAAGGAGGAGCTCTACCCGGGCGATCGGTTCCGGATGTCGGACGAAGCCCTCGAGGCGTACATCCGTCAGCTGATCGAGATGCATCGCGCCCCGCAGGTGACGGTCGCCTGGCAGGGCGGCGAGCCGACGTTGATGGGCCTCGACTTCTACCGTCGGGCGATGGAGATGGAGGAGCGTTACCGGAAGCCGGGGATGACGTTCCTCAACACGATGCAGACGAACGCCACCCTCCTGGACGACGAGTGGGGCGCGTTCCTCGCCGAGCACGACTTCCTCGTGGGGATCAGCATCGACGGCCCACGGGAGCTGCACGACGCGTACCGGGTCAATAAGGCCGGGAAGGGTTCCTTCGACGAGGTGATGCGCGGTTTGCGTCTCCTCCAGAAGCACGGCGTCGAGTACAACATCCTGACGACGGTCAACCGTGTCAACGGCGAGTATCCGCTCGAGGTCTACCGGTTCCTGCGCGACGAGGCCGGCACCAGCTGGATGCAGTTCATCCCCGTGGTGGAGCGGGTCGACGAGCATGGCGCGCCTGCGGACCTGCGGGGTGCGTTCGCCTCGCAGCGTTCGGTGCTGCCCGAGCAGTTCGGGACGTTCCTGACCACGATCTTCGACGAGTGGGTCCGCCACGACGTCGGTGAGATCTTCGTGCAGACCTTCGAGGCGGCCGCGCGCAACTGGGCCGGCCTCGGACAGTCTGGGATGTGCGTGTTCAACGAGACCTGCGGTCTGGGCTTGGCCCTCGAGCACAACGGGGACCTGTACTCGTGCGATCACTTCGTCGACCCCGACTACCTGCTCGGCAACATCGCTGACTCCAGCATCGAGGACCTCGTCTCGGGGCGGCAGCAGTTCGACTTCGGGAAGGACAAGCGCGACTCGCTCCCTCGCTACTGCCTCGAGTGCGACGTGCGGTTCGCCTGCCACGGGGAGTGCCCGAAGAACCGCTTCATCACCACCCCCGACGGTGAGCCCGGACTGAACTACCTCTGCGCCGGGTTCAAGGAGTTCTTCCACCACATCGACGTCCCGATGCGCCGCATGATCGAACTGATGCGCGCCGGTCGCCCGGCGGCCGACGTCATGGATGAACTCGCCCGGGAGGAGGCCGAACTCCTGCTCGCCGTCCGGCGGGCCGGGAGGAACGATCCCTGCCCGTGCGGCAGCGGCCGCAAGGTGAAGCGATGTCACGGGCGAGTCGGGGATGAGCCGGCCGCGCGCCCGCTGCCGACGTCCCCGGGGATCCCCCGACCCCCGGTCGTGCACCGCGGGAGCCGCACCGCGCAGCGCATCTCCCCCTCCAGATGAACGGCCCTCCTGCTGGCTCTCGAGGTCCGCGGCCGCCGTCCCGACTAGCGGTCGGTCACTTCCCGCGTCACCGTTGAGGACCCCTCCCCTCGGTGCTCGCGACTCTCACGCTGTAGACCCGCGAGGAACAGCTTGCGGTCGAGCCACTCGACCAACGCGTGAACCCCGACGGCCAGCAGCCCGTACATCAGCATGGCGAAGAGCACCGAGACGTCCAGCACTGAGTCCCCCCCCGTCTCGACCGGCGGGAAGATCCCCCGGAACGGCTTCATGAACCGGTCCGCGCTCCGGTACATCCACTCCACGAACGGCGTGGAGGGGTTCGCGCCGAACAACCGGAGGAAGAACGTGATCAGGAGGACGACGACCGAGATCATCGCGATGACGTAGACGAACAGGACCAGCCAGCGGGCGATCCGCATCAGCATGACGGCCGGTGTTCCCCCAGGCTCCGGGGGCTGGGAGCGGGCCGCAGGAACGGATGGATCGGTGGGTCTGAGCGAACCCGTGTTGCTCATCGGGGACTCACCTCCTGTGGCGGTAGGCCTTGGGTACCCGTCGAGTGATGCACCTAGAACTATCTTCGAGCTCCCTCCCCGACATCACCCGTTCCGGGTGAAAGGCTCTACTGCTGGGCCATCAGGCGCTTAAGGGTCGTCTCGTCGTCCTCGATCAGCTCTCCGCTGACGTCCATCGTGACGGAATGGATCGTGCCCGTGAACGAGAACGGGGTCTCGTACACGTCGGGGAGCACCGGCGCCAGGGCGTCGAAGCCGCAGGACAGTCCCTCCAGCTCGTAGATCATCGGCGTGGTGTGCGGGACGTCCCGGTCCCCGACGATCACACCGTCGACGTAGAGCTGGAACCTCCCGGGCGCGCCCTTGCCCGTGGCGAAGTCCGGCTGACCCGTGGGCTCGAACTCGAACCGCAGCGTGTGCCGACCCTCGGGAACGCCGTCGGAGGAGCTCACTTCGAAGAAGTCCCGAGCGACGTAATTGAGCGCGTAGTGGAGCTTGCCGTCCTTGAGGTAGAAGGCGAACCCGCCGGCCGCACCGCCCTGCGCGAGCAGGATGCCCTCGGCCCCGCCGGACGGGATCGTCACGTCGGCCTCGATGCTGTGCGGCCGGTTGGCCGTCTTCGGCGTCGCCGGTTGCGGGATGGCCGACAACCCCGGGTAGTACGTGAAGCTGGTCCTCGGACGAGAGGTGAGCGGTCGATCCACGACGAGGCGGGACCTGACGTCGCCGTCGATCGGCAGGACCCGGTACTTGCCCGCCTCGACCCACCAGAGAGCGACCAGCTCGCGCAGCTTGTCCGGATGCTCGCCGGCGACGTTGCGCGACTCGGTCGGGTCCTCCGTGATCCGGTACAGCTCCCACCCCTCGGTCTCCAACTCGTCGAGCACTTCTGGTGTGATCGGCGACCCGAAGGCCCGACCCTTCGTGGCTGCCGTCGTGAAGTCGACCCCCGGCCACGGGCAGACCGCCCGCCAGCCGTCATGGTCGATGGCTCGATGCCCGAACATCTCGAAGTACTGGGTGACGTGCTCGGTCGGCGCCGACGGGTCGTCGAAGGACGCAGCGAACGAAACGCCCTCCATGGGGGCCTGGGCGACGCCTCGGATCGCATCCGGCGGCTCGATGCCGAGGGCGTCCAGGATCGTGGGCATCATGTCGATCGCGTGCGCGTACTGGCTGCGGATCTCCCCCCGGGCCTTCATGCCTTTCGGCCAGGCGGCCACGAAGGGATCCGTCGACCCGCCGCGGTAGGTCTCGCGCTTCCACCGGCGGAACGGCGTGTCGCCGGCCCACGCCCACCCCCACGGGTAGTGGTTGTACGAGCGGGTGTCCCCGAGCGTCTCGATCCTGGAGAGGTTCTCCTCCAGCGATTCGGGAGCGTTGTTGAAGAACAGCATCTCGTTCGACGACCCGGCGGGGCCGCCCTCGGCCGAGGCACCGTTGTCCGACAGGACCATGACGATGGTGTTCTCGAGCTCGCCGATCTCCTCCAGCGTGTCGAGGATGCGCCCGAAGTGATGGTCCGTGAACGAGACGAACCCGGCGAAGACCTCCATGAAGCGCGCGTACAGGCGCCGCTCGTCGGCCGACAGCGAGTCCCACTCGGGCACGTCGGGGTCACGCGGCGGTAGCTCCGCGTCCGGCGGCACGATGCCGAGCTCCTTCTGCCGCGCGAACACCCGCTCCCGGTAGGCGTCCCAGCCGTCGTCGAACCGGCCCGCGTACCGGTCCGCCCACCCCTTGGCGACGTGGTGGGGTGCGTGGCCGCAGCCGGTCGCGTAGTAGAGGAAGAAGGGCTTCTCCGGCGCGTTCACGTGCGCATCCAGGATCATCCTGATCGCCTGGTCGGCTAGGTCCTCGGACAGGTGGTAGCCGTCCTCGGGCTTGTTCGGCGGCTCGACCTCGCGGTTGTCCTGGATGAGGTCCGGGTACCACTGGTTGGTCTCGCCGCCCAGGAAGCCGTAGAAGCGCTCGAATCCTCGGCCCAGCGGCCAGCGGTGGAAGGGCCCGGCGGGGGTGTTGTCCTCGGAGGGACTGAGGTGCCATTTGCCCACGCAGAACGTGTTGTAGCCGTGCTGACGCAGGATCTCGGAGAGCATCCCGTTCTCGAACGGCATGCGCGCGTCGTACCCCGGGTAGCCGGTCGCGGTCTCCATGATCGAGGCGACCCCGTTGGAGTGGTGGTTCCGACCGGTCAGGACGCAGGAACGCGTCGGTGAGCACAGCGCCGTGGTATGCATGTTCGCGTACCGCAGCCCCATGGCGGCCACCCGGTCGATGTTCGGCGTCTCGACGAAGCCTCCGAACGTCGAGAGCTGGCCGTAACCCACGTCGTCCAGGATGAAGAACAGGACGTTGGGCGCGCCCTCGGGGGCGCGGATCGGCTCCGGCCAAGCCGGCGACGAGTCCGCCGTGGTCAGGCCGATGCGGCCGGGGAAGCGCGTGCCTTGTGGGTACTCGACGACCGTCATGGTGCAGCCTCCTCTGCTGGTCCGTCTCGGAAGGGGTCTCTCGCCCCACTCTCGTCCGCGGCAACGTCGAGGGGCATCACCCCAAGAGGGTGAAACGGCCCCGCTCCGCCGGTTTGGTGCCCCTCTCTTGTGGGCGATTGCTAGTGTTCACGCGTGGACGATGCCCCCGTGCCCGAGCCCGCTCCCGCATCCGAAGAGACCCCCAAGTCCGAACCTGCTCCTGGGCCAGACGGCGACGAGGAGGAGTCGAGGCTCGCATCGGTGATGCAGCGGCTCTTTCCGCAGATCGAGCGGCCGCGGGATCGATGGGTGGAGCTCATCGCGGCCGTGTTGCTGTCGCTCGCCACGGTTCTCACGGCGTGGAGCGGCTACCAGGCAACCCGGTGGTCGGGGGTGCAGGCCACGGCGTTCAGCCGGGCGGGAGCGCTCCGCTCCGAGTCGCTCCGGGCCACCACCCAGGGGGGGCAGCGCGTCACGATCGACGTCCAGACCTTCCTCGCCTGGGTCGATGCCATGGCCGCCGGCGACCAGCGGCGGGCGGAGTTCCTGCGGGAGCGCTTCCGGGAGGAATTCGTGCCCGCGTTCCAGGAGTGGGTCGCCTCGGACCCCGATGGTCCGGGAGGCGAGATCCCCTCCGGGACGCCTTTCGACCTGCCGTCATACCGACCGGCGGACCTCGTCACGGCGGAGGAGCTCGAGCGTGAGGCGTCCGCCTCCTTCGAGGAGGCGACGGATGCCAACCAGACCGGGGACAACTTCGTCCTGACGGCCGTGCTGTTCGCCTCGGTACTCTTCTTCGCGGGGATCGGGACCAAGTGGCGCTCGTTCCGGCTTCGCATCGTGTCGCTGTTCCTGGCGGGGATCGCGTTCGGGACGGGTATCACGATCGTGGTCTCGCTGCCGCAGAACGTCGGCTTCTGAGTCCGTCACCCAAGGCTTGGACGGATGCACAGGTTCAGGCCCTTCGTGCGCGGGACCGGCCGTCTATCCTCATGTCCGCTGGAGGCGAACCATGGTGCGCCTGGCGCTTCGGGAGGACGCATGTTCGAACAGAGTCCCCATCGACCCTTGCGGCGCAACGGTTCCCATGCCGCGAAGTGGGGACATGTCTCCCCGGCCCGCGCATCCGGCCCACGTCTCCTGCTGGCCGACCGCGACAGCGATCGGCTCGCGCTGCTGGGAGCGGAGCTCGATGGCGACGTCGGTGCGGTGGTCGCCTCGACGACGCACGGACACCACGCGGTGGAGCTCGCCAGACTGCTGTCACCGGAGGTCGCCGTGATCGGCTGGGACCTGGCCGCCCCGGGGATCGGTGGTGCCGTCGTCGCCCAGCTCATCCGGGCAACTGTCCCGCACGTCTCAGTGGTCCTCCTCGTGCCCGCAACGCACCTGGCTTCTATCGCGCACCTTCGAGCGTCCGGCGTGCTCGCATGCGACGCGGAGACCTCGACGACGGACACGCTCCGCCGAGCGATCCTCCACGCATCCGCGGCGCGTTCGTCCGAGCAGGTCCGCTGACGGGGCCGATGGCGACCGGGAGATCGGCGCTCGGACACAGGTGGACTCGCAACTAGCGGCTCGGATCCACGACGGTCCGCACACGCTCCCCCAGATGCTCGGCCGGGCCGGCTTCCCGGATCTCCGGCCGCGTACTGACCGCGGCCTCGTACCAGTTCGCGTACCGCTCGGCCCCCCACCACGCCGTGACGCCGTGCAGCAGGACGGACAGACCGACGGTCAGCATGACGGTGTCCACGATGGGTCCGGAGCCCGGGAGCCCGGACTCCACGATGACACCGGCGAAGATCAGCGAGGCTAGTCCTCTAGGGCCGAACCATCCCACGTAGAGCACGGACCGGCGAGCGAGCCCCAAGCCGGCGACCGAGAGAGCGACCGGCAGCATCCGGATCACGGTCAGGCTGAGCAGCGCGTAGACGACGTCCGTCCACGAGACGTGCCTCAGGGCGGGTCCGAGGAAGATCGCGCCGAACACGAGGAAGCTGAGGGTCGTCCCCACGTCGGCGAGCTCCTCCGGGAGCCGACGGGCCTCGGACAGCCGGTCGCGGAGGAGCGCCCCGGTCGTCACGCCGGACACCCAGGCCGCGATGAACCCGCTCCCCCCGGCTTCGTCCGCGAGCACGTAGGCCAGCCCCGCCACGGCGAGCAGGGCGATCGCTCGCCAGTGGTGCTCCGACCACCCGCGCCCGCTCGACCACAGGAGCAGGCGCGCGACGACCCACGCGACCCCGAAGCCGATCGCGCTCGAGGCCACGATCGCTCGGAGCAGCTCCATCACGGGTCGCACGTTGCCCGGCCCCAAGGCATCGAGCGACAGCGTGAGGAAGATCGTGAGGAACGGTAGGGCCAGGCCGTCGTTCAGGCCGCTCTCGATCCCGAGGCCGTGTCGGATCAGCCGAGGGACCCGCCGATCGGAGACGACCGCCTGGCCGAGCGCGGCGTCCGTGGGAGCCAGGATCGTGCCCAGGAGCGCGGCCTCCCACAGCTCCAGCCTGGGGAACACGAGGAGCGCGAGCCCCCATCCGGTCAGGATGGTCAACGGCAGTCCGATCCCCAGGAGCCGCAGCGGGAGGGATCGTTCGCGCACCCACGGGGACCGGCTGATGGCCATCGCGTCGGAGAAGAGCACGAGGACGAGTGTCACCTCCAGCAGGACCTCGGCCACGCCCCCTTCCCGCACTGGGCGGACGATCCGGAACCCCTCGCTGCCCACCACGAAGCCGACGACGGCGAAGAGGATGGGACCGGTGAACGGCGTCGTCCGGAGACGTCGGACGACCAGGGCGTAGACGAGCAGGGAGCACGCCACCACCGTCGCCGTCCCCATCGCCGAGGCTCCTATCGCCCGCTCACGATCACGTGAGGATCTTGAGCGCGTCTCCGATCAGCTTGGCGGCGAGGACCAGCAAGAGCACGGCCATCACGACCGAGTTGTTCCGGATCAGCCATCCCTTCCAATCCGACAGCGTTGCGTTCGCTCGGTCACCGAGGACGACGTACGTCGCCACCGGGGCGGCGACGCTCACGCTGGCCAGGACGACGAACACCGCCAGCACGATCACCTGGGAGCCGTTGGAGAGGCCAGAGGCGGAGATCGTCGCCGCCGCTGCGAGCGTCAGCGCCAGGTTCTTGGGATTCACCCCCGAGAAGACGATGCCCATGCCGAGGGACTTCGTTGCGGTGAAGTCGTCGATCGCCGCCATCCAGCGTGGGGTGGGCGGTTCCTCATCCCCTTTCGGTCGTTTCTGCCAGTTCCGCACGGCGAGCGCCAGGAGCAGGACGCCCAGGACCAGCTTGACGACGCCGGAGAACGTCGACTCGCCACCGTTCTCCGACGTGACGTCCGTCCCGCCGGCGACGGCCAGCACGATCCCGCCGACGACCACCAGGCCACCGATCCAGCCGACGAGGAAGGCGAGCGAGTTCGACCGCGCCCTCTTCGTGAACAGCATGAGGATGACGGCGACGATCGGGATGGGACTGAGCGCCACGCCGATGGCCACCGGCAAGATATCGCCGATCGTCCCTCCCATGATGCCCCTCCGATCAGGGTGCCGAGCCGCCGTCCGTCAGATCCCGAGGATCTGCTTCTTCTTGGCCTCGAACTCGGCCTCCGAGAGGATCCCCTGCTCCTTCAGCTGCGCCAGCTTCTGGAGCTCAACCGCATAATCCTGTTGCTGGGACGCTGTGAGTTCCTCCTGCGGAGGCGGGGAAGCGGGCTGCTGGGCAACGGTATCCTCGTACGCGCCCCGCATCATCGCTTGGCGGCGGCTGACCCGCCGGGACGTCCTCCGGGCCGTCCGCCTCGCCACCCTCCGTCCGGGTCCGAACATCGCCTTCTCCTCTCCGCGATCGATATCGCGATCAGGCACCTCGCTCCGCCGCGGCGAGCTCCTCCGCCTCCTCGGCGGTCACCATCCCCAACGCGACCAGGTCGAGCGGGCTGATGAACCCGTCCGCGATCCTGAACCCTCCTGCTCGTGCGATGGCATCACGCAACGGGATCGCCCATCGGTGCTCCAGCAGGATCAGAGCCGCCGCCGAATCGTCGGGGATCTCGTCCAGCACGTCCCACGCGCCCTCCTCGGCGAACGCGTCGAACCCTCCCTCTGCGGCGGCAGCCGCCCCGGCGACCGCGCCGAGCTCCATCCCCTCCTCGCCGCCGGCACCGAGGCCGACGAGGGCGCCGACCACGGCGCCGAACTCGGCGGCTTCCTCGGTCGAGAGCTGGCTCCCCTGGACGGCAGTCACCGCGCCCTCGGCGTCCTTCTGCACGACCAGCGCGTCCACGACGCGAACCGTGTCGCTCTCCCTCAGCCGCTCGAACTCCTCGAGGATCTCCCCCCGGAAGTCGGGCTGGTCGAACCCAAGCACCAGTAGCTGGACCGGGCCGATCGTCATCGCCTTTCCTCCCTCGGACCGAGCTGGTCGCACCACCTCACACCGAGGCGGTGCATCATGTCGCGTTGCTGGGACCACCCGTCATCGACACGGTCGCGCGTCCGACCGTGGGCTCCGAAGACCTTCGGAACGCCCGGAGCATCTCCCCGAGCCCGGCCACCACCAGGTAGATCCCCGCGACCACGGCGAAGAACGTCAGGGACGGGTTGGGCCAGGCGACCAGGACGATCCCCACGCCGAGGGTAGCGATGCCCAGGACGAGCGCCAGCCCGCGGTCGGCCTCCGCGAACGCCGCGGCCAGGAACAGCTCGACCAGGCCCCCCAGGACGTACAGGAGACCGGTCAGCACGACGATGACCTCCAGGCTCCTGGTGAGGTTCCGCACGAAGAAGATCCCCAGGATCAACGTGAGACCCCCCACGACGAGCATCGCCATCCGCGAGCCCGACTCCTCGCCCGTGGCGACCAGGGCCCCGACGATCCGACCAGCTCCGGCGAGGATCAGCGCGATGCCGATCAGCAGGGCCGCGGTGCGGATCGTTCGATCCGGCCATACCATGATCGCGACCCCGAGGGCCGCCGTCGCCAGTCCGAGCAGGAATAGCAGCGGCCTGCTCCCCCTCCTCGCCATCTCCGACTGCATCACGGCCCTCCCTCCTCGCTTCACTGACGAACCAGCACCGTCCGCATGGTCGCCTCGTCGTCCTCGATGAGATCTCCGCTCACGTCCACGGTGACCGAGTGGATCGTTCCGGTGAACGGGAAGGGCCCCGAGTACTCGTCCGTGACCCGCGACCCCGGATCCGAGCCGATCGCGACGCCGCTCGCCAGCCCCAGGATGATCGGGTTCGTCACCGAGATGTCTGCCTGCCCGACTAGGTTCCCGTCGACGTACAACTGTCCGCGACCGGCCGCCCCGACGCCCTTCCGGACGTCGGGCGCTCCGGTCACCTCGAACTCGAACCGCAACGCGTGCCGCCCCGATGGGACCGGCACTTCGGACACCACGTGGAAGTGCTTCCGGGCGACGTAGTTGTACACGTAGCGCAGCTTCCCCTCCTTCACGAAGAAGGAGTACCCGCCGTCGAGGCCGCCCTGGGAGATCAGCACACCCTCGGCTCCCCCATCGGGGATCTCGACGTCCGCGGTGATGCTGTGGGGGCGGTTGATGATCGGCGCAGCGGAGTTCACCGGTACCTCCTGGGTCCCGGCGTAGTAGGTGTATCTCGTCCTCTCCGCCGCGATCCTTGGCCGCTCGTCCGCGAACCGCTGCTGACCCCGTCCATCCACCGGGAGGACGTGGTACTTGCCGGCTTCCACGTACCACTGCGCGATGAGCTCGATCAGCTTGTCGCGGTGCTCGGCGGCCAGGTCGTGGTTCTCGGCCCAGTCCTCGGCGACGTGGTAGAGCTCCCAGCCGGTCGCATCGAGCTCGGTCAGGACCTCGGGGGGGATCGGGGTCCCGAACGGCCGCCCCTCCGCGAACGACGTGCCGGGCCACGGGCACACCGCCCGCCAGCCGTCGCGGTAGATGGATCGGTGACCCAGCATCTCGAAGTACTGGACCACGTGCTTGGTCGGAGCTTCCGCGTCGTCGAACGTGTGCGCCAGGCTGACGCCCTCGATCGGCGACTGGGACACACCGCCGATCTGCGTTGGCGGTTCGATCCCCAGCGCCTCCAGCACCGTGGGGACCATGTCGATCGCGTGCGCGTACTGGCTCCGGACCTCGCCCTTCGCCGAGATGCTGGCCGGCCAGTGGACGATGAACGGGTCGCTGATCCCACCACGGTAGGTCTCCCGCTTCCACCGCCGGAACGGCGTGTTCCCGGCCCAGGTCCAACCCCATGGGTAGTGGTTGAACCACTTGGGCCCACCCAGCTCGTCCAGGACGGCCAGGTTCTCCTCCAGCGACTCGGGGACGAAGTTGAAGAACAGGTTCTCGTTCACGGATCCGGAGGGACCGCCCTCCGAGCTGGCCCCATTGTCGGACAGCACCATGATCAGCGTGTTCTCGAATTCGCCGATCTGCTTCAGGAAGTCGAGCAGCCGCCCGATGTGATGGTCCGTGTGCGACAGGAAGCCCGCGAACACCTCCATCATCCGCGCGTACAGATGCCGCTCGTCCTCCGAGCACTCGGACCAGGGCTTCACGTCCGGGTCGTGGCGGGATAGCTCTGCGTCCCGCGGCACGACCCCGAGCTCCTTCTGCTTGGCGAAGACCTCCTCTCGGTAGGCCTCCCATCCGTCGTCGAACCGCCCCCGGTACCGGTCCGCCCACTCCTTGGGCACGTGGTGCGGGGCGTGCATGGCGCCCGTCGCGAAGTTGAGGAAGAAGGGCTTGTTCGGCGCCACCTGCTTCGAATCGGCGACGAACGAGATCGCCCGGTCCACCAGGTCCTCGGTGAGGTGGTAGCCCTCCTCCGGCGTCGTCGGTGGGTCCACCCGGTGGTTGTCGAACGTCAGGTCCGGGTAGTACTGGTGCGTGTCCCCGCCCAGGAACCCGTAGTAGCGCTCGAACCCGCGCCCCAGCGGCCACCGGTCGTAGGGGCCAGCGGCCGAGATCTGGTCAGCCGGCGTGAGGTGCCACTTGCCCACAGCGAACGTGTTGTAGCCGTGCTGCAGGAGCATCTCGGACAGGAACCCGTTCTGGAACGGGATGTACCCGTTGTAGCCGGGGAACCCCGTGGAGATCTCGGTGATGCCCGCCATCGCGTTCGAGTGGTGGTTGCGGCCCGTGAGCACGCATGAGCGTGTGGGCGAGCACAGCGCCGTCGTGTGCATGTTCGTGTACCGGAGACCGCCCTGCGCGAGCGCGTCCAGGTTCGGGGTATCGATCGGGCTGCCGTAGCAGCCGAGCTGACCGAAGCCCGTGTCGTCCAGGATGATGAACAGGACGTTCGGGGCGCCCTCCTTGGCTCGGAGCGGTTCCGGCCATGCCGGCGAGGATTCGTCGACCGTCCGTCCGATGACGCCGGAGAACGCTGTCCCCGGCCGGTACTCGTTCAGTGCCATCAGTCCCTCCCGTTCCACGCGCGAGCGAGCGCGCCGGAGCCCTCGTACGACCTCCTCACTCGGCGGTCGCCGCCCGGCTGCGGACCGTGGTTCTCACCCGTCCAGCGCTCGGACCGCCTCACTCTGCCATCACGTCGCGACCGTGGGCCGTCAACGCCCAGATCACCACCACGTCCACCCCGATCACGACGATCGACCAAACGGGGTAGTAGGGGATCGAGGCGAAGTTGGCGATGGCGCTGAGGGACGCGATGACGACCCCCACCACACGCGCCCACGTGGCCCCCGAGAGGAGCCCGAGGCCCGCGAAGAGGACCACGACGCCGAGGATCAGGTGGATCCAGCCCCAGGCGGTCACGTCGAACTTCAAGATGTAGTCCCCTGCGAAGGCGTAGAAGCTGTCCTCGAAGATCGCCGCCAGGCCGGTGATGATGCCGAAGGAGCCGACGATCATCAGCATAGCGGCGGCGAAGACGGTGAACCCGATGGCCACGCCGCTGCGCTTCTGGGACATGACTCTCCTCCCTTCGAACCGATGCGGCCCGTCGAGCCCTTCCGCCTCACATGGACATCATCGCCTTGCGCTTGAGGTCCTCGTATTCCTCGGTGGTGATCTGGCCCGAGTCACGGAGACGGGTGAGCTTCTCGATCTCGTCTGCGGCCGAGTAGCCAGCCATGCGCCGCTGGGCCTCCTGGACCCGCTCGATCTCCTCGCGGTCCTGGGCGGTCATCGCCGGACGGGCGATCAGGTAGATCAGGACCCCGATGAAGGGCAGCACGAAGATCAGCACGAGCCAGCCGGCCTTCGCCCACCCCGACAGGTCCCGGCGACGGAAGATGTCGCCGAACACGCTGATGAAGATCCAGATCGCCATGAACCAGAAGAAGAAGACCAGCATGCTCCAGAGCAGATCGCCCAGACCGAACTCAGCGAGCATCACACCCTCCTTTCACCTGCCCAGACTCTGATGCCGCCGCCCCCGACCTGCATCACCCGAACAGGGTGAAAGGTGCGTACGCTCGGATCCGCCGGATTCAGCCCTCGCTCCGCTCCAAGGCGCGGTCGATATCGAACCCGATCGCCTGGGCCAGCTTCGGGGCCGCCGAGACCACGCGCGCCACGCCGACCGTGGACGCGACCGACTGCAGCACGGCGACCATCTCGTCGTCGCTCGCGCCCGCGGCCCTCGCCATGGAGACGGTCTCCTCGAGGGACGGCGTCCCCACCTCCATCGCGAGCAGGGCCCCCAGTCGGACCAGGGCGAGGGTCTTCGGGTCCAGGCTGCTCGATCCGGTACCCGGCGCCCGCACGTGCAGGATCGTCTCGATGGTGGCCTCGTCGTGCAGCGCGAGCCGGAGGAGTAACTCCTCGTGCCGCTTCACGCGTCCTCCAGACGGCCGTAGCGGGCCCCGGCCTGACGCCACACACTGTGTCCCCTTCGGGGGTCGGCCACATCACCCCGAAGGGGTGAAACGCGACCCGACGGGACCCGCGGAACACGCCTAGGGATCTGCGGAGGGCGGGGCGAGGAGCCCCAGCTCATGGGCGCGCATCACGGCGTCGGCCCGAGAGGAGACCCGAAGCTTCCGGTAGATCGACATGACCTGGGTCTTAACGGTGTTCGTCGACACGAAGATCCGTTCGGCCACCTCGCGGAAGGACAGGTGGGTCGGGAGGTACGGCAGCAGCCGCAGCTCGGAGGCGGTGAGCGTGGAGGGGCCCAACGCCTGCTCCGCCCCCCAGCGCTGGAGCAGGGACCCCACCTCGTCCGCTCGTTCCACGAGGACGCCGAGATTCGGACGGAGCAGCAGGATGGCACGGGCGTCCTCGAACGCCTCTCTCGCGTTCACAGGGTCAGCCAGGCTCAGGAAGGTCCGCGTCAGACACAGCCGACCCTGCAAGGCGAGCCAGGGGATCACGTACGTGGACTCCTCGCGCCGGCGCAGCGCCAACCGGACCTCCTCCGTTGCTCGGTCCACATCGCCGCTGTGCGCCGACACGAGCGCCGAGACGGCGAAGGCGGCGAGCGGGGCGACATCGAACAGGTGGTCGGCATCGGTCAACCGCCGGCACTCCGTGACATGGGACGCCGCCTCCGACCAGGCTCCTCGGTCCACGGCGCCGATAGCGAGCTCGGTGAGGGCGACGACCCGGACCGCCGGCTTCACGAGATCCTTCTGGTCGACGACATCTCGGAGCATGGCGACGCCGGCATCCGCCACTCCGGTGAGCACCAGGCCCGTGCCGAGGAGGAGCTCCGCGTTCGCGCGCATCGGGTTCCCCTCCGGCTCGAGCTCCAGCACCGTCGCGGCGTCGGCGATCATCGAGTCCACACCGTCTGCGCACAGGGCGGCGCGCAGGAAGGCCACCCCGGACTCCAGAGACGTGGTCCCGTCCGGGAGGGGTCCTTCGAACGCGGCGACCTCGAGCCTCCGCAGCCAGTGGAGGGCTTGGGGATCCGCGGAGAAGGCGTGGGTCCACGCCGTGGCGAGCGCCAACGGCGGGTAGTCCTCGAATACCTGCTCATCGAACCGCCCGAGCTCCCGGCGCACCGTGCCCACGCGACCCTCCAGGATCAGCGGGACCGTCAGCTGGGCCACGTACCGAGCCGCGCGCAATGGGTCGCGCGCCCCGTGCGCGTGGTGGATGGCGTCCTCGAGGCGACCATCGGCCTCGTACCAGTCGACGGCTCGCCGATGGAGCTCCGTTTCGAGCTCGGGCTCCCGCGAGCCGAGCTCGGCCAGCAGCATCGCGCGGAGCGGTTCCTGGTACCGGTACCAGCGGCGTTCGCGATCGAGCGGGATCACCAGCCGGTTCGAGCGTTCGAGCTCCTCCAAGAGGCTGGTCGAACCGTTCTGCTCGAGCACGGCGTCACATAGCGGCCCGTGCATCCGTCGCAGCACCGAGGTCCGGGTGAGGAACCGGACGGTCGATGGTGGGAGGTGGCCAAGCAACTCGTCGCGGAGGTAGTCGACGATCAGCCGATCCTGGCCGTCGAACCTTCCGACCGCGGCGTGGACATCGCGCTGCGCCTCCAACGACAGCGCGGCCAGATACAGGCCTGCGGGCCACCCCTCGGTCCGGTCACGCAGGAGGACGGCATCCTCGTCCGAGATCTCGACCCCGGCGGCCGCGATCAGCCGGGCAGCTTCCTGCGGGGTGAGCGCGAGATCGTCGAGGCCCACCTCGAACAGTTCCCGCGAGGCGCGTACCCGGGCGAGCGGAAGACCCGGCTCCCCCCGGGCCGAGAACGCGAGTTGGGATCCCGGTTGGAGGCGCTCGGCGATGAGGACGATCAACTCCACGCTCTCCGGGTCGGACAGGACGTGCACGTCATCCATCACGATCAGGACCGGTCTGCCCAACTCGCGCAACGCCTCGCCGATCCGGGGAACGGCGGTTCGTTGGAGGGAGACCTGGCTGGTTCGGAGGGAAGCGAACACCTCAGGGCCGAGGTCACCGATCGTGTCGAGCGCCAGGGCGAGGTGGCCGAGCAGCACGGCCGGATCGTCGTCGCCATCGTCGACCGAGATCCAGGCCACCGGCCGGGGATCGCGCTCTGCCCACTCGGCCAGGAGGGTGGTCTTGCCGTACCCGGCCGGCGCGATCACCGCGACGAGGGGTGACTCCGACGCCATCAGCCGCTCGACCAGCCCGGTACGGGGGATCACGCCGGGTCGAGAGGCGGGCACCCGGACCTTCTCCGGGTCAGGCTCGAACGAGAGCGCCGCGCGTGGAGCTTCCGACCCTGCGACCTGCGGCCGGACCCTGGTTGTCCCCACGGTCATCCCCCCGTGGACCCGAGGTTAGTGGCCCCGTCCGCGCGGGTCCACCTGGCGAAAGACCCTTGCGCGGGTTCCCGTTCGGCAGGGTGCCCGGCGACCGCCTAGTGTTCCTCTGTGACCACGCCACCCAGGAGCTTCCGACCCCTTGGCGGCCGATCCGTCGGCGGGGCTGCGCTGCTGCTCGCCAGCCTCGCCGAGTCGATGGGGGGGCGGGTGCCCGCCTACGAGGAGCGGCTCTTCCGGATCGTGAACGGGGCCGACGAGCGGCTCCGGGTCCCGGTGCGGATCGTGATGCAGGCCGGGACCTTCGGCACGGTCCCGGTGGTCTCCGCCGTCGCGTGGTTCGCCCGCCGGCGCGAGCTCGCCGTCCGCCTGGCGGTCGGGGGCACCGCGGCCTGGTTCGTGGCCAAGGCCGTGAAGTCCGCCGCCGGCCGCGCGCGTCCCCGCGAGGTCCTGGAGGACGTGCGGATCCGAGAGTCGATCGGGGGCGACCTCGGGTGGGTGTCGGGTCACACCGCGGTGGCCACCACGCTGGCGCTGGTCGCGGCCCCCGAGCTCCCCCGGTGGACCCGCCCCCTGCTCGCCGCGGTCGTGGCCACGGTGGGGTTCGGACGCGTGTACGTGGGCGCGCACCTCCCCCACGATGTGGTGGGAGGGGCCGGCCTCGGCCTGGTGCTGAGCGCCTTCGTGGCGGAGCGCTGATCCGCCGTCGGGGTGCCGAGCGGCTACGCGAGCCCCGCCCTGATCGAATCCAGGAACAGCCCGGTCAGGATGACCGCGGCGGCTCCGCTCGCCGCGATGAGGGCGAGGCGCCGGAGGCTCCACCGCTGGATGGCAACCGGGGGATGCGGCGGCGCCAGCTCGCGGAACCGGTGGAGCAACGGGCGAGGGTCCTCCTTCAGGCGGGCATGGAGCTCGGTGGGGATCGCCATCCCCTGGACCGCCGCGAACCCCTCGGCGATCTCCTGGGGGGTGAACCGAGCCACCGCCCGACCGTAGACGAGCTCGGGATCGGACCGCAACGCCAGGGTCAACATCATGTTCGCCAGGTCCACGGCCTGCCTCCAGGGCGTCGGACGGATCTCGAGACCGGACACGTCGACCAGCTGGAGATGCCCATCGCGCACGAGCAGGTTCGCGGGCTTGATGTCGCGGTGCGCGAGCCCCGCGTCCCAGAGCGCTCGGACGAGCTGGAGGCCCTCGTCGATCACCGTCTCGTCGACCGTCGAGTCGCCGAGGTTCCTCGCGCCCTCGAAGAACTCCGTCACCAGCATGTACTCGCGCTGCGGCGTGAGCTCGACGACGCCGTACGGGCGCGCGACGCGGATGCCGACGTCGTCAAGCAGGCGCAGGGCGTAGTCCTCGTACGACGTGAGCCGACGCACCGTGCCGAACGGCACCTCGTCCTCGAGCCGCCCGTACAGGATCGTCCGCCCGATCTTGTACCAGCGGTCGGCCCGCACGTGGCCGGTGGCGAACACCTTCCCGAACAGGTGTCCGTCCAGCTCGGCCACCTCCATGCGCAGGGGGCTCGAGCCTCCCGAGCCCTCCAGCCCGAAGGGCTTCACGTCCTTCACGGTCAAGCCGAGCTGGTCGGCCACTGCCGAGACGATCGCCCTGCCCCGCTCACCGCCGAGGTCCAGGTGGGCGGCCTTTCCGCCGCGGCGGTAGGTAACCGGGAAGACGTCCTCGGGGACGAAGATCCTGAAGCTCAGGCCGGCCACCGAGAAGCCAAGGACCGCGGCGTAGACCGCGTCCATCGTGTAGTCGGCAGCCAAATACACGCGGGCGGCGACGATCAGCGCCAGCACCACCCCACCGACCCAGAGGGCGCGCGATCGCGCGCGACCGGCGGGCGCGAGGACCCAGGCCATCCCGAACACGGTCACGCCCAGCGCCGCGACCGGCCGGGAGGGGAAGGCCGTCGTGGCGAGGTCGCTCAGGACCCGGACGCCGGACGGCGGGGGCCGATCCACGCCGAGCCGGAGCACCAGCCAGTCGGTCACGATGAAGGTCGCGAGGAACACGACCAGGTGTCGCCAGCGCCGGTAGACGGCGAGCAGCGCGACCGTCCCCCACCGGAACGACTGCACGGCGATCGGGCCCGAGAGGACCTGGAGCGCGCGAGCCAGATCGGTCAACCCCTCCGACCGGCGGTCCTGGAGGTCCCTCAGCAACGATGCCTCGGCATCCTGAGGATCGACCGCCGACCGCAACGCGATCCCCACCACCACCGTGAGCGCGAACAGCCAGACCCATCGCTCCCACCCGGGCTCACGCGGGAGGGCCGGAGGCTCGCCCGACGGCCGGCGTCGCCGCTGTCGGGTCACGTCGCGTCTGCCTGAGGATCCACGCCGACGTCACCCGGACCGGGTGGACCCGGACGTACGCCGTCGACCGATCGACCCCCGCCTCGGCGCTCCCAGATCGCGGCGTTGAGCGAGACCCCGGCGACGAACAGCCTCCCCACCAGGTAGAGCCAGGCCATGAAGACCGCCGCCAGGCCAAGCGCCCCGTACAGGTCGGCCACGCGCCCGAGCCTGCCCGCGAAGTACACCGTGGTCACCACCCGAAGGACCTCCGTCCCAGCCGCGAGCACCAGCGCTCCCGGGAGGTGCGCCGTCCAGGGGACCGTCGGGTGCGGCAACATCGACATCGCCCAGGCGACAACCGCCGCGAGCACGGCCAGGAGTCCCGCCGACACGAGGAGATCGGATGTGAACGGCCCACCGTAGAAGCTCGACGCGACCGCAACGGCGACGAGCAGCAGGGCGTAGACGCCCGAGAGGACCAGCGAGCCGACCAGCGCACGTGGACCCCCGCCGCGCTCGATCCCCCAGGCGACGCCGCTCACCACCCGGAGCGCCCGGACGACCCCCGCGCCCGCCCACACCAACAGGACCAGGCCGAGGAGCAGCAGGAAGACCCGCCCCCGTCGGGATCCCTCGACCGCCTGGGCCACGGTCGACGCGAGCGCCGCCGAGAGGCCGGCGTCCCTGGCCACGTCCTCGGCTGACGTGTCTGAGAAGCTGATCAGGACCCCGAGCACGGTCACCCCGACGAGCGCGAACGGCAGCAGCCACAGGAACAAGCGGAACGCGAGACCTCCGGCGAGCAGGCCCCCCGCCCTCGCCTGGTCCCGCTCGTAGAACTCGAGCGCCATCCTCACGCTCGAGCGCCGAGCCCGCTCATGCTCGAGCCGTTCGGCGGCCCTCTGGGCCATCTCGTCGGCCCGGGCGCGAGCGCTCGAGACCCGCGAGCGCAGCGTGCGCTTCGGAGATGGGACCGGCGCGTCGCCTCGCTGCGAGGGCACGGCCGGCCCTGACCCTCGGTCTTGGTCGGCACCCATGTCCGCGAAGCTAGCCTCGTCCTCCTCCGCCGCACATCACCCCGTTGGGGTGAAGCAGCCACCCTGGGCCGGTGCCATGCTTGGGGAAGGAGGGGCCATGGAACGAGATGACATGCGGCCGCCTCGGCCGGCCGCGAACGAGGGTGCCGGGGAACCGTCGGACACATCGACCGCGCCAGCCACACCGGACGAGGCCGAGGGGCCAGTGGAGGAGGCGGTGCTCCGCCTCGTACGACTGGCCATCGGTGCGGTCGGCCTCGGTCTCGCGCTCGCCTCGTCGGTGATCCGAGCTCCCAGACCCGAGCCGGACGAGCCCGCCGACGACGGATCGCCGGCCAGTGGGGCCGAGCTCGCCGCCAGGGCGGCGATCGGAGCGGGGATCGAGATCCAGCGCCGGGCGATCGAGGGGATGGTCGCCGCCCGACGGACGCTCGCCGGGGCGTCCTCCCTCGCGATGGGGATGGTGCCGCTCCCGTGGTGGAGGGATGCGCTCCGTTCGCGACTGACCGCGTGGGCCGATCGCGGCGCGGAAGAGCGAGCGGCCGACGAGGCCCTCGCGGCTGAGGTGGCCTCCGATGTGTTCCGGCGCGTCACCTCCGTGGTGCTCGACCGGGTCGATCTGGATGCCGTCCTCGATCGCATCGACGTGCAGGCGATCGTCGGGCGGGTCGACCTCAACGCCCTCGTCGATCGCATCGACATCGAACGGATCGTCGGCCGCGTCGATATCGATGATCTAATGTCGCGGATCGACCTGGATCGGATCGTCGATCGCATCGACGTGGAAGGCATCGTAGGGCGGCTCGACCTGGCGGGCATCGCCGGTGAGGTGATGGACGAGCTCCAGGTCGACGAGATCATCCGGGAGTCCGCCGGCTCCCTTGCCGTCGAGACGGTCGATGCGGTTCGGGTTCGGGGGGTCAGCGCGGATACCTTCGTCTCCCGCCTCGTCGATCGTCTGCTTGGACGGAAGGACGGCAGGGAACTCGGACTCGACCACCCGGCCGACGGCGACGGGCTCCGATCCCCGTCCGATGGCTGAGCGCGCGGAGACCGGTGCGATCGATCGACCGCAAGGCCTGCGTGCCGGGTTCGTCTCCCGCGTGTCGGCCGATCTCGTCGACGGCGCCGTCGTGGTGATCGCCGGCGCGCTGATCGTGGCCCTGGTCGCGATGGTGCGCTCGCTCGTCGGCTCGAGGGCGTTCGAACTCCCCGGGATCCAAGTGTCGGGAGCGCTCGGCGGCGGATCCGGGTTGCTGTTCGTCTACCTCACGTTCTTCTGGGGTACGACGGGCAAGACGCTCGGCAAGCAACTGGTGGGGCTCCGCGTGGTCCTGGACCGAGGCGCCGCGCTCAGGATGAGCAGGGCGGCCCTCAGGGCCGCTCTCTGCGTGCTGTTCCCCTTCGGGCTCCTCTGGGTGCTCGTCAGCCGGCGGAACGCGTCCGTCCAAGACCTGCTCCTGGGCACCGCGGTGATCTACGACTGGCGTCCCAAGGGGACCCAGATCCGGGGCGATCGACCATGAGGAGCGGGCGACCGGCTGGAGCCTCACCGGATGCCCAGGAGCTCGAGGCAGGGCCTCCGGCGACCCGAGGACCCATCCGCAGCGCGCTGCGGTGGATGGTCCGCCCGCCCTGCTACATGGGGCTCGTGGGTGCGATCGTGTTCTTCGCGCTCACTTTGACCCCATCGCTGGTGCCGCGCCGCTGGCAGATGCAGGGGATCCTGTCCGGACTCACCGCGGCGATCGGCTACGGCCTGGGCTCGGCGGCGTCCGCGATCGCGCGGAAGATCCGGTCCCACGAGCCCAGCAAGCAGATCAAGCGGCGAGCCTGGATCGGGCTCTCCGTCGGGGGGCCCCTGTTGGTGGTCCTCGCCCTCTGGGCCGGCGCGTGGTGGGACGGGCAACTCCGGGAGCTCATGGAGATGCCCCGTGAGGAGCCCTGGAGGTGGTCCGCGCTCGTCCTGCTCACGGCGATCACCTCGGTGATCCTGCTGCTCGCGGGCCGGGTGATACGCGGCGTCGGGCACCTGACCGCGAGGCTGTTGGCCCGCGTGTTCCCGCGCCGCGCTGCGCTCGCGCTGGGATTCGTCGCGGCCGCGGCCTTCACCCTCTACGTGGTGATAGGCGGGCTGGCTGACGCCACCTACCGGGCCATCGACACCGGCGCCGGTATCGCGGACCGTCTGATCCAGCCGGACATCCCCCAGCCGACGTCCCCCCTCCGGTCCGGGAGTCCGGAGTCCCTGGTGTCCTGGAGGCGGCTCGGAGCCAAAGGCCGCGAGTTCACGGGGACGGGACCGAGCGTCGAGGAGCTGAGCGAGTTCGCCGGAAGACCGGCCATGGAGCCGATCCGCGTCTACGCCGGGCTCCGGTCGGCCAGGAACACCGAGCGGCGCGTCGCGTTGCTGATACAGGAGCTGGACCGCACGAACGCTTGGGAGCGATCGGCAATCATCGTGCAGATCCCCAGCGGCAACGGCGAGATCCCGCTGGTGAACGCGGATGCGCCAGAGTACATGTTCGCCGGTGACACCGCGCAAGTCGCCATCCAGTACTCGTACACCCCCAGCTGGGTGACGCTGCTGACGAATCCCAACGCTGGCGACGAGGCGGCCGACCGGCTGATCACGGCCGTCACCGAGCGGGTCGCATCGATGCCCCTGGGGGATCGACCGCAGGTCTTCGTGCAGGGGGAGAGCCTCGGGTCGCTGTCCGCCGAAGATGCGTTCACCGACCTCGACGACCTGGTGGCCAGGGTGGATGGAGCTCTCTTCGTCGGTCCAACGCTCTTCAACCCGATCCGGGACCGGCTGATCGATGAACGCGATCCCGGGACACCGGTGTGGCTTCCGATCGTGGACGGTGGCGCACGTGTGCGCTTCGCGCAGCGGCCGGCGGATCTGCAGGTACCTCGGGCCGAGTGGCGTTCGCCTCGGGTCGTCTACCTCATGAACGCCAGCGATCCGGTGGGCTGGTTCGACGTCCACTCGACGTGGCTGCCGCCGGACTTCCTCGACAGGCCTCGCGGACCGGACGTCTCCCGCAGCATGATCTGGATCCCGTTCGCCACGTTCTGGCAGACCGTGCTCGACCTGACGAGCGCATCCGGCGCTCCGGGCGGACACGGCCACACGTACGGGGTCAACATCGTGAACGGCTGGGCGGCCGTACTCCAACCCCCCGGTTACACGGACGAGGACATCGCTCGCCTGCGAGAGGTCCTCGCAGAGAAGCTGGCGAACCGGTGACCATCTCGCTCAGCGCTCAGGCTCCCTCTGACGGTGTCCGGCACTCCCGGTCCTGGTGGAGGACCCAACCCCTCGAACCGCGCCCCGGGCCGGGGTTCGTCGCCGCGGCGGTGGCAGCGATGGCCACGTATGCCGTGGCCTCCGGCACGATCCTGGGGAGCTCGGGCCGGCTGGTCGCGGCGGTACTCCTGGTCGGTGCGCTGAGCCTGGTCGCGGATAGAGCCGGTCTCGGCCGAACCGACCTCGGTCTGTGCCACCTTCCGGCGGGGCTACGATGGGGATTCGCGGTGGGCCTGCCGATCGCGGTCACCATCTTCTTGTTCTCGTTCGCGCCGCTCCCCGGGCGCCCGTTCCTGGACGATCGCTACGGCGACATGAGTTCCCTTGAGGTCCTCCTCCGCGCCGGGGTGCGGATCCCCCTCGCCACGGCGCTGTTCGAGGAGTACATCTTCCGGGGGGTCCTCCTGGGGCTCCTGCTTCGCAAGGTGACGCCGATACAGGCGCTCACGATCAGCTCGATCCTGTTCGGGATCTGGCACGTGTTCCCCGCCCTCGGCTCCGCGGACGCCCCCGGAGGGCCCGTCGGGGACGGGTGGCTGATGGTGCTTCCGATCACGGTAGCCACGACGGGCGCCGCCGGTGCCTACCTGGCCTGGCTCAGGATACGGGCGCGGAGCCTGATGGCACCGTTCCTCGTCCACACGCTGGCGAATTCGACCGCGCTCGTGGCGGCGCACCTCGCCATCGGCCGCGGCGGGGCCGGATGAAGGATCGCCTGCGATCGCACGCCGGGTCCTATCCGTTCCCGGGCCTGTTCCTCGCGGTCGTGTTCCTGTGTCTATCGCTCACTCCCTCGCTGCTCCCGCGGTCGGCGCTGTTCCAGGGCGTCCTGTCCGGGATCACCGCCGGAGTCGGATACGGGGTCGGTGTCGCGCTGATCACGGTGTGGCGCTACCTCGAGCTCCCCGAACCCGGACCGAAGGAGACAAGGCTGATCAAGCTGGTGAGCTCGGTGGGGCTGGCCATCGTCCTCGTCTGGTTCGTCGTCAACGCCGTCCGCTGGCAGGAGAACCTCCGCACGATCTTCGGCATGGAGCCGATCCCGGACGTGGCCTACCGGACCGTCGCGCTCCTCGTCGCGTTCCTGGTGTGGCTCCTCGTCGTGGCGATCGGCCGCCTGACGGTTCGCATCGTCCGGTGGTTCATGCGTCGGCTCGAGTCGCTCCTGCCGCCGCGGGTGGGTCGGGTCCTGGGGGTCGCGGTCGGCGTGCTGCTGATCCTCGGGCTCGTGAGCGGCGTGCTCCTCGAGGGTGCGGTGGGTGCCCTGAACAACGTCTTCCGGATCGAGAACTCCTTCACCGACGAGGATGTGGTCCCCACGACATCGCCCCTCCGCTCCGGTGGGCCGGGCTCGGTGGTGTCCTGGGACAGCCTGGGCCGGCAGGGCCGCAGGTGGATCGCCCTGGGCCCGACGGCGGAGGAGATCAACCGCCTCTCCGGCGGAGGGGCGCTGGAACCCATCCGCGTGTACGCGGGCCTATCCTCCGCCGATACCTACGAACGGCGCGCGCAGCTCGTGGTCGACGAGCTGATCCGCACCGGCGCGTTCGAGCGCGACATCCTCGTGCTCGCCACGTCGACGGGGAGCGGCGGCATCGACCCGAACGGGATCGCCTCCCTCGAGTACATGCACAACGGCGACACGGCCACCGCCGGCATCCAGTACTCCTACCTCCCGTCCTGGCTCTCCTACTTCGTCGACCGGGAGGCGGCCAGGGAGGCGGCGACCACCACGTTCAACGCGATCCACGACCACTGGCGAACCCTGGATCCGCAGGACCGGCCGAGGTTCTACCTGTTCGGCGTCAGCCTCGGTTCGTTCGGCTCGGAGGCCTCCTCAACCAGTATCCGCGTCGTCGACGCCCCGATCTCGGGCGCCGTGTGGGTGGGACCGACCTTCATGAACGAGCAGTGGGTCTCGATCACGGCCAACCGGGACGAGGGTTCCCCAGCGTGGCTGCCCATCTTCGACGAGGGGATCGTCGTGCGGTTCACAGGCCGGGAGAACGTCCTCGATCTGCCGACCGGTGAGTGGCGCGACGCCCGCTACGTCTACGTGCAGCACCCATCCGATCCGGTGAGCTTCTTCTCCTTCGACCTTCTGCTCCACCGGCCGGCATGGCTGAATGGTGAGCGCTCTCCCGAGATGTCCCCCGACATCCATTGGTACCCGTTCGTCACCTTCTGGCAGGTTGCGCTCGACCTCCCGATGGCCGGCAACGTGCCTCCGGGGTACGGGCACAACTACGGATCGGCGTCCTACGTGGACACCTGGGCGGCGATCACCGAGCCCGAGAGCTGGACCGACGAGAAGGCCGTCGCGTTGAAGGCCCTCCTGCCCGCCGGAGCCGAGTAGCCGTCGAGGCGATCACGGCTCCACGTCCTCGCGGCGAGGTCACCCCATCAGAGGAGAGCGGACACACCGAGCACGACAACGGTGACGAGCGCCAGGAGTGCCAGGAGTGGCCAGACCCATCGCAGGTAGCGACCGTACGGGACGCGGACGATCGCCAAACCTCCCATCACCACGGCGGATGTCGGGATGAACAGGTTCATGAGGCCGGATGCGCTCTGGTACGCGGTGACGGCCAGCTCTTCCGGGACGTCCACGAAGCTCGCGAGTGGAGCCACGATCGGCATCGATACGGTCGCGAGTCCCGAGGACGAAGGGATCAGGAACGACAGCGGGAGGAACAACGCGTACATCACGATCGAGAAGATCCCCTTGCCGACGTCCCCGAGCGCAACCTCCGCCCAGTGCAGGACCGTGTCGAGGATCTGGCCGTCGGCCATGACCACGGTGATGCCGCGGGCGATGCCGATGATCAGCGCCACCCCGAGGAGATCGCGGGCGCCGTCGATGAACGTGGCCGTCAGCTCACCCTCGCGCATCCTCGCTATGAGCCCGATCAAGATCGCGAAGAGGAGGAACGACGCCGTCATCTCGGGGAACCACCACCACAACGTCGGTAGTCCGATCCCCATGTCTTCCCAGGGGATCACGCCGTACATCATCACGAGGAACGCGAGCCCGAAGATCGCGAGGATCACCTTGTGGGTTCCCGTCAGGGAGGTCGCGTCACTACCCCCCTCCTCTGCCCGGAACCGCTCCTCGTTCTCCGCCTTCATGTCGTACACGACCGACCTCGAAGGGTCTGCCTTCACACGAGCCGCGTACCTGAGCACGAACGGGACGCCGATCGCCAGCCCGGACAGCAGGATCACGATCCGCCCTATGAGACCCTCGCTGACCGGGATGCCGGCGAAACCCGAGGCGATCCCTGTGGCGAACGGATTGATCGTCGACCCGAGCACGCCGATCCCGCACCCCAGGAGGAGCACGGCCGCTCCCGTGAGCGCGTCGTAACCCGCGGCGATCATCACGGTGACGACCAGCGGGTAGAAGGCGAGACTCTCTTCGGCCATGCCGTACGTCGTGCCGCCGATCGCGAAGACGAGCATGAGGATCACGATGAGCCACCGCTCGCGGCCCCGCTGCCGACGCACGAGCAGTCCGATACCGGCTTGGATCGCTCCCGTCTTCATCGTGACGCCCAGGAAGCCTCCGATGACCAGGATGAACAGCGCGACGTCGATCGCCCCGAACAGCGTCCCGGAGTTGTAGTAGCTGACGTTGCCCTCGGCGTCCTCGATCCCGTACAGACCGTTGATCGGCGCCTTGAGTGAGTCGACGAGGATGCGCTGCGGGCTCGACGAGACCTCGTGGTACGTTCCGGGGATGGGCTCTCCCTGCTCGTTGAGGTCGTAGGTGCCGGCGGGGACGACCCAGGTCGCGATCGCCGCCAGCACGATCAATGCGAACAAGATCGTGTAGGCGGACGGCAGCGTGAACCGTCCCTGCTGCTTGGGCGTCTCCTGACCGGTGGGGACCGCTGTCTCGTCGCTCATCATGAACTCCTCATCCGGGGGTCGTCGGTGCACGTTCGCCTGCATCGCCCGGTATGGGCGGCTGCGCCTCCGCCTGCGCTGTCTGCGGGACCTTGAAACCGATGAACCCGAAGAGCACGTCGAGGATCGGGCTCAAGATGTTGAAGAAGCAGTACGGGACGTACGAGGCAGTGGGAACCCCGAGCACACCAGAGATGTAGGCGCCACACGTGTTCCAGGGCACCAGGACCGAGGTCACGGTCCCGGAGTCCTCGACCGCCCGGGACAGCACCTGCGGCGCCAGACCGCGTCGCTCGAACTCACCGCGGAACACACGGCTGGGGAGGACATCGGCCACGTACTGGTCGCCTGCGATCACGTTCAGCCCGATCCCACTCGCGTTGACCGCGAGGATTAGACGCCCTCTCGTCTTCGCCCGCGATACGATCGGCCGAAGGATCCGCTCGGTGAATCCCGCATGTTCGATGACGGCCGCGAACGACATCGCCGCCAGGACGAGCCACACTGTCGGCAGCATGCCGGCCATCCCTCCCCGCGAGAACAGCTGATCGATCCCCTCGTTACCCGTATTGCTCACGAACCCGGTCGCCATCGCCCCGTAGATGGCCTTTGCCCCGGTCGCGAAGGCACCGAGCTCGGGCTGATCGAGGAAGGCCTTGACTCCGGCCCATTGCGTGAAACACGCGAGGATGCCCGCGAAGAGTGCCGACCCCAAGATCGCGAGGAACGGGGGCACCTTCCTGACTCCAAGCACCACGAGGAGCAAGAGCGGCAGCAGGTTGATGACCGTGATCCGGAACGCGCTCCCGAGCGCCTGCTGTGCCCCCTCGGTGCTTGCGCCACCGCTCGGGTGGGCGTTCAGACCGATGATCAGGAACAGGACCAGACTGATCCCGAGCGCCGGACCCGAGACCCAGAACATGCTCCGAACGTGTTGGCCGACGGTCAACCCACCGCCGACCAGCCTCGGCACCAGGATCGTCGTCTCGGACAGCGGCGTCATCTTGTCACCGAAGTACGCGCCGCAGATCACGGCCCCGGCGGCGACCTCCGGGGAGAGGCCGAGGACGTTGGCCATCCCGACGAACGCAACTCCAAGCGTCCCAGCCGTCGTCCACGAGCTGCCGGTGACGATTCCGACGAGGGCGCAGATCGCGCTGGTCGCGACGTAGAACCACGTGGGGCTCAGGAATCCGATCCCCCAATGCACGATCGTCGGGATCGTGCCGGCCATGTTCCAGGTGCCGATCAGGGCACCGACCGCGAGCAAGATGGCGATCGCTCCGACCGCCGAGCTGACCCCGCCGACCGCAGCGTCGGCGACGGCTGCGACCGTGTACCCGTTTTTGAACGCGATGAGGCTTGCGAACGCGGCGCTCAGCATCAGAGCCACCTGCAGCGGCCCGTCCGTGGCGTCCACCCCGAACAGGACGATCGTGAGCGCGATGAGCGTGATCAACACGGCGATCGGCAGGACGGCGTCGAACAGGCTCGGCGACCGTGGCCGACGATCCCCGACGGGCGGATCCGTCGCGTCCATCAGGTCTGCGTCACGTGACCCACGCAGTGCGTGCGAAGGCACCGGGCGATCCGACTTGCTGGCCCCGATGGTGCTCCGCTCCCCTCGCGTACGCGACCAAGCCGATCAGGAGGACCGCGAGGAGCACCGCGACGATCCATCTACGGGCGTCACTCATCCTGTTGCCTCCCCAGCTAGATGGGGTCGCGGACCAGCGGGCAGGTCATGCAGTGTCCGCCGCCGCGACCCTTCCCCAACTCGTATCCCTCGATGGTGATCACCTCCACGCCCGCTCGACGCATCGCGGCGATCGTATGGGTGTTCCGTTCGTAGGCGACCACGACGCCGGGCTCGAGCGCCACGACGTTGTTGCCGTCGTCCCACTGCTCGCGCTCCTGCTGGTACGCATCCCCCCCGGTCTCGATCACCTGGAGGGACGACACGCCCAACGCGTCGGCCACCGCCGGGAGGAACCCCTCTTCTTCGGTCACGTGGAAGCGCCCCTCGGACGGTCCCGGACGGAGACTGATCGCTCGCACGTCGTCGATCACCTTCGGGTATACCGTGACCTTGTCGCGATCGAGCATCGTGAACACGGTGTCGAGGTGCATATGGGCGCGGTCCTTCGTCATCAGGACCGCGATGACGCGCTCGGCGGCACCCCCCGCGAAGAGCGCTCGGGCGATCTGTTCGATCATCCTGGCCTGCGTCCGCTCGCTCAGACCGATGAGGACGGTGCCGTTGCCGATCGGCTGCACGTCTCCGCCCTCGAGCGACGACCGGCCGAAGTCTGCGATCTGGAACCGCCCATCGTCACCGAGCGGGGGGTACCAGAACTCGAGGTCCGCCTCGGCGAACATCGGATGGGCGCGATAGATGGTGGCGACGTTGTACGCCTCGAGCCGGCGCGCGGGCCAGTACATCGGGTTGATCGACACACCTCCGTAGATCCAGCAGGAGGAGTCGCGCGTGAATAGCGTGTTCGGAAGCGGGGGGAGGATGAACGCGCTGGTGTCGTCGACCGCGGCAGCACCCAAGGAGGTCGTGCGGAACCGGTCGAGGTCGATGCCTGCTTCCGCCACGGTGAGTCCACCGATCAGATGCTTCGCGAGCTGGTCGGGCTTCAGGTCCCACAACGTGGCCCGGACGTCCTCGGCCAACGAGACGCCCACCGTGTACTCGGATGCGACGAGCTCGATCAATCGCCGGCGCCCCTCGTCGCTGGCGGCAAGGGCCTCGGTGAGCAGATCCTTGAGCTGGAGAACCTCCACCCCCCGCTCCTGCATCGTCGCCACGAACCGATCGTGCTCGTACTGCGCGCGCTCCACCCAGAGCACGTCGTCGAAGAGCAAGTCGTCGTGGTTCGAAGGGGTCAGGCGCTGGAGGCTCAGCCCTGGGCGATGGACCATCACCTTGCGCAGCTTGCCCACTTCCGAGTGAACCCCGAATGCGTCCATCGTTCCCTCCGTTCCGGTCCGATCGACGATCACGCGGGCTCCACCTGTGTCCCGCCATCGCCCTCCACGATCTCCTCGATCTGTCCCAAGCCTCCGATCGCCGCACGCATGCCGGTGCGGTCGACGAACCGGATCGCAGCCTCGACCTTCGGACCCATCGATCCCGCGGCGAACTCGAAGGCACGGAGCTCCCTCGGCGTCACGCGCTCGAGACGGCGCTGGTCCGGCGTGCCCCAGTCCGCGTACACGCCATCGACGTCGGTCACCATGACGAACAGGTCCGCGGCAACCTCACGGGCGAGCAGTTCACTGGCGAGGTCCTTGTCGACCACCGCTTCCACGCCCATCAGCGTCTGGTCAGCGTTCGGGTCGTACATCGTCGGCACGCCGCCGCCACCGGCGCAGATCACGACAGCGTCGTTGTCCAGGAGCCATCTGATCGGGCGGATCTCGAAGATGCGCTGGGGCTCCGGAGACGGAACGACCCGTCGCCATCGATCCCCGTCGCGCTTGAAGACCCATCCCCTCTCCGAAGCGGAGCGATCCGCGTCGGCTTCCGCGTAGACGGGTCCCACGAACTTCGTCGGGTCCTCGAAGGCAGGGTCGGACGGATCGACCTCGACCATCGTCAGCAACGTCGCCAGCGGCACCTCGACCGGCAGCAGGTTGCCGAGCTCCTGCTCGAGGACGTACCCGATCATGCCCTGGGTCTGCGCACCGAGGACATCGAGCGGATACGCCTCGACGTCCTCGTACGCGGCCGCCTGGAGGGCGAGGAGCCCGACCTGCGGGCCGTTCCCGTGCGAGAGGACGAGCTGGTGCGACCGCGCGACGGCCGCCAGCGCGGGCGCAACGGCCCGCAGGTTCGTGCGCTGCACCTCGGCAGTCAGGGGTTCGCCCCGCTTCAGCAGGGCGTTCCCCCCGAGCGCGACGACGACCCTCACCTCCGACCCCGATCAGTCACCCAGGGTCGCGACCATGACGGCCTTGATCGTGTGCATGCGGTTCTCGGCCTGGTCGAACACGATCGAGCGCTCCGACTCGAAGACCTCGTCCGTTACCTCCATCCCGTCGAGGCCGTACTTCTCGAAGATCTCCTCGCCAACCTTCGTCTCGCGGTTGTGGAACGCCGGTAGGCAGTGCAGAAACTTGACGTTCGGATTGCCGGTTCGGTTGATGATGTCGGAGTTCACCTGGTAGGGCCTGAGCAGTCGGATCCGCTCCTCCCACACGCTCGGGTCTTCCCCCATCGACACCCAGACATCCGTGTACAGGTAGTCGACCCCCTGCACGCCCTCGTCGACGTCATCGGTCAACGTCAGGCGGGCCCCGGTCTCGTCTGCGATCGCCCGACAGGTCTTCACGAGGTCCTCCTCGGGCCACAGGTGCTCGGGCGCGCAGAGCCGCACGTCCATCCCGAACTTGCACCCACTGACCATGAGCGAGTTGCCCATGTTGTTCCGGGCGTCGCCGAGGTAGCAGTATGCGATCTCCGACAGATGCTTGTCGGTGTGCTCGGTCATCGTAAGGACGTCCGCCAGCGTCTGCGTGGGGTGGAACTCGTCGGTGAGCCCGTTCCAGACGGGGACGCCGGCGTACCGAGCCAGGATCTCCACGCTCTCCTGAGCAAAGCCCCGGTACTCGATCCCGTCGTACGTTCGGCCGAGCACGCGCGCCGTGTCCTTCATCGACTCCTTGTGGCCGATCTGCGAACCCGACGGCTCGAGGTAGGTGACCCGCGCGCCCTGGTCGTAGGCCGCGACCTCGAAGGCCGTCCGGGTCCGCGTCGACGTCTTCTCGAAGATCAGCGCGATGTTCTTCCGGGTCAGTCGAGGTCGCTCATAGCCTCCATACTTCGCGGCCTTGAGATCCGCCGCGAGCTTCAGCAGGAAGCGCAGCTCGCCGGGCGTGAAGTCGAGCTCCTTCACGAAGCTCCGGTTCCTCAGGTTGAACCCCATGTCCCGACCCCTCCTCCTAGGACGTCGCGACGGCCGCCGTCGTGACCATGCGCGAGCGGTCGCGCCGCCGGATGACGACCTTCATGAGCTCTTCCACCACGACGAGGCTCGCCGCGATCCCGATGCAGATCCACCACTGCGAGAAGCTCAGTTCCAACGTCCCCACGACCCGCTGCAGGAAGCCGATCCCAGTAACGGCGATGATCGCCAGCACCGCGATCCCGTAGCGGCGGAGTTGCGTCGATCCGGGCACCGCCGCACGATCGAAGATCGTGTTGTGCTGGTCGCGGGCCAGCAGCGCTGCCGCCAGATGGAACAGGGAGAGCGTGGTCAGCAGCATCGTTGAGGCGACGAGCGCTCCGTACCGGGGTTCTGCGATCCGATAGGCGACGAGTGTGCCCACGGTCATCACCAACCCCTGCACGGACAGGCGGGCCCAGTTCGCCCGGGAGAGCACAGGCGTTCCCATGGGGCGCGGACCACGGTGCATCAGACCGGCAGTGGGCTCGTCGAAGCCGAGCGCGATCGAGATCGGGACATCCACGATCATGTTCAGCCACAGGATCTGCAGGGGGGAGAGCGGGACCCCGCCCGCGATGCCGAACACGCCCGCCCCGATGAAGATGGCGATGTACGCGACCAGCGTCGACATCTGGAAGCGGAGGTACTTGAGCAGGTTGTCGTACAGGGCTCGGCCGTACTCGACGGCTCCAACGATCGTGGCGAAGTTGTCGTCCGTGAGGATCATCACGGCCGCCTCCTTCGAGACCTCGGTGCCGGTGATGCCCATCGCGACGCCGATATCCGCGGCCTTGAGGGCGGGGGCGTCGTTCACGCCATCGCCGGTCATCGCCACCACGTCGTCGGCACGTTGGAGCGAGCGGACGAGTCGGAGCTTGTCCTCGGGGGCGACCCGCGCGATCACGCCGATCTCCGGGAGCTGCTCCAGCAGCTCCTTGTCGCTCATCGCCGCGAACGTCGTGCCGGTGACGGCGCGGCCTTCGATGCCCAACTCCCCGGCGATCGCGGCGGCGGTGGTCGCGTGGTCCCCCGTGATCATCCGCACACGGATGCCAGCGTCCCCGCACTCCGCGATCGCATCCTTCGCTTCCGGCCTTGGCGGGTCGACGATCCCGATCATCGCCAGCAGCGTGAGATCTTGCACGAGTCCGATCAGGTCCCCGGAAGCGTCGAACGATGCGGGATCGAGGTCGCGCTCGGCGACGACCATCACGCGCTCGCCCGCCTCGGCCATGCGATCGTTGAGCTCGAGCGCCAACGAACGGTTCGCATCGGTGATCGGGACCGATCCTTCTGGGCCTCGGTACCAGCCCCCGCGTGAGATCAGGACGTCGGGAGCCCCCTTCACGTAGCAGCGAACGACGTCGGCCCCGTCCGTTCCCCTCATCGCGTGGAACGTCGCCATGAACTTGTATTCCGAGTCGAACGGCACCTCGGCGATCCTCGGATAGACCGCCCTGGTCTCCGCGATGTCCAGCCCACCCTTGGCCCCGAGCACGATCAGGGCACCCTCGGTCGGATCTCCGACCAGGTTCTCCCCATCCAGCTCCGCGTCCGCGCACAGGACCGTGGGGAGGAGGTACGGATCGAGGTCGAGGTGCCCCCCTCCGACATGCTTGATCTCACCATCGGTGCGGTACCCCTCGCCCGACACGGCGAACCGGTGTTGCCCGGGGATCGCGAGCTCGCGCGCGGTCATCTTGTTCAAGGTCAGCGTGCCCGTCTTGTCCGAGCAGATCGCCGAGGTCGAACCGAGCGTCTCGACCGCCGGCAGGCGCTTCACGATGGCGTTGCGGCGCGCGAGCTCTCGTGTACCTATCGAAAGGAGTGCCGTGACGACGGCGGGCAGCCCGGTCGGGATCGCGGCGACGGCGAGCGCGACGCCGGTGATGAACAACTCGTCGAAGGAGTCGCCGCGTGCGAGGCCGATCGCGACCACGAGCACCAGCGCGATCCCGGCGATCGTCGCGATGATCTTGGACAGCCCGTCGAGCTGCTTCTGCAATGGCGTTTTGTCAGACTCGGTGGAGGCGAGGAGATCGGCGACGTGACCGATCTGAGTGCTCATCCCGGTCGCCGTGACGATCATCTCTCCCCGACCTCGCGTGACGTGGGTGTTCATGAAGGCCATGCACGTACGGTCCAGGACCGGCACGTCCTCACCCGGCACGGGCTCGATCCCCTTGGCGACCGGCAGGCTCTCGCCGGTGAGTGCGGCCTCCTCGATCTCAAGGGTCGCAGCGAGGAAGATGCGACCGTCGGCGGGGACCACGTTGCCCGCCTCCACCAGCACCACATCGCCCGGAACGAGTTCCTCGGCGTCGATCTCGACGGCCTGGCCGTCACGTCGCACCCGCGCCACCGTCTTCAGCATCTGGGCGAGGGCCTTGACGCTCTCCTCCGCTTTCGCTTCCTGACGCAGGCCGATCACCGCGTTGAACAACGTCAGCCCGGCGAGAACGATGGTGGTGGCAGCACTTCCGGTGATGACCTGGTTGATGACGGCGGCCGCCAACAGCACGATCTGCATGAAGTCCCGGTACTGCCGGACGAACGCCTGGAAGCCGGACTCCTTCTTCCTAGCCGCCAGGCGGTTGGGGCCGTATGCCTGCAACCTGGAACGTGCCTCGTCCCCGCTCAAGCCTCGGGATGGATCGACCCCTAGCTCGCGTGCGGCCGATCCCACGTCGATCCCGTGCCATTCCGTTGGAGGTCTCCCCGCGACCGCGAACCCCGCCCCCTTGGATGCCCCGGTCATCGTTGGGGCCCTTCCAGAGCGCGGTCGACGTCGGAGCCGGAGCCCCTCGCCTCCGCTGGCTTCGGGGCCGCCGAGACGACGGGAGCCACCCCGATCGTCGAGGCCACGGAGGGCCACACACCGACGATCGCGTCCTCGCTCGCGCCCACGGCCCCCGCGGTGGAGCGGACTCCTGGTGAAGGGGTCACCACGTCCATCGCGAGCAGGGATCCGGGCGGCACTGACGCGCGCTTGGGATCAAGCCGATGCTCGAGCCCAAGCGGTACCTGAACGTGCAGGGTTGACTCCATGAGGATCTGCCCTAGTGAGTGCGAAGGCGCAACAGGGGTTCCTCGTTTCCCCTCCGCGACTGCTCCCTGCGGTGGCCGGTCAAAGGCGGCCTCATCGCATCTACCCTCCCGCCCATGCTCTTGGGGGACATCACCCCGAAAGGGTGAAACACGCGACGAGGGCCGTCGCCTCGATCGCGAGCCAGTTGCGAGCGATGATCCCCACCGAGGCTGCAGGAGTTCTTCGCGCTCGACCCCTCCGGAGAACAGGGGGGCGCGGGCGTCGGTAGCCCATCGGGCATGAGGGCCGTGTCCTGAGGAGGGGCTCCCCGCGCTCATGGGATGCCACGCCTGCTCGAGATCCAAGACCCGGTCGGGCGTCGTGATCGGCCACCCACCGTCCGTGCCCTGAATCACCCTCAGTGCCCTGACAGCGCGACCTTCACCGACACGACGAGGACGGCGACGAGGAGCACCACGGACGCGTAGACGCCCGATCGGAGGCCCCCGGCGCCGGAGCTCCGTGACACGCCGTAGGCCGTGATCCCGATGATCGCCGCGATGAGGAACCCCGCGACGTCCATCGCCGCCTCGCGCGCGAACACGAGGAACGGGATCGAGACGATCAGTGCCACCCCGGCCGCAGCGGCGAGCTGTATCCAGACCGCGGCCCGCGCTTGACCACCGAGTCGCCCACCGCCGAAGAGACGAGCAGCAAGATCGAAGGCGAACACGTGTGCGAGGGCGAGCCCCATGGTCGTCCCCCAGACGGCGCCGAGGGCGATCTCCTCCTCTACTTCGACGTTGCCCAGTGCGACGAACTCGGCCGCGAGGACCACGCAGACGTACAGGGCCATCGTGAGGCCCTCGCGGACCGCCTCCTCCGGGAGGCCGGACGGAACCCGCTCACATCGCGCCGGCGGCGACCTCCTTGCCCACCCGGCGCAGCTGGAAGGCCAGGACGATCTCGCTCACACCCCTGAACACCGCCGCGAACCCCACCCAGATCAGGATGAGCGCCGCGCGGGGGGCGAAGTACTGCTGCGAGACCCAGAAGGCCAGCAGGATCTCCAGGATGCCCACGACCAGCCCCAGCCACCAGAGCTCGTTCAGCTCCTTGGTCATCACGGAGGCGACGATGTCGAGCGTCCCCTTGAAGAGGAGGAGGAAGCCCAAGATCGAGGCCAGCGCCCAGAACGCGTTCACCGGACGGAAGAAGGCTCCGAACGCCCCGACGACGAACAGGATCCCGAGCAGGACGTGGACCCACCGCCAGCCGCCTTCACGGACGCTACCGATGAGGAGCTCGTTGAAGCCGAACGCCAGGAACACCACACCGAGCATGATCCCGACGGTGGTGATGGAGGTGGTGGTGAACCGAAGGACGATCAGCGAGATCAGCAGCCAGGCGATGCCGGTGATCAGGAAGATCCACCACATACCGGTCCATTCCCTCACCGCGGCGCGCTCCTCCACCCGCATGACGGACCCCCTTCCACGGTCGATAACCCGGCGACCACGATCAGCATGGTCGCTCCGGCGTCAAGACTAGTCGTGTTGCCCCCCAACCCGCCTCACCCCTTCCGGGTGAACCGACCGTGCGTCCGGGGGCTCGGATCACCCGTCCCGGTGGCGCCGCTCCCTCCCGAGGTTCCCGACCACGAGCGCGACGACCGACACCAGGTACAGCTGGCCGATCAGGGCCTCGGTCACGGCCAGCATCCGGGGCAGGTCCCCGCTGGCGGTGAGATCACCGTAGCCCACCGTGGTGAGCGTGACGAAGCTGAAGTAGAGGTAATCGACGGTGCTCGCATCGGCAACCGAGAAGACCCTCCCGACTCCATCGAGCGCGGCGAAGACGGCGGCGAAGACCAGACCGATCAGCAGGTAGGCGCTGAGCGCACCGAGGATCGTCTGCCAGGACACGACCGGATGCGACGCCAGCCGACGGGCAACGGCGGCCAGAGCCGAGAGGGTCAGAACCGCGGCGATGGTGCCCGCCACGGCCCGGTGGATGTCGACGTCGTCGATCGCGAAGCTGACCGCCCCCACGAAGGTGCCGACGGCCAACAGGACCATCCCCGCCCGTAACGCCGTGGGCCCGACCCGCGACGTCCTGAACGCGAACAGGAGCGTCCCCATCAGGACCACCAGCGACAGCAGCCGACCGACGGCCCAGTCGCCGCCGGCGGCGATCACGATCAGCGTGGCAAGGATCAGCAGCAGAAGGAGGCCGTAGCTATCGGGCGCGCGGAAACGCTCCCCCAGCGAAAGCCCCCGCCGCGACCCCGGGATCGGTTCGCGGTCCCCCACGCCCGAGCGGACCCCCTCCGGCTCAGCCCATCGGCGGCGGCGGGGGGGCGGGAGGCGACCCCGTCGCAGGTCCCTGCATCGAGGCCGCGTCCCAGACCCGGTTCAGGTGCTCCTGGACGTACGCGGCCATCCCGATCCAGAGCACCAGCGCGATGATCACCACCAGGGCCGGTGAGATCTGGGACTGGATGCCCAGCCGCTGCTGGTCCTTCAGGACGTGGGTGGCGGTGTTGTAGTACGCGATGAACGGGGGAACGATCAGGATGAAGCCCGGGATCACCGCCAGGAGCGACCGCCCCGGACTGATCGTCTCGTCCCGTTCGAACCGCTTCAACTCCTCGTTCACCTTGTAGTACCAGTACAGCCCGTAGATCCCGATCGTGATGAACGACAGCCCGAGCACCCCGAGCGGGTTCCGCTTCAGGTACTGCTGACCGTCGATCGTGACCGTCTCGGCCATGTCGTCCTCCTTCCTTCCGGCAGTCTATTGCCCGCCCGTCGGGCGAGGGAGCAGGCCGGCGCGCTCGATCACCCGCCGGACGGCGTCCTCGCGGCCGAGCCCCATCACGTGGACACCGGCCACCCCTTCGATCTGGTGGAGGCCGGTGACGATCTGGACGCACTGCGCGGTCCCGACCGCCTCGGCCCCCGGTCCGGCGCCCTCGAGCGCCGCGACCAGCGCGGCCGGGACCGCGACGCCCGGCAGGTGCTCGTCCATGTAGCGAGCCTGGGCCGCACTGCGCAGCGGGGCCACGCCGACGATCACCGCCGCCCGTTCGAACACGCCGCGCGGACGGAGCACGTCCGCCCAGGCCGCGAGCGCCTCCAGGTCGTAGGTGATCTGGGTCATCACGAACATCGCGCCCGCCTCGAGCTTGGACTCCAGCCGGGCCGGGTCGTAGCTCGGAGCGAGCGGGCTGTCGGTGACCCCCACGAAGTACCGGGGCGGGTCCGCCACCTCCGCCCCGGAGAGCGTGCGGCCCTGGTCACGGAGCGAGCGCGCGAGATGCACCAGGTCGCGCACGGACAGGTCCCCCGCGGCCGCGGCGTCCGGGTGATCGCCGATCGAGACCGGGTCCCCGGTCAGGCACAGGAGGTTCCGCGCCCCGAGCGCCCATCCGCCGAGCAGGTCCGCCGTCAGGGCCAGGCGGTTCCGGTCACGGACCGTGAGCTGCAGGGTGGGCTCGAGGCCCGCGCGCGCCACGGCCGCCGCGCCGGCGAGCGGAGACATGTGCGCGCTCGCCGCCGGGTTGTCGGTGACGTTGGCGGCATCCGCGTACCCGACCAGGTCCCGAGCCTGGGTCGCGGCCGGCCCGGAGGCACCCGAGCGGGGCGGGACGACCTCGGAGGTGACGGCGAACCGACCGGAACGGACGATCGCCTCCAGGCGGCTCGCGGGTCCGCTCAAGGGCGCTCGGCGAGCGCTTCGGCGGCGGTCACCGTGTTCACCAGCAGCATCGCGACGGTCATCGGCCCGACACCGCCGGGGACCGGGGTGATCGCCCCGGCGACCTCCCGCACGGCGTCGAAGTCCACGTCGCCGACCAGCCCATCGGGCTCGCGGTTCGTCCCCACGTCGATCACGGTCGCGCCCGGCTTGACCATGTCCGCCGTGATCATCCGGGCCTTCCCCACCGCCGCAACCAGGATGTCCGCCGTGCGGGTGTGCTCGCCGATGTCCCGCGTCCGCGTGTGGCAGATCGTCACCGTCGCGTTCGCGCGCTCGTGCCGCTGGGCGAGCATGATGGCCAGCGGCATCCCGACCAGGTCCCCGCGGCCCACCACGCACACGTTCGCGCCCTCGATCGGCACCTCCGCGCGCACGAGCAGCTCCACGATCCCGAACGGCGTCGCAGGCAGGAACACGGGATGGCCGCGCGAGAGGAACCCGACGTTGGTGGGGTTCAGCCCGTCGACGTCCTTCGAGGTGTCGATCGCCTGCTGCACCGCGAACTCCGAGATGTGGTCGGGGACCGGGAGCTGCACGATGATCCCGCTGATCCGGGGATCCTTGTTCAGCCGCTCGACCTCCGCCAGCACCTCGGCCTCGGAGACATCGGCCAGCAGGTCCACGCGTTCGGAATGGATCCCGACCTCGGCGCACGCCTTCTGCTTCATGCCCACGTAGACCTTGGAGGCGGGGTGGTCGCCGACCAGGACCGCCGCCAGCCCGGGCTGGTAACCCTCGCCCGCCAGCCGCGCGACGCGCTCGGTGACCTCGGCGCGGACCTGCGCGGCGATCGCCTTCCCGTCGATGATCCGGGCGCTCATCGCGGCCATCCTATCCGGGCACAGGATGGCCGGAGCAGGACCATCGGTCAGTGGCGGAAGTGCCGACGGCCCGTCACCACGACCGCCATCCCCCGAGCCTCGGCCGCGGCGAGCACGTCCGCATCGCGGATCGAGCCCCCGGGATGGATCACGGCCGTCACCCCGGCGTCGGCCGCCACCTCCACCGCGTCGGGGAACGGGAAGAAGGCATCGCTCGCCATCGCGGCGCCCCTGGCGCGGTCGCCGGCCTTGCGCACCGCCAGCCAGGAGGCGTCCACCCGCGACATCTGCCCGGCACCGATCCCCACCGTGGCCAGATCCTTCGCGAAGACGATCGCGTTCGACTTGACGCGCGGCGCCACGGCCCAGGCGAACAGCAGGTCCCGCCACTCCCCCTCGGTCGGTTCCCGGGCCGAGACCCGCTCCATCTCCGGCCGCCGCTCGACCACCCGATCGCGATCCTGAACCAGCGCCCCGCCCGCGATGGGACGGATGTCGAGGCCGCCGGTGTCGAGCAGCGGGGCCTCCACCACCCGCAGCCCCTTCCGGGTCCCGAAAGCCTCGAGCGCCCCATCCGAGTACGAGGGAGCGACGACCACCTCGGTGAACACGTCGGCCATCGCGCGGGCTGCCGCCTCGTCCGCCTCCCGGTTGAACGCCACGATGCCGCCGAACGCCGAGACCGTGTCCGACTCGAACGCCTTCCCGTACGCCTCGGCCGGCGTGTCGCCGATCGCCGCCCCGCACGGGTTGTTGTGCTTCACGATCACGGCCGCCGCGCCGTCCAGCTCGGCCGCGAGCGCGTAGGCCGCGTCCGCGTCGAGCCAGTTGTTGAAGGACATCTCCTTCCCCTCGACGAGCACGCGGGCGCCGCCGAGCGCGCCCACCCCGCCGGAGGTCGCGAACAGCGCGCCCCGCTGGTGCGGGTTCTCCCCGTACCGCAGGTCGGACGCCTTCTCCAGGGCGAGGCCGACGAAGGCGGGCAGTGCGCCCTCCGGCGTCCGCCGCTCGGCGAACCAGCCGGCGACCGCCGAGTCGTAGGCGGCGGTATGCGCGAACGCCTCGGCCGCCAGCGCCCGTCGGGTCTCGGCCGTGAGCCCACCCTCGCGCCGGAGCTCCTCGAGCACCTCGTGATAGCGGGCCGGCCGCACCACCACACCGACCGAGGCGTGGTTCTTCGCCGCTGCGCGGACCATCGCCGGCCCGCCGATGTCGATCTTCTCGATCACGTCCTCCTCCCCCGCCCCGGAGGCCACGGTCTCCTGGAACGGGTACAGGTTCACGGCCACCAGGTCGAACGGCGCGATCCCGTGCTCCTCGAGCTCGGCCTCGTGCTCCGGCCTGCGGCGGTCGGCGAGGATCCCGGCGTGGATCCGCGGATGCAGCGTCTTCACGCGGCCGTCGAGCATCTCGGGGGACCCGGTCACCTCCTCGACGGGCGTCACCTCGAGGCCGGCCTCGCGGAGCGTCGCCGCCGTCCCACCCGAGGACACGAGCTCGGCGCCGAGCTCGCGGAGCCCGCGGGCGAGCTCGACCACGCCCGCCTTGTCGAACACCGCCAGGAGCGCTCTCCGGACCGGACGGACCTCGCTCACGGGACCTCCTCGAGCACGCGGACGACGCGGTCCTCGACCCGGAGACGGTCCTCGAGCAGTGCCCGGACGGCCCCGGGGAACAGCCGGTGCTCGGCCTCGTGGATCCGCGCCTCGAGCGCGTCCCAGTCGTCCTCGGGCAGGACGCGGACCGGCTCCTGCGCGACGATCGGCCCGTGGTCCACCTCCTCGTCCACGAGGTGCACGGTCACCCCCGTGACCTTCACCCCCCAGGCGAGCGCGTCGGCCACGGCCTGGGTCCCAGGGAAGGCCGGCAGGAGCGCGGGGTGGACGTTCAGCATGCGCCCCTCGAAGGCCCGGACGAGCTCGGGGCCGATGATCCGCATGAACCCGGCGAGCGCCACATGCGTCACCGACGCCTCGCGGAGCAGGTCGAGGAGTGCGCGATCGTAGGAGGCGCGATCGGCGTGCTCGCCCGGATCCAGGAAGACCGCTTGGACCCCGCGGTCGTGGGCCCGGGCGAGTGCGCGGGCCCCCTCCCGATCGGACACGACGAGCGCCATCCGGGGGCCGACGCCCTCGTCCTCCAGCAGGGCCTGGAGGTTCGTCCCTTCCCCCGAAGCCAGGACCGCGAGCCGAGCGTCGGCCATCGGCGCGCACCCTAGGGATGGGCGGTGGCCGTGTCAAAGCCCGGCCCGGCGAACCGCGGCGGTACCCTTCGTCCGTGCCGGCCGAAGAGCGGATAAGCAGGCTCGGGGAGCGGTGCTCCCAACATCCGACGAGCGCGGCCGTGGCGACCTGTGACGGGTGCGGCCGCCCCCTGTGCCTGTCCTGCGCGATCCCCGTCCGTGGTCGGACCCTCGGTGCCGAGTGCCTAGCCGAGGTGCTCGGTCCCGAGGCCCCGATCCCGGAGATCCCGTCTCGGGCGGGATCGCCCGCTCGTACCGTGGCCCGCGCGGCCTTCGCCGCGGCGGTCCTGGCCTCCTTCCTCCCCTGGAGCCGAGCGGGCGCGGGATCCGGGTGGTTCGGGGCCTGGAGCACTCCTCCGCGCTGGGCCACGCTCAGCGCCGTCGCGGCCGTCGGGGGCCTGCTCCTGTCGTGGGGCTCGCAGACCCGGCCGCGGTGGGCGTGGGAGACGGCCGCTGCGGTAGCCGGAGCCCTGGTGGTGCTCGGCGCCATCTTCGCGATCTGGCTCCCGCCGGACTTCAGCGGCCCGTGGATGGGACCGTGGTTCGCCCTGGCAGCCGGGATCGTCGCGTCGGCGGGCTCGGCGGTCGCGCTCCGGCATCGACGGGAGCCGGAGCGCGTGCGTAGTTGACTCGACCACAGGCGCGGTGTTCCATAGCCGGGTCGCGACCCCGCGCGGGGAAGCCGGGGAAAGGAGCGCACATGTCGCAAGGGAGTGGGTTCGACATCTCCAAGATGTCGACCGCCAGCAAGATCCTCGTGGGCGGCGGGATCCTGTACATCATCGACACGTTCCTGCCCTGGCAACGGGTCGATATCGGGATCGCGAGCGCATCCGAGAGCGGAGCGAGCGGTCTCGGGGTCCTCAACCTGCTGCTCGCGATCGCGCTCGTGGCCTGGGAGGGCATGGCGCTGGCGGGGGTCGACATCAAGGCGCCCAAGGCGCTCGTCAGCGCGGCGTTGGCGGGGGGGATCGTGATCTTCACGATCCTCAAGATCATCGTCGACAACGACTTCCTGTTCATCTTCGCGTGGATCGGGCTGGTGCTCGCCGTGGTCATCGGCTACGGGGGGTGGATGCGCTGGCAGGAGCACCAGGCCAGCGGCGGCTCGATGGGCGGAACGATGGGCGGCGGAACGATGGGGGGCGGCGAGGGCGGCGGCATGTCGGGCTGAGCCGACCGAACCGAACCCACCGAAGGCCCGGCGCCTCACGCCGGGCCTTCGCCGTTACGATGGCGGGACCGCCGTGAAGACGTGTCCCCGCTGCGCGGAGCAGAACCAGGACGAGGCCGTTCGATGCCGTTCATGCGGCGGGCTGCTCGCGGGGAGCGAACCCCTGGGCATGCCGCCTCCCCGACCCGACGAGGAACCGCTGGAGTACACGCATTCTGGCCGGCGCCACCTGCTCGGGTACGGCCGCGACTTCTTCGGGATCTGGGACCGCTCGCGTTCGGGCGGACCGGTCTCCCGGTACCCGAGGACCGACGACGGATGGCGGGCCGCGTGGCTCGCGTTCGCCGAGCTCGAGCCAGAGAGCGTGGAGGTCGGGATGGGCTCGCCCCCTCCCGGTGTGCCCGCGACCGACCGACCCGCTCCGGCGCGGCCCCGCCGGAGGGTGAGCGCCGCCTGGTGGCTCCTCCCGATCCTCATGGGGTGGCTCGGGGGACTGATCGCCTGGATCGTGAACCGCGACGTGGAGCCCGACCGCGCCCGGGCGATGCTCCTCACCGGGATCGCGATCAGCGTGGTCGTGTTCCTGCTCGTGGTCCTGCGGGCACCTTCCACCGCGCCCTGAACGTCGTCGCCGCCCCCGCCGCCCCGCCGACCACCCCCCACCCGAGCGCGAGCACCGCCCCGGCCGGGACGTCCGGCCCCACGATCAGCCGCCCGGGGGGAGCCGTCCCGACCCGATAGCTCACCGTGACGAGCGAGATCGTGGCCATCGCCGCCACGAGCGCGGCGAACACCACGCCGGCGAGCGCGCCGGCCATCGACGACCGCCACCCCCCCTCGCCGAGCCGCTTCGCCGCGCGGCGCCCACCGAACACCGACGCCGCGGCCGGCACCAGCAGGAACAGCAGGTACGCGACCGGCGCCTTCCCGAACCCGACGTCCGCCACATCGAGCAGGGGGAACACCCGGGGCGGGAGGAGGTCGACCGAGGTCGGGAACCGCCGGTAGCACAGGAAGTCGACCCGCTCGGTGCCCCACACGCCGTCGCACGCTCCCATCGCCGGGACGAGCGTCCATACCGCCTCGTTGGGAGCCAGGCCCAGGTGGTGCACCAGCACCAGGGCCCCGACCTCCGGGCTCGCGAGGGCCTCCTGGTAGTAGCGGGCCGAGGCCGGGGTGGCCAACGCCACCGGCGCGTCCGGCTGCACGACACCGGCCGCGAGGAGCCCAGCGTAGGCCAGGGCGAGCGAAACCAAGAGCATCCACCATCCACCGTCGGTCGCCGCCCCCAGCAGGCGCGCCCGCGAGCGATCGTGCTCGAGGGCGGATCGCAGCCCCCCAGCGGCGCCGGCGACCCCCGCGACGGCGAAGGGGAACAGGAACGCCTGCCAGGGCGACAGGGACAGCCGCTGCTCCGCCCCCAGCGGGCCGAGGTCCACGGCAAGATCCGCCTGGAGGAGCAGCGCCAGCGGCAGGGCGGGCAACGCGTACGCCGGCGCCACCTTGGCCCCGTGCAGGACCCGGGCGAGCGTCTCCCCGCCCGATCGGTTGGCCACGTCCCGTCCCGCGCGGAACAGCAGCCACGCGGCGACGCCGGTGACCGCCAGGAGCGCGACCCCGAGCGAGAGCTCGGCCGGCTCGCCCGTCTCCACCCCGATCGCTATCGGGCCCCGCGACTCGATCGCGACGTGGTGGAAGGCCCCGAAGTACAGCCAGCCCAATCGTGCCGTCCCCACGAGGGAGAGGTCGCCGATCCCGATCGCCCACGCCCCGATCGCGAGGGCCTGGCCGAGGGCAGCGATCGCCAGGAAGGCGAGGGACCCACGGCGCAGCGCGTCCCGCCAGCCGGCGGCGAGCACCGGCCGGACGCGCGCGCGGGTCATGGCATCGGGGTCTGGGGCACCCGTGAGACGAGCTCGGCGACCTCGGACGGCGTCCGCCCGACCCGCACGCCGGCGGCCTCGAGCGCCTCGGCCTTGGCTTGAGCGGTACCGCTGGACCCCGTGACGATCGCTCCCGCGTGGCCCATCCGCTTGCCCGGCGGGGCGGTGAACCCGGCGATGTAGCCGACGACCGGCGTCCGCATCCGCTCGGAAACGAACGTCGCCGCGCGCTCCTCGTCGTCGCCCCCGATCTCGCCGATCATCACCACCAGATCGGTCTCGGGATCCCCCTCGAAGCGCTCGAGGCACTCGATGAACCCCAACCCGTGCACCGGGTCCCCGCCCATGCCGACACACGTGGACTGCCCGATCCCTCGCTGGGTGAGCTCGTGGACGATCTGGTAGGTCAGCGTCCCCGACCGCGACACGAGACCCACGCGGCCCGGCGTGCAGATCTCGCCGGGGATGATCCCGACGTTCGATCGACCGGGCGAGATGATCCCAGGACAGTTGGGACCGATCAGCGACGAGGGTTTCCCCCGCAGATAGCTCGCCGCGCGGGCCATGTCGCGGACCGGGATCCCCTCGGTGATGCAGACGATCACGTCGAGCTCGGCGTCGGCCGCCTCGAAGATCGCGTCGGCGGCGAACCGGGCCGGGACGAAGATCAACGAGGTGTTGGCCGCCGTCTCCGTGACGGCCTCCGCGATCGTGTCGAACACGGGGATCCCGTCGACGCTCTGTCCGGCCTTCCCGGGCGTGACCCCGGCGACGACGTTCGTCCCGTAGTCGCGATTGCGCAGCGTGTGGAACGTGCCCTCGCGCCCCGTGATCCCGGAGACGACGACCCGGGTCCCCTCGTCGATCAGGATCGCCATCAGGGCGCCCCGGCCGTCGCGAGCTCGGCGGCCCGTTCGGCCGCCTCGAGCATCGTGGCCGCCGGAACGATCCTGGGATGTTTCGCCTCCTCGAGGATCCGCCGACCCTCCTCGGCGTTCGTCCCGTCGAGGCGCACGACGATCCGCACCCGCGGCTCCACCCGATCCAGCGCCCCGAGCATGCCCTCGGCGACCAGGTCGCAGCGCGTGATCCCGCCGAAGATGTTCACCAGCACGCTTCTCACGTTCGGGTCGGACAGGATCACCTCCAGCGAGGTCGCGATCGCGTCGGCGCCGGCCCCCCCGCCGACGTCGAGGAAGTTCGCGGCTCTCGCCCCCGCCTGCTGCACGACGTCCAGGGTGCTCATCACCAGACCGGCGCCGTTGCCGATGATCCCGACCTCGCCATCGAGCTTCACGTACTGGAGACCGGCCTCGCGGGCCCGGAACTCCACCGGGTCGATCGGGAAGACCGACCTCAGCATCTCGATCTCGGGCCGTCGGAACAGCGCGTTGTCGTCGACGGTCACCTTCGCGTCCAGCGCCAGGACCCGACCGTCCTCCAGCAGCACGAGCGGGTTCACTTCGACCAGCGTGGCGTCCTCCCGGATCAGGACGTCGTACAGCCCGGCCAGGATCTCCTCGACCAGATCGCGCGCCTCCTTGGGCAGGTGGTTCGTCAGCCCGCGAAGGTGATAGGGACGCAGGCCGATCTCGGGATCCACGTGCAGCCGCCGCAGCGCCTCCGGGCGCGTGTGGGCGAGCTCCTCGATCTCCACCCCGCCCTCGGAGGCCACCATGGCCAGGTCGGTGCCGGTCGAACGGTCCAGCGTGATCGCCGCGTAGAACTCGTTGGCGATCGGGACCCGCTCCTCGACGAGCACGCGCGTCACCCGTTGACCCTTGAACGGCTCGGCGAGCATCCGTGCGGCGGCGGCCTCGGCCTGGTCGGGGTCGTCGGCGAGGACGATGCCCCCACCCTTCCCGCGCCCGCCGACCTGCACCTGGACCTTGACCACCGAGCGGTTGCCCAGGATCTCGGTGGCCGCCCGGGTCGCCTCCGGCGTCTCGGCGACGATCCCTCGAGGGACGGGGATCTCGTGGCGGGCGAACAGCTCCTTGCCCTGGTGCTCGTACAGGTCCACTAGGTGACCCGCTCCGCCGAGAGCCGCTGCTCGAGCCAGGTGACGATCTCGCCGGTCGTCGCGCCGGGCGTGAAGACGCGCTCGATCCCCGCCTGCTGGAGCTCCGGGATGTCCGCCTTCGGCACGATCCCGCCGCCGAACACGAGCACGTCCCCGGCGCCCTTCTCCCGGAGGAGCTTCACGACCCTGGGGAACAGGGTCATGTGCGCGCCCGAGTGGCACGACAGGCCGACCGCGTCGGCGTCCTCCTGGATCGCCGTCTCGGCGATCTGCTCGGGCGTCTGGTGCAGGCCGGTGTAGATGACCTCGAACCCGGCATCGCGCAGCGCGCGCGCCACGATCTTGGCCCCGCGGTCGTGACCGTCGAGACCGGGCTTGGCGACCACGATGCGGCGCTTGCCGGCCATGCGCGGGTCAGTCTAGCGAGCGGCGAGCCCCGCTTGCCGCTCGCCTCGTCGGCGGCGAGGATACGCGGATGGTGGGGGTCCCCGAGACTCGATACGCGAAGACCGCCGACGGCGTCCACATCGCGTACCAGGTCGTCGGCGACGGACCCGTCGATCTGGTCTTCGTGATGGGATGGACCTCCAACATCGAGGCGATGTGGGACGAGCCCAACTTCGCTCGGTTCCTCGAACGCCTCGCCTCCTTCTCGAGACTCATCCTGTTCGACAAGCGGGGTGTCGGACTCTCCGATCGGGTGCCGAACGAACGCCTCCCCAGCCTCGAGACCCGGATGGACGATGTCCGCGCCGTGATGGATGCGGCCGGTTCCGAGCGCGCGGTGATCTTCGGGGTTTCCGAGGGTGGTCCGATGTCGATCCTGTTCGCCGCGACGTACCCAGCCCGCACGATCGCCCTCCTCCTGTACGGAACCGTGGCCGACTTCACGGCGCGCGACCAGCCGTACAAGGAAGACTTCGCCGGCTACCTCGACTACCTGGATCGGGACTGGGGAACGCTCGATCACGCGAGGAACGAGATCCGCGACTGGGGAGCACCCGGACACGAGCACGACGAACGGCTGGTCGCCTGGCTCGCGTCGTACCTGCGCAAGTCGGCCAGCCCTGGTGCCGCCGTCGCTCTGGAGCAGATGAACCGACAGATCAATGTGAGCCACGCGTTGCCGGCGATCCACGTGCCGACGCTCGTGATCGCAAGGACCGGCGACGTGGACTTCCCCATCGAGCAGGTGAGGGAGATGGCCGGACAGATCGCCGGCGCCCGGCTCGTCGAGCTCCCATCGGGCGTCCACTTCCCCTGGGTGGGGGACGTCGACGCGATCCTCGACGAGGCGGAACGGTTCGTCGTCGCACTGGGCGAGGTCGAATCCGGGTTCGATCGGGTACTCGCGACGATCCTGTTCACCGACATCGTCGGATCAACCGAGCGGGCCGCGGAACTCGGGGACCGCGCGTGGAAGGGCCTGCTGGAGTCCCACCATGCCAGGGTGCGGGGGCAGCTGGCACGGTTCGGCGGCGTCGAGATCGACACGGCCGGCGACGGGTTCCTCGCCACGTTCGACGGACCGGCGCGCGCGATCCGCTGCGCGCAGGCCATCGTCCAAGCGGTCCGCACGCTCGGCATCGAGATCCGGGCCGGGGTCCACACCGGGGAGGTCGAGCTCGCCGGCAGCGACGTCCGCGGCATCGCGGTGCACATCGGCGCCCGCGTCGGCGCACGTGCCGCTCCGAGCGAGGTCCTGGTCTCTCAGACCGTGAAGGATCTCGTCGCCGGCTCCGGCCTGGCGTTCGAGGACGCCGGCGAGCGCGAGCTGAAAGGGGTGCCCGACCGCTGGCGACTGTACCGGGTGGTGGGCTGATGGGCCGGCTCGACGGCAAGGTCGCCCTCATCACCGGCGCCGGAAGCGGGATGGGCCGCGAGGCGTGCACCGTGTTCGCGCGCGAGGGGGCGCGGGTCGCGGCGCTCGATGTGGACGCCAGAGCGCTGGAGGAGACCGCGGCCGCTGTCCGCGCCGCCGGGAGCGAGCTCGAGACGTTCGCTGCCGACGTGGCCGACGAGCGCCAGGTGCAGGAGGCGATCGAGGGCGCGGTCGAGCGCTTCGGCGCGCTGCACATCCTCTACAACAACGCGGGCGTGCTCTGGCGGGACCGCGACGTCAGCGTCCTCGAGACGGACGAGGCGATCTGGGACCGGGTGTTCGCGATCAACCTCAAGGGCATGGTGTGGGTCTGCAAGCACGGCGTCCCGGAGCTCACCGAGGCCGGGGGCGGCGCGATCGTCAACATCGGCTCCACCTCGGCGCTCCTCGGGGACACGATCCCCCAGGACGCCTACACGGCCAGCAAGGGCGCGGTGATCTCGTTCACGCGGAACCTCGCCGTCCAGTTCGCTCCGCACGGCATCAGGGCCAACTGCATCCACCCGGGGTTCGTCGACACGCCGATGCAGACCGTGCGAACGTCGGACCCGGCATGGGTCACATCGGCCGTCGCCGCGATACCCGCCGGACGGTTGGGAACCCCCCGTGACGTCGTGAACGCCGCGCTGTTCCTGGCCAGCGACGAGGCAGCGTACATCACCGGCGTCGAGCTGATCGTCGATGGTGGCAGCATGATCGTCTGAGGCGTCGTCGGGGGCCTACCCGCGGAGCTCCCGGAACCCGCTGGGCTGACGTCCCCGTCGAACGCCAGCGCGTCCTTGATCCTCAGTGAGCGCATCAGCGCGAAGCTGGTCGCGTGGACGAACGAGTACGGGCGCTCGTCGTGGCGCCGGAGCCGCGTGAGCGCTACGTCCTCCATGTCGTCCGAGACGTGGACGGCGTCGACGCGTCGCGAGGCCCTGAGTGCCTCCAGGTCGGCCACGGCGGGCCGATAGACCACGTCGTCCGCCGGCAAGGTCGTCGGCCCCCAACGTCTGCCAACAGGGGCTCCTCCTCCAGGGGTGGCAGCGGCGTGACCTTCTCCCGCAGGAACCGGCGGATGAGCGCGGCCTTCGACGCCGACGACAGGGCGGCCGTAGACTCGGTCGAGTGTTCGGCAGGAAGCGGATCCGGTTCCGCCCGCCCGGGCTGAAGCCGACGACGAAGGTCGGCACGCTCGGGCCCTATCGGGGTCGGCTCGGCCTGGCGTGGGTGATCGCCCCGTTGATCGCCGGGATCCTGATCGTGGTCGCCGGCTATCTCGCCCTTCGCTGAGCCCATGCGGGTCGTAGTGTTCAGCTCGAAGCCGCACGACGCCGAGTTCCTGGCCGCGGCCAACGCGCGAGTCGGCCACGAGCTCTCCTTCCTCGAACCGCGCCTGACGCTCGAGACGGCTCCGCTCGCCGACGGGTTCCCGGCCGTCTGCCCCTTCGTGAACGACGTGCTCGACCGGCCGGTCCTCGAGCGGTTGCGGGCGGGCGGGGCCGAGCTGCTCGCGCTGCGCTCGGCCGGGTACAGCCACGTCGACGTCCCCGCCGCGCTCGAGATCGGTTTCGCCGTTGCCCATGTCCCCGGGTACTCGCCCCACGCGGTGGCCGAGCACGCGGTGGGGATGATCCTGGCCCTGAACCGCAAGCTCCACCGCGCGTACGCGCGCGTGCGCGAGGGGAACTTCTCGCTCGAGGGCCTCCTCGGGTTCGACCTGCACCGGCGCACGGTCGGCGTGATCGGGACGGGGGCGATCGGACGGGTGTTTTCAAAGATCGTGCTCGGGTTCGGCTGCCGGGTCCTCGCGTTCGACCCGATCCCGAACGAAGAGCTCCGTGACCGCGGCGTGAAGTACGTGGACCTCGAGATCCTGTTCGGCGCGTCGGACGTCGTGTCGTTGCACTGCCCGCTCACGCCGGCGACGCACCACCTGATCGATGCGCGGGCGATCGCGCAGATGCGGCCAGGCGTGATGCTCGTGAACACCAGCCGCGGGGGCCTGATAGACACGGCGGCGGCGATCGAAGGGCTGAAGTCCGAGCGGATCGGCGCGCTCGCCCTCGACGTCTACGAGGAGGAGGCCGGCGTCTTCTTCGAGGACCTGTCCTGGCGGGTGATCCGGGACGACGTGCTGATGCGCCTGCTCACGTTCCCGAACGTGCTGGTCACCGCACACCAGGGCTTCTTCACGCGAGAGGCGCTGGAACAGATCGCCGAGACGACCCTGGCCAACGTGTCGGCGTTCGAACGCGGCGAGCCGCTCCCCCACCCGGTGAAGGCCTAGGCGCCTCGGGACGTCTGGACGCGTCGAGGGTGGAACTCGATCGCCGCGAACGCGTAGAGGGCCATCGCCACGGCGGCCAGCACGTGCCAGACCGCGTGCCACTGGAACACGCTCTCCGGACGACACAGCGCTCCTCCGGTCCGCCCGACGAGGAACGCCGTCGCCGCGACCGCTGCCAGGGCGACCACCCCGAGCCGGGCCACGCGACGCGACGCGAGGCCCTCGTCGCGGACGGCCCGCAGCTCGTGCCGGTACTCGGCGATCTCGCCCGCGCCCGCGCCCGCGCCGAGCACCGCGAACATCCCGTAGGAGGAGCCCGGGATCAGCGCAAGGAGCACGCCGCACCCAGCGAGAGCCGCCCCGAAGGTCGATACCGTCCCGACGGCCGGCCACCGACGGAGGCGGGCGACCGCGAAGACCGCGGCGAACAGGAGGACCGCGAGGATCGCCTGATCGTGGACCCACCTCGCCCCGTCGGAGCGGGTCGCATGGAACAGGAGGCCACCGAGCCCGTTCCCGGCCACCGCGAGCCCGAACACCAGGAGCTCGGTGCGCCGGGCGGGAGCGGACCTCGCGCGGGCGATGATCCATGCTCCGGCGACCACGAACGCGAGGCTGGAGAGGGCGTTGACCGGTTCGCCGAGCGCTCCCCCGTGCAGCCGTTCGCAGTCGGGACCCGTCACCGCGAGCGCGAACGACGCCGCATCCAACGGTGCTCCCTCAATGGCAGGACCCGCTGCCCGAGTCCTTGATGGTCCCGCCGATCGTGATGAACCGCCAGTCGTAGCCTTGCGACCGGAGGGTGAGCTCGAGGATCCCGAAGTGCTCGCCGTCCCGGAACTGGCTGTTCGGCTCGGGGCCCCCGAAGGCGTAGTGGCTCTTGCCCCCGGACCCGACGATGAACTCCCGGATGCCGTCGGGGTCGGCCCGCTGCTCGGGATCCTGCGGTGCGAACCGCTCGTAGCTGTGGTCGTGGCCGTTGAGCACCACGTCGGCCCCGGCTGCGTACAGCGCCCGCCAGAACGCCTCCGATCGGGTGCTGTTGCCGTGCAGGCCGGAGGAGAACCGCGGATGGTGCCAGTACGCGAGCGTGCAGGTGGCTGGGTTGGTGGCCAGGTCCTCGCGGAGCCAGCGCTCCTGCGCCGACCCCTCGTCGCAGCCGCCCATCTCCTCGCAGTTCGAGTTCAGCGCGATGATGTGCCATCGCCCCACGTCGAAGCTGTAGTACCCCCCAGCACGACGCCCCGCGCGCGGACCGAAGTAGCGGAAGTACCCCTTCGCGCCGGCGAGGTGGTAGTCGTGGTTGCCCGGTGTCGGTCGGGTGATCGCCTTCACCCGGCCCCAGGAAGCGGCGTACGACCCCTGGAACGCGGAGAGCTCGCCGTCCTCGTACTGGTTGTCCCCCGTGGTGAGGACCACCCACGCGTCGCCGCCGAGTAGCAGGTCCGAGGTCGCCCTCTGCCGGCAGGAGTCCTGGTCGGGCCGGTCCCCGGGAGCGCACGCGATGTCGCCCGCCGCCGCGACGGCGGGCGCGGTTGCGGGACCCGAGCAGCTGCTCGCCGTGTCCGTCGCCCGCCGCTGGCAACGGTCATCGCCCGAGCCGCCTCGGAGCTTGTCGCGCCCCCTCCCGCCCAGGAGGAGATCGATGCCGGCGCCACCACGGAGCTCGTCGGCACCACCACCCCCGGATAGCGCGTCGCTCCCCTTCCCTCCGATCAGGACGTCCTCGCCTCCCCGCCCCAAGAGCACGTCGTTGCCCCTGAGGCCGCACACGGTGTCGGCGCCCGGGGTCCCGCGCAGCACGTCGTCGCGTGCCGTCCCGGTGATCGTGCAGCCCGCCGGCGCGCTCACCTGGGCACCCCCGGCGGCGGCGGCGGCCGACGGCCCCTCCGCGTCCGCCGGCTTCTCCGCGGACCGCCACCCAGGCAGCGTCCCCGCCAGGAGCGCGAGTCCCGCGATGAGGCGGATCGGCGTCCTCATCCGGAGACCCTCTGCAGGGGGGCGTACGCGAGTAAGAGCCGCTTCTCCCCCGCGTCCTCGAACCGCACCGTGGCCTCCGTCTCCGGGCCCGAGCCGCTCACGTCCAGGACCACTCCCTCGCCCCACTTCTGGTGTCGGACCGTGTCCCCGGCCGCGATCCGGATGGGCTCGCGGCGACCCGGCTCCACGGCGGCGCGGATCTGCGAGACCCGCCCGCCCGAGCCGATCACGGCCTCCTCCTCCTCGATCGCACGGATCAGCTCGCTCGGGATCTCGCCCAGGAACCGGCTCGGCGGGTTGTAGGAGGTCGCCCCGAACAGCGTCCGGCTCCACGCGTGCGTGAGGAACAGGCGTTCCCGGGCGCGGGTGATGCCCACATACATCAGCCGTCGCTCCTCCTCCAGCTGCGCGGGCTCGCCCATCGAGCGGTAGTGCGGGAAGACCCCGTCCTCCAGCCCGATCACGAACACGATGGGGAACTCGAGCCCCTTGGCGTTGTGGAGCGTCATGAACGTGACGCTCCCCGACTCCTCGTCGTACTCGTCCTGCTCGGAGACGAGCGAGATCTGCTCCAGGAACCCCGGGAGACCCTCCTCCGGGAACCGCGACTCGAACTCGGCCGCCACACCTCCGAGCTCGCGGATGTTCTCGATCCGACCCTCGGCCTCGATCGTGCGCTCGGTCTCCAGGTCGAGCAGGTACCCCGACTCCGTGGCCGCGGCCTCGACCATGCGCCGTGGCCCAGCGCCGGAGGAGTGCGCGGCCGCGATCCGGTCCATCACGTCCACGAAGCCGGCGACCGCGCCCTTGGCGCGCGCTGCAAGCGTGGGGATCTCGTCCACCCGTCGGCAGGCCTCGAGGAACGGGATCGCCTCGAGGGCAGCGAACCCCTCGAGCGCCGCCACGGTCTGGTCGCCGATCCCGCGCTTGGGCGTGTTCACCACCCGCCGGGCGCCGATCACGTCCTGGGGGTTCACCAACAGCCGCAGGTAGGCCAGGACGTCCTTGATCTCCTTCCGCTGGTAGAACCGGAGACCGCCGACCACGCGGTACGGCGTGCCGGCCCTCACGAACAGGTCCTCGAGCACCCGGCTCTGGGCGTTCGTCCGGTAGAAGATCGCGACGTCGGAGTAGCGGTACCCCTCCTCCTCGACCAGACGGTGGACCTCCTCGGCCACGAACAGCGCCTCCTCGTGCTCGTTGTCGGCGCGGTACCGCACGGCGAGCTCCCCGCCCTGGGTCTCGGTCCACAGCGACTTGGGCTTGCGCTGGACGTTGTGCTGGATCAGGGCGTTGGCCACCGCCAGGATGTTCGAGGTGGAGCGGTAGTTCTGCTCCATGAGGAACACGGCCGCGTCCGGGTAGTCGCGCTCGAAGTCCAGGAGGTTCTGGATCGTCGCCCCCCGCCACGAGTACACGCCCTGATCGGCGTCGCCGACGACGCACAGGTTCCGGTGCCGGGAGCCGAGCAGGTTCACCAGCTGGTACTGCGCGCGGTTCGTGTCCTGGTACTCGTCGATCAGGACGTAGCGGAACCGCTCCTGGTAGTGCTCGAGCACGGGCGGGTGATCGCGGAACAGACGCACCGTCTCGGCGATCAGGTCGTCGAAGTCCAGGGCTCCCGCCGCCCGCTTGCGCTCCTCGTACCCGCGGTAGACGTCGGCGATCGCCCGCTCGTACGCGTTGGTCACGGCTCCGGCGAACTCCACCGCCGATACCACGTGATCCTTCGCGCGACCGATCGCGGCCGCCATCGCCCGGGGTGGGTAGCGCTTGGGATCGAGGTTCAGGTCCTTCAGGACCCCAGCGATCAGCCGCTCGGTGTCGGCGTCGTCGTAGATCGTGAAGCTCGAGGGCAGACCGACGTGCTCGTGCTCCCGCCGGAGGATCCGGGCGCACGCGGAGTGGAACGTCAGGATCCACATCCCGCGGGCGACCCGCTCCCCGAGCAGGCCCTCCACGCGCTCGGCCATCTCGCGGGCGGCCTTGTTCGTGAACGTGATCGCGAGGATCGAGTACGGCGAGACGCCCTGCTCCCGGATCAGGTAGGCGATGCGGTGCGTGAGGGCCCGGGTCTTGCCCGACCCGGCCCCGGCCACGATCAGGACCGGGCCCTCCGTGTGCAACACGGCCTCGACCTGGACGGGGTTCAGCGTCTCGAGCAGCGGGGACCGGCGGGTCACACCCGGATTCTAGGATCCGGGCCGACGCTCAAGGTTCGGCCCGGAGAGTGCGACACTGGTTCCATGCAGGACGTGGAGGTCGCGCCCCCAACCCCCGAGGTCGACCCGGCCCAGGAGGCTCGCCGCCTCCGGCGTCGACGCCGTCAGGGCCGAGCGCTGTGGATCATCGGTCTGCTCCTGATCCTGTCGGCCCTCAGCATGGCCGCGTACGTCGGGTGGCTCCTGTGGGGAACCAGCCTGACCACCCGCGCGGCCCAGACCGAGCTACGCCCGATCATCCAGGACAAGGTGGCCACCCGTCCTCCCCGGGAAGCCCCCGAGGCGGCGCGGGTCGTCAAGGTCCCCGGCCAAGGGATCGCGATCCTCCGGATCCCCGCGATCCGGGTCAACTACGTCGTCGTCGAGGGGACGGATACCGAGTCGCTCAAGAAGGGACCCGGCCACTACGCGCAGACGGCCTACCCGTGGGAGGACAGCGGTCGCGTGGGGATCGCGGGACACCGGACCACCTATGGGGCCCCCTTCTGGTCGCTCAACGAGCTGGAGCCGGGCGACGGGATCCAGCTCGCGACCGAGTACGGGATCTTCGACTACCGGGTCACGGGTTCGAGGATCGTCCCCCCCAGCGCCGGATCCGTGCTCCACGCCACGCGCCGGCCCACGCTGGTGCTCACGACCTGCCACCCGCGCTTCTCGGCGGCGCAGCGTCTGATCGTCTTCGCCGAGCGCGTGGACTGAGTCCGGTACCGCCTGGCCCCCACGTTCCGGGACGCTCGCGGGTGGCCCGCACGGCATCTCCGGTCGCACGCTGATGGGACCCCAGCGCGAGGAGGAGCCATGGCCTACGAGGTCACGCTCAAGGAGGTTCCGGACATGCTCGTCGCCTCCGTGCGGCGCCGAGCGTCGATGGCCACCGTCGGGAAGGAGACTCCGGAAGCGTTCCACGAGCTGGCCGAGGCTGTGATCCCAGTCGGGTTCGGCGACGGCATGCCCGGCATCATCTACTTCGGGAAGGTCGGGCCGGAGACCGAGTGGGAGATGGAGATCTTCATGCCGGTCGCCCGGCCGTTCGAGCCACCGGAGGGGATGCAGGTACGGACGCTCGCCGGCACGACCTGCGCCTCGACCGTCCACCGCGGCCCCTACCGAGAGCTCGAACCGGCCCACGACGCGATCGTCGCGTGGATCCGGGCGAACGACCGGCAGGTCGCAGGCCCGCCCCGGGAGCTCTACCTGAACGACCCGAACGAGGTCGGCGAGGACCAGACGCTGACCGAGGTGCTGTTCCCGGTCCGGTAGGTACCGTGTCGGTGGCTCCGGGCCGTCAGGATGTCGAGTCCGCGATCCACCCCAGGTACGCGGGCAGACCGGCCGTGATCGGGACGGCCACGATCTCGGGCACCTCGTACGGGTGACGGTCGACGATCGCGTCGCGCAGGTCGGGGAACCGAGCCTCGGTGGTCTTCATGAGGAGGAGCCACTCGGTCGCGCCCTCCTGTCGTCCCTCCCACCGGTAGGCGCTGTGGATCGGTCCCATCACCTGGACACACGCGGCCAGGGATGCCTCGACGAGCGCGGTCGCCAGGTCCCGAGCGCGGAGCTCCGAATCGACCGTACAGAAGACCTGGAGCGCGTGCGGCTCGCTCATGACCATCCGAGCGCGCTCATTCCCATTCGATGGTGCCCGGCGGTTTGCTCGTGAGGTCGTAGGCCACGCGGTTCACGCCGGGCACCTCGCGGACGACCCGGCCGGTGATGCGGTCGAGGACCTCGTGCGGCAGGCGGGCCCAATCCGCGGTCATCGCGTCCTCGCTCGTCACCACCCGCAGGATCATCGGGTGCTCGTAGGTCCGCCCGTCGCCCATCACCCCGACGCTCCGGACGTCGGCGAGGAGCACGCAGAACGCCTGCCAGGTCTCGCGGTCGAGACCTGCCCGACGGATCTCCTCGCGGACGACGTGGTCGGCGGCCCGGACGATCCGCAGGTTCTCTGCCGTCACCTCGCCCACGATCCGGACCGCGAGCCCGGGTCCCGGGAAGGGCTGGCGATAGACGATCTCCTCGGGCAGGCCGAGCTCGGCCCCCACCGTCCGCACCTCGTCCTTGAACAGCTCGCGGAGCGGCTCCACCAGCTCGAGGTTCATCTCCTCCGGGAGCCCGCCGACGTTGTGGTGGCTCTTGATCCTGGCCGCGGTCCTCGAGCCCGACTCGATCACGTCCGGGTACAGCGTCCCCTGTACCAGGAACCGGGCGTCCCGGTGCTCGCGCGCCACGTCCTCGAACACCCGGATGAAGCCCCCGCCGATCCGGCGGCGCTTCTCCTCGGGATCGGTGACGCCGGCCAGCGCGGCCAGGAACCGATCGGCGGCCTTCACGTGCACGAGCGGCACGCGGAAGTGCCGCCCGAAGGTCTCCTCGACCTGCTCGGCCTCCCCCTCCCGGAGCAGACCGGTGTCGACGAACACGCACGCCAGCTGGTCGCCCACCGCCTTGTGGACCAGCAGGGCCGCCACGGCCGAGTCCACACCCCCCGAGAGCGCGCACAGGACCTCCGCGTCGCCCACCTGCTCGCGGACGGCGGCGACGCTCCGCTCGATCACGTTCGCGGGGGTCCAATCCGGGAGCAGGCCGCAGGCGTCGTAGAGGAACCGCTTCATGACCGCCAGGCCCTTGGGGGTGTGCGCCACCTCCGGGTGGAACTGGACCGCGAACAGCCCGCGCTCGGGGTCCTCCATCGAGGCGATCGGGATCCGCTCGGTCCGAGAGGTCACGCGGAAGCCCGCCGGCGCCTCGGTGACGGCGTCACCGTGGCTCATCCAAACCTGCTCCTGGGGAGCAAGATCCCGCAGCAGGAGCCCCGGCTCGAGCACCTGGAGCGTCGTCCCCCCGTACTCTCGCTGGCCCGTCGCCGCCACCTCGCCGCCGAGCGCCCGGCCCATGAGCTGGTGCCCGTAGCAGATCCCCAGCATCGGCACGCCGAGCTCGAACAGGCCGGGGGCGACGTCGGGCGCCCCCTCCTCGTAGACCGACGCCGGGCCGCCCGAGAGCACGATCCCCGCCGGGCGGCGCGCCCGGAGGTCCTCGACCGACAGGTCGTGCGCCACGATCTCCGAATACACGTGGCACTCGCGGACCCGCCTGGCGATCAGCTGCGCGTACTGGGCCCCGAGATCGACGACCAGGACCGGCCGCGGGGGCCCGGGCGCCCGGACCGCGGTCACGTCAGTGGCCCATCCCGACGCCTTGGGCCCGCTGGTAGGTCTTGCCCTCCGACCGGATCGAAGGGGCGATCACCAGCTCGGCCTTCTGGAACTCGCGGATCGTCTCGTACCCGGTGGTCGCCATGGAGGTCGCCAGGGCCCCGAACAGGTTCAGGGTGCCATCGTTCTCGTGCGCGGGGCCGACCAGGATCTCCTCCAGCGTGGCGACCCGCCGGGTCCGGACCCGCGCGCCCCGCGGCAGCGTGGGGTGGAAGGTGGCCATCCCCCAGTGGTAGCCGCGCCCCGGCGCCTCGTAGGCGCGGGTGAGCGGGGAGCCGATCATCACCGCGTCGGCGCCGCAGGCGATCGCCTTGGCGATGTCACCGCCGGTCCGCATGCCGCCGTCCGCGATCACGTGGCAGTACCGGCCGGTCTCGCGCAGGTGCTCCATCCGCGCCGCCGACGCATCGGCGATCGCGGTGGCCTGCGGGACGCCCACGCCGAGCACCTCTCGCGTGGTGCAGGCGTTGCCGGGACCGACCCCCACGAGCACGCCGACCGCCCCGGTACGCATCAGGTGCAGCGCGGTGGTGTAGGAGGCGCAGCCCCCGACGATCACCGGCAGGTCGAAGGTCCGGATGAACTCCTTCAGGTTCAGCGGCTCGGTCCTCGTGGAGACGTGCTCGGCCGACACAACGGTCCCCTGGATCACCAGGACGTCCAGGCCCGCGTCCAGGACGAGCTTGGCGTAGCGCTCGACCCGCTGGGGGGTGAGCGAGGCGCAGCTCGTGACCCCGCCGTCCCTGATCTCGCGGATCCGGCGGTCGATCAGCTCCTCCTTGACCGGCTCGCGGTACAGCTCCTGCATCCGGCCGGTCGCCTTCTCGTCCGGGAGGGAGGCGATCTCCTCACAGATCGGCTCCGGGTCCTCGTACCGGGTCCACAGCCCCTCGAGGTTCAGACATGCCAGGCCACCGAGCTGCCCGATCCGGATCGCGGTGGCCGGGGAGACGGCCGCATCCATCGCCGAGGCCATCATCGGCAGGGCGAACGTGTACGCGTCGATCTCCCACGAGATGTCCACGTCGTCTGGATCGCGCGTTCGCCGGGACGGCACGATCGCCACCTCGTCGAAGCCGTAGGCCCGCCTCCCAACCTTCCCCAAGCCGATCTCGATCTCCATGCCGCTCCCCCGATAAGCCCCGAGGCCCACCCGCCGCGGGGTGGGCCTCGGGAGGACCTACATGGTCGGAAGGTACCACGCGCCGAGCCGCGGACCGAGCCTGGGGCGGGCCGGTGTCGGCGGACCGCCCATCGCCCGCGTCGGCGGACGAAGTAGGCCGGCCGGCCGATTGGAGAGGGTGGCCACCCCCGCGAGAATCGATGAGGTCCGAACCGACATCAGAGGAGCTTCCGCATGGCGGAACCGGATCTCAGACGGTCGCTCTTCGGCTTCTCGCGACGGAGCGTCGAGCGTCTCATCAACGATCGCGCGGACGCCCTCGCCAGGGCGGGGAACGAGACCCGGAGGGCTCGCGACAGGATCGAGGAGCTCGAGCACGAGGTCAGGGATCGTGCCTCGCTGAAGGTCAGGGTCGCCGAGCTCGAGGCCGTGAACCGCGAGATGGTATCCGACCTGAAGGCCGCGGCCGATCGGATGCGCGATCTCGAGCAGCGCCTCGCGGCCGAGGCGGCGGTGCCGTCGGTTCCGCCCAGCCCGGAGGGGATCGGCGACGTGCTCGAGGCCACCGAGCGGGCAGTCGCGCGGCTGCTCGAGGACGCCGGGACGATCGCGGAGAAGCGGCTGCGCGAGACCGAGCGGGCGCACGGCGAGCTGCTCGAGAGATCCGAGCGCCTCGCCGCCTGGCGGCAGCACGTGATCCCGCTCGCCGACGAGATCCGACGGCAGGTCGACGAGGCGCGAACGCAGCTCGCGGAGGCAGCCCAAGGGATCCGTTCCGCCGCCCACTCCGCGATAGGCGCGATGGAGACGATCGCCGGGCGGCTGGAGGAGCTCGGCCAGACGGTCCCGCCCGAACCCGCCATCAGGAAGGGGGTCATCCGTCTGGAGGAAGCGGAGCCCGAGGACGCGGCGGACCCCGCCGGCGGGACGAGCTAACGCCCTTCGGCGACGTGTCCGGCTTCGGTCACGCGCAGGTCGGTCAGCCCCGAGTGTGTGCGGTCCCCCTCGACCAGGATGCGGTCGTCCGTGAGGTAGCCGAGCTCCTTCAGCTTGGTCAGGACGCTCTGGAGTGACTCGATCGGCTCCTGGACCATCGTGTCGAGCACGAGCTCGGGGTCCTCCGGCGGCTCATAGGGGTCGTCGACGCCGGTGAAGCCCGTGATCTCGCCGGCGAGCGCCTTCCTGTACAGGCCCTTCGGGTCGCGGTTGTTCGCGAGCTCCTCGAGCGTGGCGTGGACGTGCACCTCGACGAAGTCGCCGATCTGGGCGCGAACCTCGTCGCGGATCGCCTTGTAGGGGCTGATCGGGCAGCAGATCGTCGCCACGCCGTTGCGCGTCAGCAGGTCGGCGACGAACCCGATCCGTCGGATGTTCGTGTCCCGATCCTCCTTGCTGAACCCCAGCCCCTTCGACAGGTTCTGCCGCACGATGTCGCCGTCGAGGATCTCCGTCTTGAGACCACGCGCCTGGAACTCGTGGTACAGCATCTC
>CAZXFA010000017.1:0-1240 GCA_964640085.1 uncultured Actinomycetes bacterium | reverse complement strand
CCGGTGTCGTTCTCGTAGGTGTACAGGCTGCGGTTCCCGATCGAGCCCACCGAGCGCCAGGCGAGGTCGCCGAAGTACACGATGAGGTCGGGCGCGACGCCCCGGACGTCCGTGTACACATCTTGGGGCTTGAACACCTTGGTGCCGAGCGGCTCGCCGTCCGGCCCCGTCAGGGCTTCGAGCTTGCCGATCAGCTCGTCGCGGACCTCCTCGTACCGCGAGGGCTCGACGATCCCCTGCGGCTCGCGGCCCTTGACGTTGAGGAACAGGCGCCCGTAGTAGCCGCCGTCTCCCCACGCGACGGTCTCGGACCAGTCGATCACGGCCTCGCGGATCGGGATCACGTGCGACGGGTAGGCCTCGACGGCCAGGTACTGCTCGCGGATCAGCCAATCGTTGAAGCAGAACCCGCCCATCATCGGACGCGCGCCGTGATCGCTCATCACGATCGTGACGGCGTCGTCGGGCAGGACCTCCATCAGCAAGCCCACCTGCCGGTCCATGAACCGGTAGTACTCCTCGAACACGCCCTCGTACTTGTTCCCGGGCTCGTGCAGCGGGTGCGCCGGGTCGACGTGCTGCCAGAACACGTGGTGCAGCCGGTCGGGCGCGATCTCGCACAGCATGAACAAGTCCCAGGGCTTCTCGGTCGCGAGCCTGCGGCCCACCTGGAACCGGCGCTCGGTCATCTTGAAGACCTGGTCGAGCGCGACGTCGTAGCCCGCGCGGCGGAAGTCCGGGATGTCGAAGATGTACTCGTCGTCCGGCCCGAGCTCGCCGACGATCTCGGTCTCGAGCTCGGCCGGGTAGGCCCAAGACTTCGCCGACGGCGGCGTGAGGAAGCAGCCGACCCGCCAGCCGGGGAACTCCTTCGGCGGCGGGTAGCTCGGGGGGACCCCGATGAGGAGCGAGCGGAGGTCCTTGTCCCCCAGCGCGTCCCAGACGGCCGGCTCGGTGATCGCGTTCGAGGTGGCGATCGACAGGCCCTCGTACGAGGTGTCCCTGCGGTTGCGGAACCCGTAGATCCCGAGCTGGCCCGGGGTCTTGCCCGTCATCGCGCAGGCCCAGGCGGGGACGGTGATCGGCGGGGTGATGCTCTCCAGGTCGCCCCACATCCCACGTTCCATGAGCGCGTGGATGTTCGGCGTCTCGGCGGCGAAGTCGCGGAACAGGAGCTGGGGGGTGACGCAGTCCAGCCCGATGACCGCGACCCGCGGTGTGTCGGTCATGTCGGTTCCTT
>CAZXFA010000016.1:5128-64391 GCA_964640085.1 uncultured Actinomycetes bacterium | reverse complement strand
GAACCCGTGTCTCCACCTTGAGAGGGTGGTGTCCTAGGCCGCTAGACGATGGGACCGGGTCTCCGAGCAGGCCGAGCGGCTGGAAGGATACCAAGTGGCCTCGCCAGTGCTGTTGAGTGTGGGGCACGGCCGGCGGTCGATCGAGGACCTCCTCGGCCTCCTCCGCCCGGCTGGGATCCGCCGTGTGGTGGACGTGCGGGTGGCGCCGGGCTCCAGGCGGAACCCGCAGTTCGGGCAGGAGGCGCTCGCCGCCGCGCTCGAGCATGCCGGCATCGTGTACGAGTGGCGGAAGGAGCTCGGCGGGTTCCGCAGGCCCCGTCCCTACTCCCGGCACACCGCCCTGCGGAACACGACGTTCCGGGGCTACGCGGACCACATGGACACCGAGGCCTTCCAAGAGGCGCTCACATGCCTCGTCGAAACCTCGGCCGGGACACGCACCGTGTTCCTGTGCGCCGAGTCGGACTGGCATCGCTGTCACCGCCGCATGATCGCCGACTCACTCGTGGCCGCCGGCGCCCGCGTGATCCATCTCCTCGACGCCGGCGACGAGGAGCACGCCCTCCCGCCCTACGCTCGCGTCGAGGACGATCGGCCCGTGTACGACGTGGGTCAGACGGCCCTCGAGTGAGCCTCCATCCGAGCCCTCAATTCTCGCCCTGGGCCTTGGTGAACCCGGGCTCCCCGTCGAACTCCTGGAGCTTCTCCAGGTGCATCCACCGGCACCGGGTGGAGATCCGCGACAGGAGGTCGTGCACCGCGTCGTCCGCCAGCTCCCCGGGACCGCCGCGTAGCCCGAACCGGCACGCGTAGTGATCCACCATGTCCGCCGCGGCCCCCGTGGCGGGGAACACCTGGCGGCCGCGGTTCGAGATCGACCGGAGCTCGAGCGGCGTGTCCGCCGTGAGCTCCCGGAGGCTCGTCCCGAGTTCCTCGGGATCCTCCGCCGACTCGACGAACACGTCTAGGCCGACCACCGCCCGGCTCGCCGGCCGGACGAGGTCGGGCTCCTCGGAGACCTTCGGCATCACGATCGGCTTGTAGTCGCGGACGGCCCACCGCTCGGAGCGCCTGCCGAGGTTCCCGATGATCGCGTCGGTGAACGCTGTGGTGCCGACCCCCTTGTCGTACCCGGCGATGTCGCCGGTGAGCGTGCCCGACTCGAGCGTCACGAGCACCGCGTGCTCGATCGCGGCGGCCGCGTCGAACTCGTCCAGGTACCGCAGCATCAGGACCGCCGAGAGGATCATCGCGGTGGGGTTGATCACGTCTTTGCCCGCGTACTTCGGCGCCGAGCCGTGGACCGCCTCGAAGATCGCGATGCCGGTCCCGATGTTCGCCGAGGGGGCGAACCCGAGCCCGCCGACCAGCGCCGAGGACTCGTCGGACAGGATGTCGCCGTTCATGTTGGTGGTGACGATCACGTCGAACTGCTCCGGTCGCTTCACGAGCTGGTGGGCGCAGTTGTCGACGATGATGTGGTTCGCCTCGATGTCGGGGTAATCGGGCGCGACCTCCTCGAACGTGCGCTTCAGCATCCCCTCGGAGAGCTTCATGATGTTCGCCTTCGTGGCGCAGTGGACCGTCGACCGCCCTTCGGCGCGGGCCAGCTCGAACGCGAACCGCACGATCTTCTCGCACCCCTTGCGAGAGATCAGCTTCAGCGTCTGGGCCACGCCGGGTGTCTGCATGTGCTCGATTCCCGCGTACAGGTCCTCGACGTTCTCCCGGACCACCACCAGGTCGATCCCCCGACCCGAGTACGGGGTGGTGATGCCGGGGAGCTCTCGAGCCGGGCGCACGTTCGCGTAGGTCTCGAACAGCTTGCGCAGGGTCACGTTCGCGCTCTTCTCGCCGAAGCCGACCGGCGTCTCCAGCGGGCCCTTGAGGACGACGCGGGTGCGCTCGATCGAATCGATCGTCTCGGGCGGGACCCCGGAGGGCAGGCCCTGCTTGAAGATCTCGGCCCCGGCCAGGCGTTCCTCCCACTCGACGTTGGCGCCGGCGGCCTCGACGATGCGCTGGGCCGAACGGACCACCTCGGGTCCGATCCCGTCGCCCGGGATCACGGTGATCAGGGTCTTGCCGGACGGGGACGTGTGACGTTCCACGGTGCGCTCCTCGGGTCGATGTGCGTGCCCATGCTATCCGGCGCATCCGCGCCCGGCCGGGTTGGTAGGCTCGGGCGGTCCATGTCCGCGGGAGGCCCGCACAGAGCGCTCGTCGCGGCCGCCGCGATGCTCGCGCTCGCCGGGTGCATCTCGTCGGCGGCGGCTCCGGACGGCTCGGCGGCGGCACCCGACGAGCCGACCCCGGCTCCCGGGACCTCGTCCCCGGACCCGTCGACCGCGCCGCGCCCGGTCGCCGGGGCCTTCCCATCCCCACCGCCCCGGCTCGACGGGTTCGAGAACATCCAGCACCTGGTCTTCATCGTCCAGGAGAACCGTTCGTTCGATCACTACTTCGGGACCTTCCCGGGCGCCGAGGGCATCCCGATGGCCAAGGACGGGAAGCCGAAGGTCTGCGTCCCGGACCCGGTGCTCGACCGGTGCGTCCGTCCCTACCACGACCGGACCCTCCGACAGGAGGGCGGCCCGCACGGCCACCTGCACTCGCGCGCCGACGTGAACGGCGGCCGGATGGACGGGTTCATCCGGACGCTGGTGAACGGGCCGAACTTCTGCGCCGATCACCGCGAGGCCCCGCGGTGCCAGGACGATCTCGGCCCGCAGGGCCAGCCGGACGTGATGGGGTACCTCACCCGGCGCCAGATCCCGAACTACTGGGCCTACGCCGAGACGTTCGTCCTCCAGGACCGGTTCTTCGCCCCGGCGGACTCGTGGACGCTGCCGGCCCACCTGTTCCTGGTCTCCGGGTGGTCGGCCCGGTGCGAGGACCCTTGGGACCCGATGAGCTGCCGCTCGGACCTGGAGCAGGACGGGATCGTGGACCTCCAGCGGCGGGGGAGTCACCCGCCGATCTACGCCTGGACCGACATCACCTACCTGCTCACCCGGGAGGCCGTGAGCTGGGCCTACTACGTCGGCGACGGCACGTGCCTGCAGGACGACGAGGTCTGCGAACGCGAGGAGCGGCGCGGGACCCCGCCGGCCCAGAACCCCCTCCCGTCGTTCACGACCGTGCACGAGCAGGGTACGCACGACCGGATCCAGACCCACGCCGAGTACTTCCGGGCGGTCGAGGACGGTACGCTGCCGACCGTGTCCTGGGTGATGCCTTCGGGCCGGAACAGCGAGCATCCCGGGAACGGGGCCCCGGTGACCCGGGGCCAGGCGCACGTGACGAGGGTGATCAACGCGATCATGCGCAGCCCGCTCTGGTACCGGACCGCGATCTTCCTCACCTGGGACGACTGGGGCGGGTTCTACGACCACGTGCCCCCCCCGCGCGTGGACGAGAACGGCTACGGGATCCGCGTGCCGGCGATGCTGCTCAGCCCGTGGGCCGAAGGCGGGACCATCGACAGCCAGGTGCTCACGTTCGACGCCTACCTGAAGCTGATCGAGGACCTGTTCCTGGACGGGCAGCGGCTGGATCCTGAGACGGACGGGCGCCCCGATCCGCGTCCCACCGTGCGGGAGGAGGTCCGGATCCTGGGAGACCTGCGCCGGGAGTTCGACTTCGACCAGGACCCGATCCCGCCGCTGGTCCTGGATCCCACGCCGGAGACGAGGGCGCAGCCGTGAGACGGTGGCTCGCGACGACGTTCGCCCTGGCCCTGCTCGCCGCGGCCTGCGACGCCGCGGGGGCCGACGCTCCCGAACGGGACGCCGCCGACACGGGCGCTCGCGCGACCGAGCCGGTCTCCGCGGGGATCGCACCCGCGGCGCCGGAGCCCGAGCCCCTGACCAGGCTCGAGCAGGCCCGGATCCACCTGAAGCACCTGATCTTCATCGTCCAGGAGAACCGCTCGTTCGATCACTACTTCGGGACCTTCCCCGGCGCCGAGGGTATCCCGATGACCAGGGCGGGGAAGCCGAAGGTCTGCGTCCCCGATCCGATCCTCGGACGGTGCGTGCCGCCGTTCCGCTCGCGCTCACAGCTCCACCAGGGGGGACCGCACGCCCAGCGGCACTCCCGCGCGGACGTGAACGGCGGGCGTATGGACGGGTTCATCCGGATGGCGATCGACAGCCCCGTGCACTGCGCCGACCACCGCGACGACCCGGCCTGTGACGCCTACCTCGGCACGCAGGGGCAGCCCGACGTGATGAGCTACATCACCGGCAAAGAGATCCCGAACTACTGGCGGTACGCGAGGCGCTTCGTCCTCCAGGACCGCATGTTCGCGCCGGCCGACTCCTGGACCCTGCCCGCGCACCTGTTCCTGATCTCGGCGTGGGCCGCCCGGTGCACCGATCCCTACGACCCGATGAGCTGCTCCTCCAACCTCGAGCTCAAGGAGGAGCACGCGCAGATGAAGACCGACGACCCGGACCCGATCTGGGCGTGGACCGACATCACGTACCTGCTGCACGAGCGGGGGGTGAGCTGGGCCTACTACGTCGGCGACGATACGTGCGCGTTCGAGTGCACCAACGCGAGGGGGGAGCGGCGGACGGTCTCCCAGCAGAACCCGCTGCCGTGGTTCACCACGGTGCAGGAGAACGGCCAGTTCGGGAACATCGTCGGGCACGAGGCGTACGTCGAGGCCGCGCGGACCGGGACGCTGCCGTCCGTGTCCTGGGTGATGCCCTACTCGGGGGTGGGCGAGCACCCGGGCGCGGGCGAGCCGATCTGGAAAGGCCAGCGCCACGTGACGCGGATCGTGAACGCGGCGATGCGAGGCCCCGACTGGGAGGAGACGGCGATCTTCGTGGTCTGGGACGACTGGGGCGGGTTCTACGACCACGTGGTGCCGCCCCGCGTTGACCGCAACGGCTACGGGATCCGCGTCCCGGCCTTCATGATCAGCCCCTGGGCGAGGTCGGGGATGATCGACTCGCAGGTGCTGTCGTTCGACGCGTACCTGAAGCTGATCGAGGACCTCTTCCTGGACGGGCAGCGCCTGGACCCGGCGACGATGAGCCGTCCCGACCCCCGCCCCACCGTCCGCGAGGAGGCGCCGATCCTCGGGAACCTGCTGCGCGAGTTCGACTTCCGCCAGGACCCCCTGTCGCCCCTGATCCTGGACCCGCGCCCGTAGGCTCGCGCCGGATCCCAGCGCGCGATCCCGCAGTCGGTCACGCGATCGCGTTCCGCCGCAGATACCGTCCTCGCCCCGGCTCGACGTCGGCCGGCTCGCCGTCGCGGGCGACGATGCGGCCCCGGGCGAGCGTGAGGGCCGGCCACCCCCGGACCGTCAGGTCCGCGTACGGGCTGTGGTCGGTCCGCATGTGGAGCGATGCCGCGTCGAGGTGGCGCCGGGCCTCGGGATCGAAGATCACCAGGTCCGCGTCCATCCCCGTGGAGATCTTCCCCTTCCGGTGCGCCAGGCCGAACAGCCGGGCGGGCGTGGTCGAGACGAGGTCCACCCACCGCTCGGGAGGGAACCGGTCCTCGAGGACCCCCTGGTAGGCGAGCGCGACCCGCGTCTCGACCCCCGGCAGGCCGCCCGGGATCTGGGTGAAGTCCCGCCAGGACGGTCCGTGCGCCGTGCCATGCCGGCGATCGGCCCGCGTGAAGGGACGGTGGTCGGTGGACACGGCCTGGATGTCTCCTGCGAGCCCGGCCCACAGCGCCTCGCGATCGGCGTCGGCCCGGACCGGCGGCGTGCACACGAGGTCCTGCGCGTCCTCCGCCCCGCTCGTGAGCCTGGCGTCGGTGAGGAACAGGTACTGGGGGCACGTCTCGGTCAGCACCTCGGCGCCCTCGGCGCGCGCCGCCCGCACGGCCTCGAGCCCGGACGCGCTCGACAGGTGCACCACGTACACGGAGGCGCCCGCCTCCCGGGCGAGCCGGGCCGCCGAGGCGATCGCATCGGCCTCGATCCGGGGCGGCCGGGCCTCGGGCAGCCCCTCCGGTCCGGTGCGGCCGGCCGCCAGGACCTCCTCGGTACGGCGCACGGCCTCCAGCCCGTCCTCGGCGTGCACGCAGACCCGGATGCCGGTGGCCCTGGCCGCGACGAAGGCCCGCCGCAACGTGTCGTCGTCCACCATCAGCCGCTCGGGATAGGCGAGGTAGAGCTTCACGCTCGTGACGCCGCGGGTCACGAACCAGCGGAACCGCGCGGCCGCCGCCTCCGGGTGCTTCGGGACCCTGGTCACGGTGAGGTGGAACCCGTGGTCGATCGCCGCGCGGCCCCGCGACATCTCGTGCCACCGGTCCAGGGCTTCCTCCGGGGTCTCGCGCCCCGCCCCGGCGAAGTCGATCACGCAGGTCGTCCCGCCGCAGGCGGCGGCCAGGGTCCCGCTCTCGAAGTCGTCGGCCGCAAGGACCTCGCCGACCCGCAGGCCGAAGTGCGTGTGGGCGTCCACCCCGCCCGGGATCACGAGGGCGCCGCCCGCGTCCGCGACCTGGGTCCCGGCCGGAACGTCCTGGTCGGGGCCGATCGCGGCGATCGTCTCGCCGTCGACCAGGACGTCGGCTCGGCTGGAGCCGTCCGCGTTCACCAGCGTCCCGCCGCGCACGAGGAGCACCCGCCGACCTCCGGTTCCCGGTGATGCCTATGATTCCAGACGAGTGGGGATGCAACGTTCGGGTCCGGAGCTGGTGGGAACGGCCGCCTCCGTCGACGAACGGACCGTGGGCCGGTTCCGAGAGGCGGGCATCGCGCTGCCCACGTTCGAGCAACTGGCCGATCCGACGAAGATCCCGGAGCGGATCCGCGAAGCGCTTGCGGGGGTCGACCCCGATGCCCCGGACCCCCGGAACCTGTTCCGCGTCCACTGGTTCAACGGCGCCGACCGACGCTCGACGGTCGACGTGCCCGAGCACGTGGTCCTGCCTTCCGAGCTCACGGGGGTCCAGGCTCCGATCGTGGTGGCGCTCGGCGACCGCTTCCCGATGATCGGTGCACACAAGGTGCTCGCGGCCTACGCCTGCCTGGTCGAGCGGGTGGTCACGGGGGGGTTCGACCCGACGACCCATCGAGCGGTCTGGCCGTCGACGGGCAACTACTGCCGTGGAGGGGTGGCGATCAGCCGGATCATGGGCTGTCGGGGCGTGGCCGTTCTGCCCGAGGGGATGAGCCGCGAACGGTTCGAGTGGCTCGAGCGCTGGGTGGCCGATCCCGCCGACATCATCCGGACCCCGGGCGTCGAGTCCAACGTCAAGGAGATCTACGACGAGTGCAAGGTGCTCGCCCGGGACCCGGCGAACGTGATCCTGAACCAGTTCTCCGAGTACCCGAACCACCTGGTGCATCGGTTCGTCACCGGGGCCGCGCTCGAGCGCGTGATGGAGGCCGTGCTGGAGCGGGAGCCTGGGCTGCGGCTGCGCGCGTTCGTCTCCGCCACGGGGTCGGCGGGGACGATCGGGGCCGGCGACCATCTGAAGGACCGCTTCGGATCGCTGATCGTGGCGGCGGAGGCGCTCGAGTGCCCGACGCTGCTGCGCAACGGGTTCGGCGAGCACAACATCCAGGGGATCGGGGACAAGCACGTGCCGCTGATCCACAACGTGATGAACACGGACGTGGTGGCGGACGTGAGCGATCGCGACACCGACCGGCTGAACGTGCTGTTCAACACGGACGCGGGACGCAGGTACCTGGCTGACCGCGGCATCCCCGAGCGGACGATCGCCGCCCTCGATGCGTTCGGCCTGTCGAGCATCTGCAACGTCCTGGCGTCGATCAAGGTGGCCAAGCTCTTCGGCATGGGTCCCGAGGACGCGATCGTCACGGTGGCCACGGACGGCGCGGCGATGTACCGGACCGAGGTCGACAAGGTCCTCTCCCGGGACTTCAGGGGAGGGTTCGGGCGGGTGGAGGCGGCCGAGACGTTCGGCCGGTCGCTCGAGGCGCAGGGGACCGACGACATGCTGGAGCTCACGCGGGAGGATGGGGAGCGGATCTTCAACCTCGGGTACTACACGTGGGTGGAGCAGCAGGGAGTGACCATCGAGGACTTCGTGGCTCGACGCGACCCCGCGTTCTGGCGCGGTCTCGTGGACCTGATCCCGGCCTGGGACGACGCGATCCGGGCGTTCAACGCTCGGACGGGGCAGGAGGCTGAGTGACGGGCGGGCCCGCCACCCTCGTGGTCTGCGCCGGGTGCGGCTGGCGAGCCCCCGACGGCGAGCCGTACCCGTTCCGGTGCGCCAACGCCGGTGGCGACGACGTCGACCACGTGATGGCGCGGGAGCTCGACCCGACGCACGTGTCCTTCCCGCCGATCGACGACGAGGAGCCGAACCCGTTCATCGGGTACCGCGAGCTGTTCCACGCGTATCACCTCGGGCGCGACCGCGGGATGAGCGACGAGGGCCACGTGCAACTTGTGGAGCAGCTCGACAAGGCGATCATGGAGGTGGACGGGCGGGGGTTCGTCCGGACGCCGTTCGCGCCCAACGACGCCCTCTCCGTGCGTCTGGGATGCCGGGTCTGGATCAAGGACGAGACGACCAACGTGTCGGGCTCGCACAAGGCGCGGCACCTGATGGGGCTGATGGTCCACCTCCTGGTGGTGGAGCAGGCCGGGCTCGCGCCGGCCGATGGACGCGAGCTCGCGATCGCCTCGTGCGGGAACGCGGCGCTGGCCGCCGCCGTGGTGGCCCGCGCAGCGGGTCGACCGCTCCGGGTGTTCGTGCCCACCTGGGCCGACGAAGCGGTCCTCCGCCGGCTCCGGGACCTGGGCGCCACGATCGACGTGCGCGAGCGTGAGGAGGGCGTCCCGGGCGACCCGACCTACCACGCGCTCCGTCGGGCGATCGCCGACGGCGCGATCCCGTTCACCTGCCAGGGTCCGGACAACGGGCTCACGATCGAGGGCGGGCAGACGCTGGGGTACGAGCTCGTCACGCAGCTCGCGCGGGAGGGGGAGGCGCTCGACCGTCTTGTGGTCCAGGTGGGGGGCGGCGCGCTGGCGAGCGCGTGCGTCCGGGCCTTCGAGGACGCGGCGCTGCTGGAGGCGCCCGAGCGGCTCCCGCGGATCGACGCGGTGCAGACGCGGAACGCGCATCCGCTCGAGCGCGCCTACCGTCGCGTGCGGCAACGCGTCGGATACGAGGTGACGCCGCAGGGCGCGGTCGAGGCGATGACGTGGGCGCGGACCCACCGTTCCGAGGTGATGTGGCCCTGGGAGGAGGAGCCCCGGAGCGTTGCCACCGGGATCCTGGACGACGAGACGTACGACTGGGCCGCGGTCGTGGCCGGCATGCTGGCCACGGACGGCTCCCCGGTCCTGGTCGACGAGGAGGCCTTGGTCGAGGCCAACGAGCTCGCGCGCGACGCGACCGGGATCGACGTCGATCCCACGGGCTCGGCCGGGTTGGCCGGGCTGCTGGAACTGTCTCGCCGCGGCGGGCTGCGGCCGGACGAGCGGGTGGGGGTCCTGTTCACCGGTGTGCGCCGGAGCTGAGAGGAAGAGAAGGATGGCAGGGCCTCAAGCAGCGAAGCGGGAGGCCCCGAGAAGGAGGGAACCATGAGGAGCTTCGCCGGACGGGACATCCTGTCGCTCAAGGAGTTCGAGCGCGGGGAGTTCTTCCACGTGTTCGAGGTCTGCGACCGGATGGCGCCGATCGCGAAGGCACGCCGCAACGCCGACCTGCTGAGGGACAAGACCCTGCTGACCGCCTTCTACCAGCCGAGCACCCGGACCCGGATGGCCACCGAGGCCGCGATGCACCGCCTGGGCGGCCACGTGCTCGGGTTCTCCGACGCCAAGATGACGCGGGCGGGCGACTTCTACCAGGAGTCGATCAAGGACACGGTCCACATGCTGGAGTTCTACGCGGACGTGATCGCGATGCGGCACTTCGAGCAGGGCGCGCCCGCCGAAGCCGCCCGGTGGGCCTCGGTGCCCATCATCAACTGCGGCGATGGTTGGGGGGAGCACCCCACCCAGGTGCTCACCGACCTCTACACCACGTGGAAGGAGCTCGGCCGCCTCGACGGGCTGAACTTCCTGCTGGTCGGGGACATGCGGATGCGCACGATGCACTCGATCCTGTACGCGTTCAGCCAGTTCGACGTCGTCTCCTACGTGGTCGGCCCGCCCGAGATGTCGCTGCTGCCCGAGTTCAAGACCGAGCTCGACGAGCGGAACGTCCGGTACATCGAGGCCGAGTCCGTGGAGAAGGTGGTCGCCGACTGCGACGTGATCTACATGGAGCCGGTGGTGCAGGCGGACTACACGAAGGGCCGCGACGAGCGCGCCGGCAAGCTGCCGACCACGCCCGCCGAGTACCGGGTCACGCGGGAGCTGCTCCGTGAGAAGGCGAAGCCCGACGCGATCGTCCTCCACTCGCTGCCCCGGATGGACGAGCTGCCCGTGGAGGTCGACGCGACGCGGCATGCGCGGTACTGGGTGGAGGCGTTCAACGGTGTCGTGATGCGCATGGCGTTGCTCTCGCTGGTGCTCGGCGCCGTGGAGTAGGCACGGAGAGGGGGTGGGGTCACGATGGACCTCACGCTGAACGGCCAACCGGTGTCCGTGGAGCCCGGGCCGGGGTCGAGCCTGCTCGAGCTGCTGCGCGAGCAGCTCGGCATCACCTCGGTCAAGGACGGGTGCGCCCCCGAGGGGTCGTGCGGGGCCTGCACCGTGCTGGTGGACGGCAAGGCCGTCGTCTCCTGCGCGCAGAAGGCCGAGCGCGCGGCCGGACGGGCCGTGGTGACCCAGGAGGGGCTCGCGCAGGAGGAGCGCGAACGGTGGGCGGACGCGTTCGTCGCCTCGGGTGCCTCGCAGTGCGGGTTCTGCTCGCCGGGGATCCTGATGAAGGCCGAGGGCCTGCTCGCGAAGGACCCGGCGCCCTCGCGCGAGGACGTCGCGAAGGCCCTGGCCGGGAACCTGTGCCGTTGCACCGGGTACGTGAAGATCGTCGACGCGATCGAGCTGGTGGCCGGGTCCCGGGCCGGACGGCCGATCCCGGAGCCGGACCTCACCGGACGCGTCGGCTCGCGCACGGGTCGGTACCAGGGACGGGAGCTCGCGCTGGGCGACAAGCCGTACGTGAACGACCTGTCGGCGCCCGGCATGCTCCACGGGGCCCTCCGGTTCGCCGACCACACCCGGGCGAGGGTGACGCGGATCGACCCCGCGCCGGCGCAGCGCCATCCCGGCGTCGTCGCGGTGCTGACCGCGACCGACGTGCCGGGGGAGCGGACCCAGGGCGTGATCACGCGGGACTGGCGCCAGCTCGTGGCCGAGGGCGAGACGACGGCCTACGTGGGCGACGTGCTCGCCGTGGTCGTCGCCGAGACGCGCCACGCCGCCCGCGAGGCGGCCGGGCTCGTCGACGTGGGGTACGAGGTGCTCGAGCCGGTCACCGATCCGTTCGAGGCGCTTTCGGCGGACGCGTCCCGGGTCCACGAGGGGCGAGAGGACAACGTGCTCTCACTCTCGGTCGTGCGGCGCGGTGCGGTGGACGACCTGCTGGAGCGCTCGGCACACGTCCTGACCGAGACGTTCCGCACCCAGTTCATCGAGCACGCGTTCCTGGAGCCGGAGTCGGCGCTCGCGGTGCCCGAGGAGGACGGCTCGATCCACGTCTCCTCGCAGGGTCAGGGGGTGTGGGAGGACCGCACGCAGATCGCCTCGTTCCTCGGATGGCCCGAGGAGCGGGTCCGGGTCACCCAGGTGGCCAACGGCGGGGCGTTCGGGGCCAAGGAGGACCTGAACGTCCAGTGCCATGCCGCGCTTGGGGCGGTGAAGACGGGAAGGCCGGTGCTCCTCACGTTGTCGCGGGCCGAGAGCCTGCGGTTCCACCCCAAGCGCCACCCGCTCACGATGACCTACACGGTGGGCTGCGACGCCGAGGGGCGGCTGACCGCGATCCGGGCGCGGATCGTCGGGGACACGGGCGCGTACGCGAGCGTCGGCGACAAGGTGCTCGAGCGGGCCGCCGGCCACGCCTGCGGGCCGTACCGGTTCGAGGCCGTGGACGTGGAGGCCACCGCCGTCTACACGAACAACCCGCCCTGCGGCGCGATGCGGGGGTTCGGCGTGAACCAGGTGGCGTTCGCGGTCGACGGGATGCTGGACCGACTGGCCGAGCGCGTGGGCATCGATCCCTGGGAGATCCGGTGGCGGAACGCGCTCGAGGTCGGCGACCGGTTCGGGACCGGGCAGGTGCTCGGGGAGGGGGTCGGCATCAAGGCCTGCCTGGAGGCCGTCCGGGACGCCTACCGGGGTGCGCGGTACGCGGGGATCGGGTGCGGCGTGAAGAACACCGGGATCGGCAACGGGCTCACGGAGTACGGCCGCGCGATCCTGCGACCCGAGCCGGACGGATCCGTGACGCTGTTCCACTCGTGGACCGAGATGGGTCAGGGGGTGAACACGGTCCTCGCGCAGATCGCCTGCGAGGAGCTCGGGATCGGGTTCGAGCGGCTCCGCGTGGTCGTGGACACGATGCGCGAGCTCGACACCGGCCAGACCACGGCCTCGCGCTCGACGGTGCTCGGCGGCCGGGCGATCCAGCAGGCCGCGGGCAAGCTGAGGGCGGAGCTCGACGGCGGCACCCTCCAGGACCTGGCGGGGCGGGAGTTCTTCGGCGAGGTCGTGGTGGACTGGACCAACAAGCCCGGCCAGGACGACGAGCGACCCGTCACGCACTTCGCCTACGGGTGGGCGGTGCAGGTCGTGACCCTGGACCAGGAGGGGCGCGTCGAGAAGGTGATCGCCGCTCACGACGTCGGCAGGGCGATCAACCCGACGCTGCTCGAGGGGCAGATCGAGGGCGCGGTGCACATGGGTCTGGGGTTCGCGCTCACCGAGGAGTACGTGGTGGAGGACGGGATTCCGACCACCGAGACGTTGAAGTCCCTCGGCATCGTCCCGGCCCAACGGATGCCGGAGGTCGAGTGCGTGCTCGTGGAGGTCCCCCAGCCCGAGGGCCCGTACGGCGCGAAGGGCGTCGGCGAGATCGGCCTGGTCCCGACTGCCGCCGCCTGCGCCGGCGCGCTCAGAGCGTTCGACGGGCGGTGGCGCGATCGGCTGCCGATGCGGGACAGCGCCGCCGCGCTCCACGCCTTCCCGAAGCTCGCCGCGGCAGGGCGGGAGCGGTAGCCCATGGCGCTCGTCCTGGCGGGGGGGAGGGTCGTGACCTCGCTCGACCCTCCCGCCGTGGTCGCGGCGGACCTCGTGGTGGAGGAGGGCCGGGTCGCCCGCGTCGGGCCCGACGGGACGGGCGACGAGCGGCTCGAGTGCGAGGGATGCCTGCTGATCCCGGGGAACGTGTGCATCCACCATCACCTGTACTCGGCGCTCGCCCGCGGGATGCCGTACCGGCTGGCGCCGCCCTCGGACTTCGTCGAGATCCTCCGCCGGGTGTGGTGGCGGCTGGACCGTGCGCTCGAGGCCGACGCGGTCTGGCTCTCGGCCTGGGCCGGCGGGGCCGACGCGCTCCTGGCCGGCACGACGACGATCGTCGACCACCATGCCTCGCCCGACGCGATCGAAGGTTCGCTCGAAGGGGTCGCCGACGCCCTTGGGTCGCTCGGCGCCCGCTCGGTGCTCTGCTACGAGGTCACCGATCGCGACGGCCCCGAACGGGCAGCGGCCGGGATCGACGAGCACCGGAGGTTCGCCAAGGCGACCGGCTCGCGCTCGCGCCCGATGGTGGGCGCCCATGCCTCGTTCACCCTGTCCGAGGAGACCCTGGCCGGATGCGTGGAGGTCGCGGGCGAGCTCGCGACCGGGATCCACATCCACGTCGCCGAGGACGCGGCGGACGAGCGCGACAGCGTGGCCCGGTTCGGCAGGCGCGTGGTCGAGCGGCTGTCGGACGCGGGGGCCCTCACCGACCGGGCCCTGCTGGCCCACTGCGTGCACGTGGACGAGCGCGAGATCGACCTGATCCGGCGGAGCGGGGCGTGGGTCGCGCACAACGCGCGCTCGAACATGAACAACCGCGTCGGCCGCGCCCCGGTCGCGGCGCTCGGCGACCGCGTCGCGTTCGGCACCGACGGGATCGACGGGGACCTGTTCGCCGAGTCGAGTGCCGCCCACTGGCGGGGGCGCGAGGACGATCCGTCGATCGATCCGGCGTGGGTGCTCGGCCGGCTGGCCGCCGGGGCGGCGTTCGCCGGGCGCCTGTTCGATGAGCCGCTGCTCGGTCGGATCGAGCCCGGCGCTCCCGCCGACCTCGTGGTGCTGGCGTACGACCCGCCCACGCCGGTCACCTCGGAGAACCTGGGCGGACACTGGGTGTTCGGGCTGGACGCGCGGCACGTGCGCGACGTGATGGTCGCCGGCGACATCGTGGTGCGCGACCGTCGCCTGACCCGAGCGGACGAGGCGGACCTGCGTGCGCGGGCCCGGGAGACCGCCGAGCGCCTGTGGGTCAGGATGGACGCGATCGCCGAGCATCCGTTCGGGGGCGCGTGAGATGGCCGTGAGGAGCGAGGGCCGCGTCGCGCTGTACCTGCAGGACAAGCACCCGATCCGTGACGGGATCCGCTACGTGCGGCGGGCGGAGGAGCGTGGGTTCGAGGCCGTCTGGCAGGCCGAGAGCCGACTGGTCCGCGAGGCGACGGTGCCGATGGCAGCCTTCGCCGCCACGACGGAGCGGATCAGGGTGGGCTCCGGGGTCGTGAACTGCTGGACGCGCAACGTCGGGCTGATGGCGGCGACCTTCGTCACCCTCGACGACCTCGCGCCGGGGCGGGTGATGCTGGGAATCGGCGCGTGGTGGGAGCCCCTGGCCTCCAAGGTGGGCGTGCGACGCGAGAGGCCTCTGCGCGCGATGCGCGAGTACGTCGACGTGGTCCGGCGGCTGATCGCGATGGAGAACGTCACGTACGAGGGTGAGTTCGTCGACGTGACGGACATCCAGATCGACATCGTGCACGGCGATCGCTCGCCGCGGGACGTCCCGATCTACATCGGCGCGACCGGGATGCGGATGATGGAGCTGGCCGGCGAGATCGCCGACGGGGTCGTCCTGAACTACCTGGTCGGCCCGGCGTACAACGCCACGGCGATGGAGCGCCTGGCTGCGGGCGCGGCGCGTGCCGGACGGACCGTGGAGGACATCGACCGCCCCCAGCTCGTCGTGTGCTCCCTGGACGAGGATCGGGAGGTGGCGCTCGACCGGGCGCGCGAGCTCGTGACCCAGTACCTGGGCCAGCAGCCGCACATCATGGAGGCGAGCGGCGTCGACCGATCGCTGCTCGAGGAGATCGGCCAGGTGCTGACGTGGCCTGCGTCGGAGGAGGAGATCCGCCGCGCTATGCGCCTGGTGCCCGACGAGGTCGTGCAGATGATCACCGCCTCCGGTACGCCGGAGGAGTGCCGAGCCAAGGTGCGCGAGTACGTGGAGTCCGGGTGCACGTGCCCGGTCCTGTACCCGCTCGGCGACGACGTGGAGGCGATGATCGACGCCTTCGAAGGGGGCCGCGTCTGATGGACGTTCTGCTGCCGCGGACCCTCGACGAGGCGCTCGAGATGCGGGCCGAACGCCCGGGCGCGATCCCGATCGCGGGCGGCACCGACCTGATGGTGGACATCAACTTCGACCACCTGCGGCCCGAGGCGATGGTCGACGTCTCGCGTCTGCCTGAGCTACGCGGGTGGCGGGAGGAAGACGGGAGGCTGTTCCTCGGCTCGGGCGTGACCTACACGCGCGTCCTCCGCGAGCTTCCGCACCTCCGGGCGCTCGCCGAGGCCTCGCGCTCGGTCGGCTCGCCCCAGATCCGGAACCGAGGGACGGTCGGCGGGAACCTCGGGACCGCGTCTCCCGCCGGGGACGCGCTGCCGGTCCTGGCCGCCCACGACGCCGAGATCGGGCTCGCGAGCGCGGCCCGGGGCGAGCGCTGGCTCCCGTGGGACGGGTTCGTGCTCGGGGTGAAGGCCACCGCGCTCGGGTCCGACGAGCTGATCCTCGGCGCCCGCTGGCGTCAGCTGTCGGGTCCCCAGTCCTTCTCGAAGATCGGAACCCGCAACGCGATGGTGATCGCCGTGGCCAACCTGTGCTTCGCGATGGACCAGCAGACCCGGACCGTGCGCGTGGCGCTCGGATCGGTGGCGCCCACGGTCGTTCGAGCCCGAGAGGCCGAGGCGTACCTGGCGGGCGAACTCGAGGCGGCCGGAGCCTGGGACGACCTCCGGGCGGCGCTCACGGCGGACGTCCCCGAGGGGTTCGCCGAGCGGGTCCGGGCGGCGGCGAGTCCGATCGACGACGTGCGTGGCAGCGCCGGCTTCCGGCGCCACGCGATCGGCGTGCTGGCCCGGCGGGCGCTCGGCTGGGCGATCGCCGAACGTTCGGACGAGGCGATGGTCTCGTGAGCGCGGCCACCACTCGGATGGGTCGGTGGGTGCAGTGCTGATCCGCCTGCAGGCGAACGGCGAGCCGCGCGAGGCGGACGTGTGGGAGGGCACGAGCCTGCTGTCGTTCCTGCGCGACGATCTCGGGCTGCCCGGTTCGAAGAACGCATGCGAGCAGGGTGAGTGCGGCTCGTGCTCGGTCTGGTTGGACGGGGAGCTGGTGTGCGCCTGCCTGGTGCTCGCCGCCCAGGCGCACGGCCGGGAGGTCCGAACGGTGGAGGCCCTGGCCGAGGGCGACCGGCTCCATCCGGTCCAGGAGGCCTTCCTGGAGACCGGCAGCGTGCAGTGCGGGTTCTGCACCCCGGGGCTGATCGTGGCGGTGACCGACCTGCTCGAGCGCGACCCCTCGCCCGACGAGCTCACGGTGCGCGAGGCCCTGTCGGGGAACCTGTGCCGCTGCACCGGCTACCAGAAGATCCTCGACGCCGTCCGCCTGGCGGCCGATCGGAGGCGGGAGGGCGTCTGGTGAGCCGGCTGCTGATCGGGAGCTGCGAGGTCGTCGTCACGATGGACGACGCCGAGACCGAGATCGCGGGCGGATCGATCCTGATCGAAGACGGGGAGATCGTCTGGGTGGGGCCCGGCGATCCGCCGGCCGAGCCCGACGAGCGGCTCGACGCGCGTGGTTGCATCGCGGTGCCGGGCCTCGTGAACTGCCACCATCACCTGTACCAGTCGCTCACCCGGGTCCGGGCCCAGGGAGAGGGGCTGTTCGGCTGGCTGGTGGAGCTGTACCCGGTGTGGGCAGGGCTCGACGAGGAGTGGGAGCGGGCCGCCGCCGGGGTCGCGCTCGCGCAGCTCGCGCTGTCCGGGTGCTCCACGACCACCGACCATCACTACGTGTTCCCGGCCGGCGCGGGTGACCCGCTGGAGATCGAGATCGAGGTCGCACGGCGGATCGGCCTTCGCTTCCACCCGTGCCGCGGTTCGATGGACCTGGGGGAGTCGGCCGGTGGCCTGCCGCCGGACGAGGTCTGCGAGCGGACCGAGGAGGTGCTGGCCCGCAGCGAGGAGGCGGTGAAGCGGTTCCACGACCCGGCCCCGGGCTCGATGCTGCGCATCGCGCTCGCCCCCTGTTCGCCGTTCAGCGTGACCGAGCGGCTGATGCGGGAGACGGCGGACCTGGCGCGCCGGCTCGGCGTGCGGATGCACACCCACCTGGCCGAGACGCCGGACGAGGAGCGGTTCTGCCTCGAGCGGTTCGGCCGGCGTCCGGCCGAGCTGATGGAGGCGTGGGGGTGGCTCGGCGAGGACGTGTGGTTCGCTCACTGCGTCCACCTCGCGGAGCCGGACGTGCGCCGACTCGGCGGAACGCGGACCGGCGTCTCGTGGTGTCCCTCGTCGAACCTGCGGCTCGGTGCGGGGATCGCGCCCGGACGCGCCCTGATGCGCGCCGGCGCGCGGGTGGGTCTCGGGACCGACGGCTCGGCCTCGAATGAGGCGGCGGGTCTGTCCGACGAGGTCCACCAGGCCCTGCTGGTCTCGCGGGCGAGCGGTCCCGAGGACGGGCTCTCGGCGCGGGAGGCGTTGCGCCTGGCCACCCGTGGTGGGGCCTCCGTGCTCGGACGGGACGACGTCGGGTCGCTCGCTCCCGGCCAGCGGGCGGACGTGGCCCTGTTCGGTGTGGAGGCGCTCGCGTTCGCCGGCGCGGAGACGGACCCGGTGGCCGCCGTGGTGTTCGGCGGAGCCCGCCGCGTCCGGCACCTGCTCGTGGAGGGACGGCCCGTCGTGGCCGACGGCCGGCTGGTCACCGCGGACGAGGAGGAACTCGCCCGCGAGGGGCATCGCGTGGCCCGACGGATCGCGGAGGGCGACCGGTGAGCGCGCCGCGAGGATCCGTGGCCGGAGCCCGGGTCGGGGAGCGGGTGCGCGGTGGTGTCGGCCAGAGCGCCCCACGCGTGGACGGCGTACCCAAGGCGAAGGGGACCTTCGCGTACGGCAGCGACCTGTGGCATGACCGGATGCTCTGGGGCGCCACCGTCCGCAGCCCGCACGCGCACGCCCGGATCCGCTCGGTCGGCATCGCCGAGGCCGTGGCGAGCCCCGGGGTCCACGCGGTCCTCACCCACGAGGACGTGCCGGGAAGGAAGACCTACGGGCTGGAGCTCGCCGACCAGCCGGTGCTGGCCTGGGACCGGGTCCTGTACGCGGGTCAGCCGGTGGCGGTCGTCGCGGCCGAGACACCCGAGCTCTCGCGCCGCGCCGCCGCGAAGGTTCGGGTGGACTACGAGGAGCTCGAGCCAGTCCTGGACATGGAGGGGGCGCTCGACCCGGAGGCCCCCAAGCTCCACGGGTGGGGCAACGTCCTGCGACACGTCAGGATCCGCCACGGCGATCCCGAGGCCGAGGCGGAGGTCTGGGTCGAGGGCTACTACGAGACCGCGATGCAGGACCAGGCGGCGCTCGGTCCCGAAGCGGGGCTCGCGATCCCGGCGGAGGACGGCGGCGTCGACCTGATCGTCTCGACGCAGTGGCTGCACGTGGATCGGCAGCAGATCGCACCGTGCCTGGGTCTGTCCGAGGAGAAGGTACGGATCACGCTCGCCGGCGTCGGTGGGGCGTTCGGCAGCCGCGAGGACCTCCACATGCAGATCCATGCCTGCATGCTCGCGATGTACACCGGGCGACCGGTGAAGATGTCGTACGGGCGCGCCGAGTCATTCCTCGCCCACGTGCACCGCCACCCCTCGCGGATCTGGCTCCGGACGGGGGCGACCCGGGACGGGCGAGTCGTGGTGGTCCGGGGGAGGATCCTGATCGATGGGGGAGCGTTCGCGTCCTCCTCTCCGGCGGTGATCGGCAACGCCACCACGTTCCTCGCCGGCCCCTACGAGGTGCCGAACGCGCTGCTGGAAGGAACCGCCGTCTACACGAACAACCCGCCGTGCGGCGCGATGCGCGGGTTCGGGGCGCCGCAGGTGTGCTTCGCCCACGAAGGGAACATGGACCAGCTGGCGCGCCGGCTGGGCATCGACCCGATCGAGGTCCGGCTCCGGAACGCGCTCGCACGGGGCTCGATCCTGCCGACCGGCGAGCCGATCCGGGGGAGCGCGCCGGTGCGCGAGGTGATCGAACGCTGCCGCGATCTCCCGATGCCCCCCCAGCCGGAGCCGGCGGCGATGCGGGATCCGATCACGTTCCCCGGTGGAGCGGGCAACGTGGGGCACGGCGAGGGGCTGAAGCGCGGGGTGGGGTTCGCGGTGGGGTACAAGAACGTCGCGTACAGCGAGGGCTTCGACGACTTCCATCAGGCCCACGTGACGCTCTCGGCCGGGCCGAACGGTCCCGTGGCGGAGGTCCACAGCGCCGGCGTGGAGTGCGGGCAGGGGCTCTCGACCGTCCTCACCCAGGTGGCCCGCACCGAGCTCGGGATCGAGCGGGTGGTGCTCCACGTCGCGGACACGGGGGTGGACTCGGCCGGCTCCACCTCGGCGTCCCGGCAGACGTTCATGGGGGGCGGGGCCGTGCAGCTGGCATGCCGGGCGGTGCGGGAGGAGATCTTCGCTCGCGCGATCGCGAGGCTCCAGCCGGAGGGAACCCTGTCGCTGGCCGACGGCCGGGTGCTCGCCGATGGCGTGCCGGTCTGCGACCTCGCCGACCTGCTGGACGAGCCGGCGAGTGCCACCCGCACGTTCCATCACCGGGAGACCACGCGGTTCGACGAGGACGGCCAGGGGGACATCCACGTGATGTTCGCCTTCGGGGCCGAACGCGCCGTGGTCGAGGTGGACGAGGAGCTGGGGCTGGTCCGGGTGGTGCAGCTGGCGAACGCGCTCGACGTCGGCCACGCGGTCAACCCGCAGGGCGTCGAGGGGCAGAGCGAGGGCGGGGCCGCCCAGGGTCTCGGGCTGGCCGTGATGGAGGAGGTGCAGCTCCGGGACGGCGGGATCGCCAACGCTTCGTTCACGGACTACCTGATCCCCACGACCCTGGACATGCCGCCGGTCCTGACGGCGGTGGTGGAGGACCCGGAGCCCGAGGTGCCGTTCGGTGCGAAGGGGATCGGCGAGATCTCGACCATCGTGTCGACGGCCGCCGTCGTGGCCGCGATCCGCGACGCCACCGGCCGCGAGCTGAATCGGGCGCCGGTGCACCCGGACGAGATCGCGGGGCTCAGGAGGTCGGCCACGACCTCGGGGCCTCCGCCCGTGCCCGAGGTCCCCGGCCAGGAGCCCGTGCCCACCTACTTCGGCGTGGACCTCGGTCAGAGCACGGTCGAACCGAAGAGATAGCTCGTAAGGAGGTTCCCAGATGGATCGTGCGAGCCTGCGAGGCCGCGACTACATCGAGACGCTCGACTGGACCAGCGAGGAGATCGACGAAGCGATCGCGCTCGCCGGTGAGCTGAAGGAGAGGTTCCAGCGGGGCGAGCCGCATCGACTGCTGCCGGACCGGACCCTGTTCATGCTCTTCCTGGACAAGTCGACCCGGACCCGCAACGCGTTCGAGGCCGGGATGACCCAGCTCGGTGGGCACGCGCACTTCCTGGACGCCGAGAAGACGCAGGTCGCCCACGGCGAGAGCCCGAAGGACATGGGCATCATCCTCTCCCGCTACGGCCACGGGCTGGCGATCCGGCACGACCTGGTTCCGTACGAGGGCAACGCCTACATGCGCCAGGTCGCACGGTGGGCGGAGATCCCCGTGATCAACCTCCAGTGCGACGTCGACCACCCGACGCAGACGCTGGCCGACCTGATGACCATGCGGGAGCACCGTGGACGGGACCTGCACGGCATGCGCGTGGCCGTCTCGTGGGCGTACGCGCCCTCCTACGCGAAACCCCTCAGCGTCCCCCAGGGCCTCCTGACGCTGCTCCCGCGGTTCGGCATCGAGGTCGTGCTCGCGCATCCGCCAGGGTTCGACCTGATGCCCGAGGTGGTCAAGCGCGCCGAGGAAGCCGCCGCGCAGGGCGGCGGCTCGATCGCGTACACGGACGACATGGACGCGGCGTTCGAGGGGGCCGACGTGGTCTATCCGAAGTCGTGGGGGCGGTTGGACCTGTTCACCGACGAGGAGGCCGCGCTCGCCGATGCCGCGAGGTACACGGGATGGATCTGCGATGCACGCCGGATGTCGCTCGCCAGGGCCGACTCGCTGTACATGCACTGCTTGCCGGCGGATCGGGGAGACGAGGTCACCGACGAGGTGATCGACGGTCCCCGCTCGGTCGTCTACGACGAGGCCGAGAACCGGATGCACACCGGCAAGGCTCTGATGGCGCTCACGATGGCCCCTTGACGCGTCGGGCCCCGGTTCAGCCGAGGATGGACCGGATCGAGGAGGATCCTCGCGACCGTCCCATCCCTCGGTTCGGTCGCGGCCAGGAGCACGTGCCGGTCTAGCCGTCGGGGACCGGCGGGAGGAGCGGGCCGGCCGACCCCTCGAGGGGGCGGGCCCGTTCATCGGCGAGCAACCGCATCCGGCGTCACGTACGTATGCCACGATAGGGCCCCAAACGGCCCACATGCCCAAACGGCCCACATGGGGGAAGGCACATGGGGAAAGGAGGGGATCGCATGCTCACGAGGTGGAGGCTCTCGCGCCTGCTCGCGCTCCTGGCGGCGTTGACGCTGGTGGCGGCCGCCTGCAGCGGCGACGAGGACGAGGGCGACGGGGAGGGGGAAGGCCCGGGCGAGAGCCCCGCGCCCGTCGAAGACGTCACGATCATCCACGGGACGACGGACTCGGTCGTCTCCTTAGACCCGGCGGGGTCCTACGACCTCGGGTCGTGGCAGGTCATCTATCAGGTCCACAACGGGCTCCTCGAGATCCCGGCGGACCAGGCGGTGCCCGAGCCCGCGCTCGCCGAGTCCTGCGAGTTCGAGGACCCGCAGACCTACACGTGCACGCTCCGGCAGGGCGTGACGTTCCATGATGGGTCGGAGTTCACGGCGGAGGACGTGGTCCTCTCGCTCCAGCGGAACATCGAGCTCGACGACCCGAACGGCGCGTGCCCGCTCCTGGCGGCGATCGCGGACTGCGGGACGTGGACGGGGAACGAGATCACCACGCCGGACGACTACACGGTGACGTTCAACCTGCGGGCGCCGGACGCGACGTGGCCGTTCATCCTCACCACGCCGGCCACCTACATCGTCCCATCGGACGCCTACGCGGTGGACGCGTTGCAGCCCGACGACCAGATGATCGGGACGGGCCGCTACCGTCAGGTGGAGTACCGGCCGGGCGAGCAGCTGGTCCTGGAGGCGAACCCCGACTACTGGGGTGAGCCGCCGGCGAACTCCCGGGTGTTCGTGCAGTACTTCGACCGCTCCTCGGCTCTGAAGCTTGCGATCGAGCAGGGCGAGGTCGATGTTGCCTGGAGGAGCTTCACGCCGACCGAGGCCGAGGACCTGCGGGGCGCCGAGGGCGTGCAGGTGCTCACCGGTCCGGGCGCGGAGATCCGCTACATGGTGTTCAACCTCAGCTTCGATCCGGTCAGCGAGCTTGCGGTACGGCAGGCCGTGGCGATGACGATCGACCGGCAGGCGATCGTCGAGAACGTCTACAACAGCACCGTCGAGCCGCTCTACTCGATGGTCCCGAGGGGCCTCGAAGGGCACGTGGACGCCTTCGCCGAGGTGTACGGCGAGGGGTCGGACGTGGCCGGGGCGGAGCAGGCGCTGGCCGATGCCGGCATCGACACGCCGGTGCCGCTGGAGATCTGGTGGACGCCCACCCACTACGGCGACGCGTCGGCCGACGAGTACGCGGAGATCGAGCGTGCCCTGGAGGGCAGTGGCCTGTTCGACGTGACGCTCGAGTCCACGGAGTGGGACGCGTACTCCGAGGCGGCGTTCACGGACCGGTACCCGGTCTACCAGCTCGGGTGGTTCCCGGACTACGTGGACGCCGACAACTACACGGCGTCGTTCTACGCTGAGGCCTCGTTCCTCAACATCCACTATTCGAACCCGCGGGTCGAGGAGATCCTGGCGGCCGAGAAGGCGTCCACGGACCCGGCCGAGCGGGTGGCGCTGTTCGAGGAGCTCCAGCAGATCGCCGCCGAGGAGGTGCCGATCATCCCCATCTGGCAGGGGTTCCAGCTGGCGGCGGCGCGGGATGGCGTGACCGGCGTGGAGGACACGCTGGACCCGTCGTTCATCTTCCGCTACTGGGCGATCAGCAAGGCTGCCTGAGGCAGCGCGAGATAGCGGCGGCGCCGGGCACGTCGTGCCCGGCGCCGCCGCTCGAACGAGGCGGTAAGGTCCCTCCGTAGATGGCAAGACGAACGGGCTCCCTCCGAGCCTATTTCCTGACACGGTTGCTCCTGGCGATCCCGAACCTGCTCATCCTGCTCACGGTCGTCTTCCTCCTGATGCGGGTGGCACCCGGTGATCCCATCAGCGCCGCGCTCGGCGGGCGGCTTCCCCAGGAGGAGCTCGATCGACGTCGGGCAGAGGCAGGCTACGACCGGCCGGTCGTGGTCCAGTACGTCGAGTTCCTCGGCGATGTCGTCACCCTCGACTTCGGTACGACGCTCACCGACAACCGGCCGCTGACCTCCGTGATCGTCCAGAACGGGGCGGCCACGTTGGAGCTGACCTTCTTCGCGATGGTCGTCGCCGTCATCGTGGGCGTGTCGGTGGGCCTGGTTACGGGGCGGTACCGGGATACACCGCTGGACGTCGGTGGGCGGATGTTCGGGATCGTCATCTACGCCGCACCGGTGTTCTTCCTCGGCTTCCTCGCCCAGCTCACGTTCGGCAAGTGGCTCGGCCTGTTACCCACCTCCGGACGCGCCAGCCCGATCGTCCAGTTCGACCTCGACACGATGACCAACCTGTTCGTCGTGGACTCCATCATCAGCGGGAACTGGACGGCGCTCTGGGACGTGGTCCGGCACCTCGTCCTGCCGATGCTCACGCTGGGCCTGGTGATCGGGGGCGTGTTCATCCGGCTCATCCGGGTGAACGTGTTGCAGACGTTGAAGGGCGACTACGTGGAGGCGGCTCGAGCGCGAGGGGTACGCGAGCACCGGGTCGTGTTCCGCCACGCGTTCCGGAACGCGCTGGTCCCGGTCGTCACGGTGATGGGACTCCAGTTCGCGGTGCTGTTGTCCGGCGCTGTCCTGACCGAGCAGACGTTCAACTGGCCGGGGCTCGGCGCCGAGCTCGTGCGCTACTTGAACAACCGCGACTACATCGCCGTCCAGGGCATCATCACCTTCACAGGGCTGGTGGTCGTGTTCGTGAGTCTGACGATCGACATCCTCACGGCGTGGATCGATCCGAGGGTGAGGTACTAGGTGGGGATCACCCCCACGCCGCGGAGCGGGACGGGTCCACCGGTGGAGATCCCTCGGCGCATGGGACTCGTTCGCCGGATGTTCGCTCCGGTGGCCCAGGCGCGCGGGATCCCCCGGGCGATCGTGTGGATCGGTGGGGGCGTCACGGCGATGTTCATCCTGCTGGCGATCTTCGCGCCGGTCGTGTCCCCGTACCACTTCAACCAGTACCGGACCGCGGACGGAGAGCGGTTCGTCAAGCAGGAGGCACCGTCCGCGGAGCATCCGTTCGGGACCAACGTGATGTCCACCGACGTGATGTCCCGTGTGATCTACGGGTCTCGCACCGCCCTCGAGGTCGTGCTGCTCTCGCTGGCGTTCGCGCTCGCCGTCGGGCTCCCGCTCGGCCTCGTCTCCGGATACTTCCGGGGGAAGCTCGACCGAGCGTTGGTCCTGGTGATGGACTCGATGATCGCGTTCCCGTATCTGCTGATCGCCATCGTGGTGGCGTTCCTGCTCTCGGAGGCCATCGGGCGAGGGGTCCTGACGGCGGCGCTCGCGATCTCGGCCACGTACACGCCCTTCTACTTCCGGGTGGTGCGGAACCACGTGATCAGCGTCCAGGAGGAGCCGTACGTGGAGGCGGCCCGAGCCCTGGGCGCCAAGCCCCGGACGATCATCGGGCGGTACGTGTTCCAGAACGTGATCCAGAACGTCCCCGTCATCGCCACGCTGAACGCGGCCGATGCGATCCTGACGCTCGCGGCGCTCGGGTTCCTCGGGTACGGGATCCAGCCCACCGAGGCGGCCGAGTGGGGCTACGACATCCAGCGCGCGATCGCCGACGCCGGCGCCGGCATCTGGTGGACGGGCTTGTTCCCGGGACTCGCGATCGTGTTCCTCGTCACCGGATTGACGCTCCTCGGCGAAGGTCTGAACGACGTGATCAACCCCGTGATCCGCAGGCGCCCGATACGGCGGGTGGAGATGCCACCGTTGCCGGAACCGGAGGTCTCGCACCGATGATCGCCACCGACCCGATCCTGTCGGTCCGCCGGCTCCGGGTCTGGTACGGGACCGAGCGGGGACCCGTGCGCGCGGTGGACGACGTCTCCTTCGAGATCCACCGGGGCGAGACCCTGGGGTTGGTCGGGGAGTCGGGTTGCGGGAAGTCCACGCTGGGGCGCGGGCTGATGGGTCTGCTCCCCGAAGGTGCGGTCGTCGACGGCTCGGTCGGGTTCGAGGGGGAGGAGCTCGTGGGAGAGCACCGGAGGGTCCTGCGGGCGATGCGCGGACCCGAGATCGGGATGATCTTCCAGGAGCCGATGACGCGGCTGAACCCCCTGATGCGGATCGAGGATCACTTCCTCGAGACGCTGAAGACGCACGAACCGGGGCTGTCCGAGGACGGGGCGCGCAAGCGCTCCCTCGAGACCCTGGGTGCGATGGGGATCCCGCCCACCCGGTTCCGTCAGTACCCGCACGAGTTCTCGGGCGGCATGCGGCAGCGGATCATGATCGCGCTCGGCCTCGTGCTCCAGCCCAAGCTCGTGATCGCGGACGAGCCCACCACGTCGCTGGACGTGCTCGTCGAGGCCCAGATCCTCGGCATCCTCGCCGACCTGAAGGCGAACTTCGACACGGCTCTCCTACTGATCACCCACAACCTGGGCATCGTCGCCGAGTCATGCGACCGGGTGGCGGTGATGTACGCGGGCAAGATCGTCGAGCAGGCCGAGACGGGCGCGCTCTTCCGCGCCCCGGCGCATCCGTACACGCGCGAGCTGCTCGCGTCGATCATCTCGCTGCACACGAGGGGTCTCCGGTCGATCCCCGGCTCGCCGCCCGACCTGATCGATCCTCCGCCGGCGTGTCGGTTCCATCCCCGGTGCCCCGACGCGATGGTCGTCTGTCGAGAGCTGGATCCCCCGCCCACCGATCCCCAGCCGGATCGAGAGGTCCGGTGCTGGCTGCACGGTCCCGACGACCTGATCCCCCTCGGGGGCCGGGGACCGCTCGAGCGCGAGGAGGTGGCTCTGGCCGATGAGGCGTGACACGTCCCGGGACGACGACGTGCTCCTCGAGGTCAGTGACCTGAAGACGTACTACCCGCTCCGCGGCAGCTTCCTCCAGCGCATCTCGGGTCGCCAGGCCGGGTTCGTGAAGGCCGTGGACGGGGTTTCGTTCCGGCTGCGTCGAGGAGAGGTGCTGGGTCTGGTTGGGGAGTCTGGGAGCGGCAAGACCACGCTGGGGCGGACCGTCCTGGGGATGGTGCGGCCGACCTCGGGGAGCGTCCGTCTCGAGGGCGAGGAGATCGCGGGCCGGTCGGAGAGCGGGTACCGCCCCCTCCGTCGCCGGATGCAGATGGTGTTCCAGGATCCGCACGCGTCGCTCAACCCCGCGATGGATCTGCTGACGGCGGTCGGGCACCCGCTGAAGATCCACGGGATCGCGAGGGACGTCGCCGCGGTGCGCGAAGCGGTAGCCGACGCGCTGGAGCACGTGGGGCTCGTGCCCGTGGAGCAGTTCCTGCGCAAGTACCCGAGCGACCTGTCCGGGGGGCAGAAGCAACGGGCGGTCCTGGCCAGGGCGATCATCCTCCAGCCGGACCTCCTGGTCGCGGACGAGCCCATCTCGATGCTCGACATGAGCGTCCGAGCGAAGATCCTGGAACTCATGCTCGAACTGAAGGACGAGCTGGATCTCACCTACCTGTACATCACGCACGATCTGGCGACCGCGAAGTTCTTCTGCGACCGCGTCGCCATCATGTATCTCGGCAAGGTGGTGGAGGAGGGACCCACCGAGGCGATCTTCGCCGAACCCAAGCACCCCTACACGGAGGCCTTGCTCCGGGCCGTCCCCGACCCCGATCCGGATCGGCGTATCCCGCGCGATGTGCCCAGGGGCGAGGTCCCCGACGCCGTGAACCCGCCGATCGGCTGCTCCTTCCATCCCCGGTGCCCGAAGGCGTTCGAGGTCTGCGGCTGGGAGGGTCGGGATCTCCGCGACCTGCTCGAGGCGCGATGGGTGCGGCTGCTCGGGGCGAGCTACGAGCGGGAGCGGGAGATGTTCGGCGACCTTGCCTCGCTCGACCGCCCTTCGACGCGCGTCGAGATCATTGCCCGGCACGGGTCATCCGGCAAGGAGATCGCGGAGGTCCTCGAACGGGCCCGGGCGGAGGACCCGAGGGAGCCGCTGTGGCGGGGGGTCCGCGACGTGGGGGCCGATACCAACCGGGCAGAGGTGCGCTTCCACGAGCCCCTCGACCCGCAGCTCCTCCCGGTGGACGGCGTCTCCGTCTCGTGCCACTTGTACGACGGGGAGGCGATGCGGAGGGCGGAGCTGGCCCGCCTGGATTCGAACCAGGACTAACTGATCCAGAGTCAGTCGGGCTACCGTTACCCCACGGGCCAGTGCGTGACCGCCGATCGATGCTATCAGGAGGCCGTTCCCACCACGGGGAACGTCTCGAGCCCCGGCGGGACGTCGGTCCGGAACGAGGTCAGGACCCGCTCGAAGTCCGCACGCTCACGTTCCCACGTGCCCGCCGGGAAGACGGCCACCAGGAGGAAGCCCGTCCCATCCTCGCCGATCGTCATCGCCGCCGCCAGGCTGGCGGTGAGCTGTCCTTCGTTGGCGACGTCGGCGACCAGGAGCCGACCGGGCCGACCGTCCATCCGGACGGGTCCGTCCTGCTGCACGTCGATCGCGGGATCCGCGGTGAGGAAGAACAGGCCCATCTCCTGGAGGTCCTCGAACCCGTCGGAGGTGACGGCCAGCACCTGGTAGATCGTTTGATCCTGTTCCTCCGCTTGCGCGAAGTCGAGCGCTCCCAGGCCCGCCTGGGGTTGCGGGCTGGGCGCCGGCGGCTGCGCGATCACGCCCGTGAGCAGTCCGGGCCCCCCTTCGGCGGGGCGCGGTGGCGTCACGGTGAGGGCGTTGGCGGTCGGCAGGTCCGCCCTGAAGTACCCGAGCGGGTCGTAGTACGGAGCGAGCTCACGCCCGCCTCCCTGCGAACAGGCGGTCAGGATCGTCGCGATCACGATGAGCAGCGGGGATCCTCTCACGTCGCCACATGGTGGCACGGGCGTGCAGCATTGACCAGGCACCGGGGGGGCCGATACGGTGCGGTGCAGGCACCGACGCGGGAGGCGAGGTTCAACATGAACAAGAACGGGCTCGTCGCGGAGGTGGCGAAGCGTACCGGCGCGAGCAAGGCGGACGTGGGCCGCGTGATCGATTCGTCGATGGACGTGATCCGCGAGACCGTGGCCAGAGGGGACCGGGTCTCGCTGGTCGGTTTCGGCACCTTCGAACGCAAGCACCGGAACAAGCGCATCGCCCGGAACCCGCGCAAGCCGCAGACCCCGATCGTCGTCCCGGCCCGCGACCTGCCCTGGTTCCTCCCCGGGAAGCAGTTCAAGCAGATGGTTGCGAGCCGGCGCCGCCGGACCAGCGCGAGGCGTTGATCACAGCGTGACCAGCCGGAGCGTCCGGGCGACCTTGCGCCCGCCCTCCTCGACGAGGTCGAAGCGCACGCGCTGACCGATCCGCAGCATCCGGATGCCCCCGCCCTCGAGGGAGGTGGGATCGATGCCCACCTCGGTGCCGTCCTCCATCAGCAGGCTGCCTGCACGCTCGTTCCGATCGAACTCCTTGACCGTTCCCTGCGGCATCTCCCGTCCCTCCAGATCCGTCGCGCGAGCCCCCTCACGCGTGGACGCGCAGCCGCTCGACCAGGTCCATGCCGAGGCACACCTCGCGGGTTCGTCCGACCCGTCCCTCGGCAAGGAACCTGAGGATATCGTCGGGGCGGTCCAGGTCGAACGACAGCTCGGTCCTCCGCACCACCGAGACCGGGAGCCCTCGGTCGGCCGCCAGGGCCACGTGTCGGCGGAACGAGTCGGGCCCGAAGCGGGCGGGGATCGCCCGGGGAGGACGCCGCAGCAGCAGGCTCGTGCCGACCCCATCATCCGAGCGGGCCAGGACGATCGAGCCGAGGGTGTGGACCGCCTCGTGGAGGGCCTCGGTGGTGATCAGCGGCAGGTCGCCGGGCACGACGGCGAGGGCGTCGGCGCCCTCCTCGATGGCCAGCCGCTCGGCCTGGCGCACGGCGGCGGACAGCGGCGGTCGAGCCTCGGGGACGGGACGGATCCCGCGCCGAGCGGCGATCTCGAGGACGACCTCGTCGGGCGAGACGACCCATGTGTCCCATCCGGCGACCGCAAGCATGGCGTCCAGGACGTCCTCGAGCATCGCCAGGGTGAGCGCTCCTCGCTCGAGGGGCGTGAGCGCCGGCGCCAGCCGCGACTTGGCTCTGGACAGGGGCTTCACGGGCACCGCGAGGATCCGCACCCTCCCAGGCTAGCGCGCATCCTCGGCCCGGAGCCGGACCGGGCGTACCCTGTGGTGACTTCGGATCCCAGGAGGCCGAACCGTGAGCACCACGACGCTCGCCCTCGCCGCCTCGCCGCCGAGGGTCCGATCGAGGACCGGCTACCGGGTCCTGCTCGCCTTCGTCGGGAGCTGGCTCGTGGCAGGGCTCGCGCAGCTCGAGGTGAAGCTGCCCTTCACGCCGGTGCCGGTCACCGGTCAGACCCTTGGGGTCCTGCTGGTCGGCGCCTGTCTCGGCGCCGGCCTGGGCGCCGTCTCGATCGCCCTGTACCTGGCCCAGGGGGCCGCGGGCCTGCCGTTCTTCTCCGGAGGGGATGGGGGTGTCGCCCTCCTGGCACCGGGCGCCGTCACGGGTGGGTACCTGTGGGGGTTCGTCGTGGCCGCCGCGGTGGTGGGTTGGCTCGCCCGACGGGGATGGGACCGATCGCTCCGGAGCTCGGTCGGGGCCATGTTCCTCGGCGAGGTCGCCCTGTACCTGGCGGCGATACCGTGGCTGATGCACGCGCTCGACCTCCCCCTCCACCGCGCCCTCGAGCTGGGGCTCGCGCCGTTCGTGGTGGGCGACACGCTGAAGCTCCTGCTGGCGGCCGGCCTGCTCCCCGTTGGCTGGCGCCTGGCGAGGAGGCGGTAGCATCGCCGGGCCCCGAAGGAGGCCACCCTGGAGCCCTGGTACCGCACCATCGAAGCCCTGCTGCGCCCGCCGTTCGAGCTGTGGTTCAACTGGCGCCTGGAGGGGCTCGAGCGCATCCCGGCGGAGGGCCCGTCGATCGTCGCGGGCAACCACCTCTCGTACGTGGATCCCTTCGCGCACGCCCTGTTCGTCGTCCGGGCAGGTCGCCGCCCGCGGTTCCTGGCCAAGCGCGAGCTGTTCGAGACCCCGCTGGTGGGGACGGCGCTGCGGGGCTCGAGACAGATCCCCGTGATCCGGGGCACGGGCGACCAGGTCGCGCTCGAGGAGGCCCAGCAGGCGGTCGACGCCGGCGAGGTGGTGGTGATCTACCCTGAGGGGACCTCCGTCACCACGAACCCCGATTTCTCCCCGGGACCCGGCAAGACCGGCGCGGTCCGGCTCGCGCTGATGACCGGGGTCCCGATCGTGCCCGTCGCTACCTGGGGCGGGCAGTACGTGTGGCGCAGGTCCGGGCGCCAGAGCCTGGCGTTCGGCCGGCCGATCTGGGTCCGGGCGGGCGAGCCGTTCGACGCGGTCGGGCGCGCCGGCGGGAGCGGTGGCGGTTCGCCGCGGGCGCTCACCGACGCCCTGATGGGCGAGCTGGCGGCCATGGTCGCCGATCTCCGAGCCCGCTTCCCGCGGCGCTGGAGCGAACCCCGGCCGCGGAGCACCCGGTAGGCTCGAGGCGTGGACGAGGACCGGCGCCCGGGCTTCGCGACCCGCGCGATCCACGGCGCCAGGATGCCCCCGATCGACCAGGAGTCCTCGAGCGTCCCGATCTTCCAGTCCTCCACGTTCCGGTTCGAGACGTCGGAGGAGTACGCCGAGACGATCTCGTTCCGACGCCCCGGGTACACCTACACGCGCGGCTACGGGAACCCGACGCTGGTCGCGTTCGAGCGCCTGATGGCCGAGCTCGAGGGGACGGGGTCGGCCCTCTCGTTCGCCAGCGGCATGGCCGCGATCCACACCGTGGTGACCGCCGCCGCGCGGTCCGGTGATCGGATCGTGACGAGCGCCGAGCTCTACGGCGGGACCTACTCGCTGTTCCGCACCGTCTTGCCCCGGTACGGCGTCGAGGTGACGTTCGTCGACCCCCACGACGTCGCCGCCGTCACCGCGGCGTTGCCGGGCGCGACCTTGTTCTACGTGGAGTCGATCGCGAACCCGAACGTGACGGTGGCCGACCTGGAGGTCCTCGGGGGGCTGTGCCGGGACGCCGGCGTGCCGGCCGCGGTGGACAACACCTTCGCCTCACCGTACCTGTGCAACCCGGCGCGGTACGGGTTCGACTTCGTGGTCCACTCGGCGACCAAGTACGTCAGCGGCCACAGCGACGTGATCGGCGGCGTCGTGTGCTGCTCGACCGAAGATATGGAGCGCCTGCGCGCGGCGGTGATCGAGACCGGCGGCACGATGGCGCCGCTCGAGGCGTGGTTGTGCATGCGCGGTCTGGCCACGCTCGGGGTCCGGATGGATCGGCACTCGACCTCCTCGCTCGCTCTGGCGCAGTTCCTGCAGGGGCATCCGAAGGTGGAGCGCGTGCATCACCCGGGCCTCCCCGAGCATCCGCACCACGAGGTGGCGCTGCGGCAGTTCGAACGGGGGTTCGGCGGGATGATGGCCTTCGAGCTGGCGGGCGGCGTGGAGGCCGGTCAGCGCTTCTGCGACTCGCTGGAGGTCGCCTGGATCGCCGCGAGCCTGGGAGGCGTGCACACGCTGGTCGGCCACGCGGCCTCGACCACCCATCGGCAGCTCGATGCCGAGGCCCGGCGGGCGGCGGGGATCGCCGACGGCCTGGTACGGGTCAGCGTGGGCCTGGAGGACGTCGAGGATCTGATCGCCGACTTCGGCCGAGCGCTGGAGCGGGCATGAGGCGACGGATCGCGATCGTGTTCGGTGGCCGGTCGGCCGAGCACGAGGTCTCGGTGGTCTCCGCCCGCTCGGTGATGCAGGCCTTGGATCCTGGACGCTACGAGGTGATCCCGATCGGGGTCACCAAGGAGGGGCGTTGGGAGCTCCTGCCGGCCGGGCCGCCGTCGCTGCCCGCCGGTTCCGACCTGCTCCCGCGCGTGAACGAGGACGCCGGCACGGAGGTCGCGCTCGACCAGGAGCCGGGGGCTCGTGCGCTGGTGTCGGTGGACGGGTCGCGGATGCCGATCGACGTCGTGTTCCCTGTGATGCACGGCCCGTTCGGGGAGGACGGCTCGATCCAGGGCTTCCTGGAGATGGCGGGAGTGCCGTACGTGGGCTCGGGCATCCTCGGCTCGGCAGTGGGGATGGACAAAGCGATCCAGAAGGTCCTCTTCCGGGCGGCCGGGATCCCCGTGGTCGAGCACGAGGTGGTGCGCGAACGCGAGTGGGAGGAGGACCCGGAGGCGGTGCGGGCGCGGGCCGAGCACCTGGGCCTGCCGCTGTTCGTCAAACCCGCCGCGCTCGGGTCCTCGGTCGGGATCACGAAGATCGCGGAGCACGAGGCCCTGGGGGTCGCGCTGGAAGAGGCGTTCCGGTACGGACGAAAGGCGGTGATCGAGCGCTCCCTCGAAGGCGCGCGTGAGCTCGAGTGCGCGGTGCTCGGCAACGACGACCCGGTGGCCTCGCTGGCGGGCGAGATCGTCCCCCGCGGGCACGCGTTCTACGACTACGAGGCGAAGTACCTGGACGAGCACGGAGCCGAGCTGCTGATCCCGGCCGTTCTCCCGCCCGCCACGCTCGAGGAGGTCCAACGGCTGGCCGTGGCCGCCTTCCGCGCGATCGACGGCGCCGGGATGGCGAGGGTCGACTTCTTCCTCACGGAGCAGGGGCGGCTGTTCTTGAACGAGATCAACACGATCCCTGGGTTCACCAGCATCTCGATGTACCCGAAGCTGTGGGAGGCCTCGGGCGTCTCCTACCCGGAGTTGATCGATCGTCTCATCGAGCTCGCGATCGAGCGTCACGAGGCCGACCGGAAGAAGGGCACCGGGGCCTGACCGCGGGGCGGGTCTCCCCCTACAGGTGGACGACCGGGCAGGTGAGCGTGCGGGTGATGCCCTCGACGCCCTGGATCCGGGCGACGACCAGCTTGCCGAGCTCGTCCACGTTCTTCGCCTCGGCGCGGACGATCACGTCGTAGGGGCCCGTCACGTCCTCGGCCTCCGTCACGCCGGCGATGTCCCGGACCTCCTTGGCGACCTGCGCGGCCTTGCCCACCTCGGTCTGGATCAAGATGTACGCCTGGACCACCTGGACCTCCCTCGGCTCGGGTCCCCATGCTATGCAGCGGGCGAAGGGCCCGGCAAACGGCCGGAGGGGCGATCCCCCGGCCATCGTGGGATGATCGGATGGTGGGTGCGCGCCGGAAGCGCGGGAAGGGGAAGGACGAGGACCCGCTGGCCGCCTACCGACGGATCCGTCGGCCCATGCCACCCCCCGAGAAGACCATCCCAGATCGCCGGCGGGAGCTGGAGGAGGAGGCCGCTCGGCGGGAGATGGAAGAAGAACGGTGATCTTCGGCGACCGACACGAGGCCGGGGAGGAGCTGGCGAAGGCGCTCGTCGTGTACGGCGCGACCCACTGCGTGGTGCTGGCGATCCCTCGCGGTGGCGTGATCGTGGGCGAGGTCGTCGCGCGGGCGCTCGGGGCGCCGCTCGACGTCGTGGTTCCGCGGAAGATCGGGGCGCCGGGCAATCCCGAGCTGGGGATCGGCGCCGTGGCGCCGGGCATCCAGGTCCTGGACCCGCGCATGGTCGACGCGCTGGGCGTGAGCGCGGCATACCTGGAGCAGGAGATCGCGGCGGAGGAACAGGAGATCGAACGCCGGCAGCACGCGTATCGAGCGGGTCGGCCGGCGGTCGAGATCGCGGGTCGCGTCGCGATCGTGGTGGACGACGGGGTGGCCACCGGGGGGACCGCCGTGGCGGCGCTCCGCTGGGCCAGGGATCGGGGAGCCGCCCGGGTCGTGCTCGCGGTCCCGGTCGCGCCCTCGGCGGCGTTGGAGCGTCTGCGGGACGAGTGCGACGAGCTGGTGGTGTTGGCCACTCCCGAGCCCTTCTTCGCGGTCGGTGAGTGGTACCGGCGCTTCGAGCAGACCAGCGACGACGAGGTGATCCAGGCGCTGGCGCGGGCGGCCGGCGACGGGGGGTGAGGGCCCTCGAGCTCGCCGCGGCCGCGGTGTTCGCGCTAGGTGGGTTGCGCTCGGTGTGGGTCTGGTCGCGGCGGCCTTTCGAGAGCACCGATCTGCGCGACCTCCTGCTGTACGCGCTGTACCTGACGGGCAGGATCGGGCTGTGGTTCGCCGTCGCCGGCTCCTTCCTGATCTGGTCGTCGATCCGGACCCGCGGCCGGGCGGCGATCGACGAGGCCGCGACCTACCGCTGGTACCTGCTGGTCCCGCTCGGCCTGGCCGCACTCCAGCTGGTGGCGGGGTGGTTCCTGGGTCGTCGGGCGCCCGGCGACGGCGCGTCGTGACCTGGTTCGGTCTCCCCAGCTCTCCGCCTCCAGGAGGAGCTCTGGCTGATCGCCCTGCTCGCGCTGGAGCCGCTGACCCTGGACGACCTCGACGAGATGACCACGCTGTTCGGGGACCCGGAGGCGCTCGTCCTGTGGGAGGTGCACCCACCGCGACGGCGTCCGGGTTCGAACGCAACTTCGCGCGCTACGCGTCTCATGGGTTCGGCCGGTACGCGGTGATCTGGCACGAGACGGGAGCGCTGATCGGCGACTGCGGCCAGGTCTCGACGGTGGTCGAGGGGGAGGACGATCCACGCGGAGAACCACGCCTCGCGGCGGGTGGCGGAGAAGCTGGGGTTCACGGTCTTCCGGGGAGGCGATGTGGGGGGACGACCCATCTGATGTAACGTTCAGGAGCGCCGGGCCATCCCCGCGCGGGTGAGCCAGGACGGGAGTCCGGCTAGCCGGCCGCCTTCACGATCTCCGGGGCGAGCTCGGGGAACCCCTCCAGCCGCGACACGCGCTCCGCCTTCAGCCGCTCCACGGTCTCCGCGTACTCGGCCATGCGCCCCTGGCGCTCGTAGAGCCGGCGGGGCTGGAGCAGCTCGAGGTCGTCCAGCCCCGGGACCTCGCTCGCCACGAGATACCCGAAGTCCGGGTCCTGTTCCCAGGCGACCGTGTCCTCGGCGATCGCCTTCACGCACGCCGACGTGTGGGGGATCTTGACCTTCGCGGAGCGGTCGTCGCCATCCCCGCCACCCACCCGTCCGGTGTTCAGCAGGTACGTCTGGATGGGGTGCGTGTCCAGGAGCTCTAGGATGCGGTTGCCCTGGAGCCCGTGGGGGAGCGGGAAGAAGGGATTCGTCCCCGGCACGCGGAGGAACTTGCCGGCCTCCGCCGCACCTCCGGCGCTGGTCCCCGTGGTCTCGCCCAGCATGAAGTATGCGGCGGCCTGCTCGCGATCGAGCTTGGACGCGGCCGGGATGATGTTCTCGTTCCGGTTCAGGATCAAGAGGACGTCGACGGTCCCGACCTGCGCGGCGTCCCGGAACCGCTCCAGGTCGTCCATCCGGAAGACCGCGCGGCCGTTCTGCGTGTAGCTCTCCTCGAAGAAGTTCACCTTGCCATGCTCGTCCTGGTACACGTTCTCCAGGTAGGCCGTGGGCTTGATCACGGCGTTGAAGATGTTCGGCTCGAAGTCGGGGTCGAGGCTGAACGTCTTGGCGAAGCAACCGTTCTCCGTCCCATATGCCTTCCCGCCGGGCATGAGGGCGACGAAGTCGTCCTGCACCGGCAGCGAGTCGTTCTGGGTGGTGAAGGTGGTGGTGGTCTTCCCCGTGCCGGACAGGCCGATGATCATGAAGACCTTCTCGCCGTGCGCCGTGGGGATCACCTTGAGGCCGGCGTGGAGGGCGAGCCCACCGAGGCCGTACACCTTGTCGTTCCACATCCGCAGGCCGCCCTTCTTCGACTCGCCGAAGTAGTCCGAGCCGAGGACGCGGGTCACGCCGTTCTGGAGATCTACCGCGATCAGGCGGTCGTCGGGATAGCCGGGTGCGGTCAGATTCGGCGTGTAGATCACCTGGATCTCGGGCTCGTCGCCGTCCTCCCGCGGGAAGTACAGCTTCTGCTGCATCCCGGCGATATTGGCGTTGGCTTTCTCGATCGTGAGCCGGGCCTTCGTCCGGAAGGAGGGATCGTTGCCGATGAAGCCGTCGATCACGACGACCTCCTGGCCTCGCAGGTACTCAGCCTGCCTGGCCGCGACGCGCTCGAACTCGTCGCGGGTCATCGTCTTGCCGCTGGATGCATCGGTGACCACGAAGGTGCTCCCCGCGGAGCGGGCGGTCACCTGCGTCTGGACGTTCACGTTGTCGAACTCGGTGCGGCGGCACTGCGGCATCTGCTCCGTGAACGCGCGGAGCTCCTCCGCCGATGGGTTGTCGTGGGTGGTTCGGGCCTCCAGCTTCAACAGGGATCTCCTTCGGTCACGTCGGGTCCGAGCCTAAGGGCACCCGGAATCGCTAGATTCTAGCCGACCGACGGTGGCCGCCGGTCGACGTACCTGAGGGAGCTGACCTGACCGGCCGGTCTCGACATTGCGATGGAGCTCTCCGAGGACGCCCTGATCGAGGCGATCGCCCGGCTGTTCTCCGCCGAGGAGCCCGGGGTCGTCCTCGGCATGGGGGACGACGCCGCGGTGGTGGAGCAGGGGGGCGGCCACCAGATCCTCACCACGGACCTGCTGGTGGAGGGCGTGCACTTCGAGCGGGGAACCATCTCGGCCCGGGATCTGGGCGCCAAGTCGATCACGGTGAACGTCTCCGACGTGGCTGCCATGGGTGGTAGCCCACGTTACGCCCTGGCCTCGATCGCCCTCCCGCCCGACGTGGACGTCCCCTGGGCGATGGAGCTGTACGGCGGCATGCGGGACGCGTGCGGTGAGTATGGGTTGGCGTTGGTGGGCGGAGACACGAACCGCGCCGACGCCATCGTTGTCTCGGTGGCGGTGGTCGGCGACGTGGCGGTCGGGCACGCGGTGCTCCGTTCGGGAGCGCAGCCGGGGGACCTGATCGTGGTGACCGGGTCGCTCGGGGCGGCGGCTGGCGGGCTCGCCCTGTCCCGAACCGAGCCCTCCACGGCCGCGGCCGTGCTGTCCGAGCCCTGGGGCCGCGAGCTCGCCGCGACGTTCGCCCGCCCCGTGGCGCGGGTGGGCGAGGGCCAGACGCTCGCCCAGGCCGGAGCGACCGCGATGATGGATGTGTCGGACGGGTTCGCGATCGATCTGTCGCGGCTGTGCCAGGCCAGCGGCGTCGGTGCGAGGGTCGAGCTCGCGCGGATCCCTGTCGCCGCTGCGTTGCGACAGGCGGCCTCCGCGCTGGGGGTCGACGCCCTCGAGCTCGCCCTGTCCGGTGGGGAGGACTACGAGCTGCTCGCGACGATCGACGCGACCCACGTGGAGCGGGCCCACCGGGATCTGCGCGAGCGGTTCGGCGTCCCGCTCGCCGAGGTGGGCGTCGTCGTCGACGAGGGTCTGGTGGCGGTCGCTCCGGACGGGACGTCCTCGCCGCTCGAGGCGAGGGGATGGGACCATTTCGCCGATGGGTGAGCGCGGGAACGACGCCACGCCCCGGCCCCCGAGGCGGCGGGCCCTGTCGATCGCGGGATCCGACTCGGGCGGCGGCGCGGGGATCCAGGCCGACCTGAAGACGTTCAGCGCCCTCGGCGTGTACGGGATGACCGCGATCACCGCGGTCACCGTCCAGAACACACAGGGTGTGTCCGGTTACCAGGAGCTCAGCCCCGACACCGTAGAGGAGCAGATCAGGGCCGTCGTCACCGACATCGGGGTCGATGCGGCCAAGACCGGCATGCTCGCCTCGGCCCCGGTCGTCGAGGCCGTGGCGGCCGCGGTTGGGGAGACGGCGGTCCCGAACCTGGTGGTGGACCCGGTCTTCGTCTCCAAGCACGGCCACGCGCTGCTCGCCGAGGACGCGGTGGGAGCCCTCCGGCAGCGGGTCCTGCCGCTCGCGACCCTGGTGACGCCCAACCTCGCCGAGGCGGCCGGCCTGGCCGGCTTCGAGGTCGGCTCGCGGGACCTGATGGAGGATGCGGCCGAGGCGATCCACGCGATGGGCCCCCGCGCGGTGCTGGTCAAGGGGGGGCACCTGGAGGGCTCGGCCGACGACCTGTACTTCGACGGGAACGCGATGACGTGGATCGAGGGGGAGCGCGTGGCGACCGCCAACACCCACGGGACCGGCTGCGTCCTCTCCTCCGCGATCGCCGCGCATCTCGCCCGTGGCGAGACGCTCCCGGACGCCGTGCGCGCGGGGAAGGCGTTCGTGACCGAGGCGGTCCGGCACGCGCTGGCGATCGGGCGTGGGATCGGGCCCGTCGACCCGCTGTGGGGTCTCCCATCCGGATGAGGTACCGCCCGCTCGGCCGGACCGGGATCGAGGCCTCGGTCGTGTCCCTCGGCTCGTGGCTGACCTTCGGCGGTCCGGTGGATGAGGAGGTCGCGATCGCGTGCGTGCGCCGGGCCTACGAGCTCGGCGTGACCCTGTTCGACACGGCCAACGCGTACGGGGGCGGCCGCGCCGAGCAAGTGCTGGGCAAGGCGATCGCCGGGCTGCCGCGCGACCGGATCCTCGTGGCCACGAAGGTCTTCTTCCCGATGGGCCCGGGTCCCGAGGACCGAGGGCTAGGACGGGCGCACGTGCTCGCGCAGTGCGACGCGAGCCTGCGGCGCCTAGGTCTCGACGTGATCGACCTCTACCAGTGCCACCGCTTCGACCCCGACACCCCGCTCGAGGAGACATGTCGGGTGATGGACGATCTCGTCCGGGCGGGGAAGGTCCGACACTGGGGGGTGTCCGAGTGGACGCCCGAGCAGATGCGGGAGGCCGTGGGGCTGTGCGAGCGGGAGGACCTCGCTCCTCCCGCCACCGACCAGCCCCGGTACTCGATGTTCGAGCGGGGGATCGAGGACGGCGTGCTTCCGACCTGCGCACGGCTGGGGCTGGGGGTCCTGGTCTTCTCGCCGCTCGCGCAGGGGATGCTCACCGGGAAGTACCGCAGCGCGAGGGACGTCCCACCGGACTCCCGGGCCGCCGACCCCGAGGGCGCCGGGTTCATCCGGCGGTTCTTCACGCCCTGGAACTTCGCCCGGGTCGATCGGCTCCGCTCGGTGGCGGCCGACCTCGGTCTGCCGATGTCGAGGCTTGCCCTTGCCTGGGCGCTCCGCCGACCGGAGGTCTCGACCGCGATCGTGGGCGCCACCAGGGTGGAGCAGGTCGATGAGAACGCGGAGGCGGCTGACGTGGACCTGGGCGATGCCGTGGTCGCGGCCGTGGAGCGCGCCCTGGCGTAGGGAAGAACGCGGGTTGCGTTCAGGGGAGCCGAGGGCGTAGCGTCGGAGGACACGTTCCTTCGGAGAGGGGGTGCCGCGTATGCGGAGGTTCCTGGTGGTCGCCACGGCGTTGACGATGGTGGTCGCGCTGGTGGCCACGCCGTCCGCCGGTCGGGACCGGCCGTTCAACACGTCGGACCTGATCGCGATGAAGCTGCTGCCGGCGCCGCAGCAGTTCGACCTGTTGCCCGGCCTGGGCGGCGGGCAGTTCAGCAAGAAGCAGATCGAGCGGTTCACGTGCACCAGCTCGGGCGATCCCACCGCGGGAGCGGTCGACATCAGCTGCAACGACGAGGAGTTCGGCCAGGACTTCGCCCCCGACAACGAGCTCGCGATCGCGGTCGATCCGGAGGACCCGGACCACCTACTGGCCGGGTCGAACGACTACTACTACCGGTTCAACAACGCCATCGGTGCGCGGCAGGCGCTCGTGCCCACCGGGTTCTTCACGTCGTTCGACGGCGGGGAGACCTGGGTGGACGGTCAGATCCCGTTCGGGAGCGGGAATGGGAGCGGCGACCCGGCACCAGCCTTCGACGCCAAGCACGACGTGGCGCTGATGGCACAGCTCCAGAACGTCGGCGGCGTGGGGGGCTTCTGGGTGGCGGCCGGCGACGTCGGCGTGAGCCGGTCGACCGACGGCGGGCTCACCTGGGGGCGGCCGGTGACCGTGTTCAAGGGCCAGGGAGCCGGGATAGGCCCGGCGAACAACGCCGTGTTCTGGGACAAGGAGTACATCGCCGTCGACAACTACCCGGGCTCGCCGTTCTTCGGGCGGACCTACGTGACGGCGACGAAGTTCGTGAACGGGATCCAGGGAAGCTACACGGAGTCGCCGATCTACCTGAGCTACTCGGATGACGGCGGCAGGAGCTGGTCCAGGCCGCAGGAGATCTCCGGCTCGCACGAGAGCTGCACGTTCCAGTCGGTCCCGCCGTTCGATAGCGATGACTGCGACGAGGATCAGTTCAGCTACCCGGCCGTCGCTTCGGACGGCACGTTGTACGTGCACTTCCACAACTATCAGAACGCGGCGGCGTGGGACGAGGACGGTGACTCGAACCTGGACGATCTCTTCGACGCACAGATCATGGTCGTGAGGTCGACGGACGGTGGGGCCACATTCGACGGCCCGTTCCAGGTCACTCAGCTCGAGGACGGACTCGCCGACATGCCGTACTCGGTGATCTTCCGCCAGACCATCTGGGGTCACCAGATCCGGTGGACCTCGGCCGGGAACATCTCGGTCAGTCCCGCCGATCCGAACGGCCTCGCGATCGTGTGGAGCGAGCGAGCGGTGGCCAACCCCAACGCCTCGCTCGCGTGCCTGGACGACATCCCCGGCACCGCACCGGACTATGACCCGTGCGATGCCGGCGGGCCGGGGGCCGTTACGAAGGTGTACATGTCCACGTCGGTGGACGGAGGCGAGACCTGGTCGTCCCGTCAGATGGTCGATGGTGGTGGCGGTTCGCAGTGGTTCCCGTGGGCCGGGCACCTGTCAGATGGCACGCTCGCCGTTGCGTGGGACGAGGACCAGAACCCGGACGTGGATGGGAAGGCGGACGTCTTCCAGCACGTCCTCTCGGTCGGAGGGGGCGGTAAGCAGATCCTCGGTCCCGAGGAGAACATCGACGTGTCCGTCACCCACTGGGCCGGTCAGTACACGACCGAGTGGCCGGCGGTGTGCGGACCTGCTGGATACGAGGATCCGTCTGGCGAACCGGCTGAAGGCAAGGACTGCAACGTGTTCCACGGCGACTACACGGGGCTGGCGGTCGGCCCGGACGATGCGATCCACGTCGTGTGGACGGGCCTGAACGAGCTCGTGACCGCGCCGCAGGTCGACTTCTACACCGGCGACCTGCACGATGGGTACCGCCAGGACGCGATGTACGCGCGGATCGCGTCCTGACCAAGCACGACCCAGCGACGTTGCCCCGGACCCCGATGGGGTCCGGGGCAACGTTGCGTCTGCGGCTAATCCGTGGTGAACGTCACCGAGTGAACGATGGGGTCGCCCTCGGCCCTGAAGCGCAGGACGTGCTGTCCGTCCTCGATGTTGCCGGGCAGGTTCAGGCGATATGCCCGTTGGCCGGGGTTATAGGCCAGACGCCGCTTCAGCGGCTCGCCGTCGAGGTCCACCGCGGTCACCCCCACGCGCGGGGACGACTCGTTGGCGCCAGACGCGTTCACCAGCCTGAAGTGCACCTTGTTCCCGGCTTTGCCGGGATCCGAGAGCAGCTGTACTCCATAGGTGACCAGGTACGCGACGCGCTGCGTCGCTTCGTTCCCCACGGCGTCGCGCGCGGTCACGGCGAAGGTTCGCTCACCCACAGACGTGGTGTCGACGTTCCCCGACCCCTGGCAGATCACCGTTCCCGCCCCGCCGTCGGTGCACGCGAAGCTGGTGGTCACGCTCTCATCGAGGAGGAAGACCGAGCCGGACGACGGGGCCGTGATCGTGATCTCCGGCGCCTTCCGGTCCACCTTGATCCCACCGATCGGACCCGCGGTGGTGCAGTTCCCGACGCGGTCGCAGATCTCGCGCGTCCCCGTCCTCGCGTCGGCGGTCTCGGTCCCCGCGGCAACCTCGGTCGCAAGCGTGAAGGCGGAATCGCCCCCGGTGACGCCTGACCCCCCATCGTTCGCGTCGCAGGCGACGCGGACGTTCTCCGCGTGCCATCCTCCGCCCGGACCGTCGCAGGACACCCTCGGGGACTTCCGATCCACCTTGATCCCGCCGATCGGGCCGGCGGTGGTGCAGTTCCCCGCCCGGTCGCAGACCGAACGCCTCCTCGTCTCCGCATCTGCGGTCTCGTCGTCCCGCGGGACGTTGGTCGACAGCTCGAACCGAGCATCCGACCTCATCCCGGAGCCACGGTCGCGCGCCGCGCAGTCGACGACCACGTTCTCTCCGTGCCATCCGGATCCAGGTCGGTCGCACGTCACGTCCGGGGCTCGTTTGTCGACCTTGATCCCGCCGATCGGGCCGACCGTGGCGCAGTTCCCCTCGAGATCGCACACCCTACGGCTATCCGTCCGCGCGCTGGAGGTCTCGGTTCCGGCCGGTGTGCTGGTCCGCAGGACGAACGCAGCCAGTCCCGGGTCGGCGAGGCCGGAGCCCGCGTCGTTGGCGCGGCAGCTGACGATGACGTCGGAGCCGTGCCATCCACCTCCGACCGGATCGCAGAGCAGGATCGGCGGCTCGGTGTCGGGAGCTTCGGGGACCGGAGGCTCGTTCTCGGTCGGCCCGAGGATCCCCGTACCGCTCAGGGCCAAGGTGAAGGGCGGTCCGTCTTCGGATGCGATCCGGAGCTGCGCCGTTGCCTGGCCGACGGCCGACGGTCGGAAGGTGACCTCGATTGTGCACCCCTCGTCGGGCGGAAGGGTCCGACCGTCGCATCCGCCGGCGAGGGAGAACCGGTCGGCGGACGGGCCGAGGACCTCGACGAGGACCCGTGTCGACTCCGGCCCAAGGTTCGCGGCATGGAACAGGATCGGCCCGGAGGTCGTCCCCACCGGGACGTCGCCGAACCGGCCGTCCCCGGTCACCACCACTCCCTCCCCGGCCGACGGAAGGAGGGCTCCGAGGACCGCCCGGAGCGTTGTGACCACCGAGGCCGGCAGGTCTCGCGCCGCCGTACCGAGCGCCGCCGCGACCGAGGCGTCGAGGGAGGCGACGTCGAAGCCCTGCTCGATCGCGCGCTCCCGCTCCTGGACCAGCCGCTCAGCCTGGGCGACGGCCAGCTCGTAGTCGCCCGCGCCGATCGCTCCGACCAGGGCGTCCAGGGCCTCTAGTGCCGTCCCGACCGGCGTGGGAGCACTCGTCGTGGCGCCCGGCTCTCCCGTCGGGGCGGACGTCGCGCCGGGGGGGGTGCCGTCCGCCCGTGGCGGAAGCTGACCCTCCGGGAAGGTGGCGAACAGGATCCACGCACCCGTCACGATCGCGACCGCCGCTGCCATCGGGGCGATCCGTCCGGCTGCGAGCAGGGTCCGGCTCCGCCCGAGGCGGCCCCGCATCGAACGCGGGTCCGCAGGTATCACCGCGACGCGAGCCAGCTCGGCGGTCAAGGAGCCGAGCGGTGCGCCGTAGGGGACCTGTCCGTCGATTTGTCCGACGAGGGCTTTCGGTACCCGCCCGCGGACCACGGCGACGAGCCCGATGCCGGGGGCGAGATCCCGGGCGGTCTGGACGAGCTCGCGTTCGATCAGCTCGGGACCGAGCACCAGAAGGTCCGGCTCGTCCTCCCGCAGGACCCGGAACAGCTCTTCGCGACCGGAGACCTCCGAGAGGACCTCGAATCCGCTCTCCTCGAGGAAAGGCCGGGGTCCGTCCGGCTGCGGGTAGGGGGACCCTGCCAGAACGACCCGGAGCCGCCCATCGGTCATGTGATCCTCCGGACCATCGGCAGTCGAATGCTATCGGGTTGCCGCTTCGGCGGGAACCACCGAACGGTCAGTCCGGGGGCGACACGCTGTAGCCCCCGAGGGGGTCAGACGGCGCGCTGGACCTTGCCCGCCTTCAAGCAGCTCGTGCAGACGTACAGTCGCCTGGGCGCCCCGTTCACCAGCGCACGGACACGCTGGACGTTCGGGTTCCACCGACGGGAGGTCCGACGGTGCGAGTGGGAGACCTGCTTGCCGAAGAAGGGCTTCTTCCCGCAGATGTCGCAGACGGCTGCCATGGCCCGGGAAGGGTACCAAACACCGGTCGACCGACCTACGCTGCGGCGATGCCTTCCAGGAGCTCGGACAGGCTCTGTCGATCGACCGGCCCGACCCATGTCTCGACCAGGGTTCCGGAGGCATCGTAGAAGAGCGTGGCCGGCTGGCCCAGCAACCCGAGGCCGTCGCGGATCGCCCCAGGAGGATCGAACACGCTCGGGTAGTCCCATCCCATCTCCCGCATGAACGCCCTCGCCGACTCGCGCGAGTCCAGGATGTCCACCCCCAAGAACTGGACCCGGTCGCCGTACTCGGCGTGTGCGGCGGCCAGGTGCGGGCCCTCCCGTCGGCATGGTCCGCACCACGAGGCCCAGATGTTCACGAGCACCGGGTGCCCCCGGAGCTCCTGCATCAGGGCCTCGTATCGGGTCAGGTCGAACGCGGGCAGGGCATCCGGGCCCGCGGGCATGAGCGACCCGGTCGGTCCGTTCCCGGCGCGTGACCCGCCGCAGGACGCCGCCATTAGCCCGACCACGGCCAGGGCGAGGAGCGCGCGACGGGACCCCATGGAGACCATGGTAGAACGCGGGCATGGTTCCGGAGGCGGGTCGCCGATGCCACTGAGGCTCTCCGATCCGGTCGCGGTGATCGATCGCCGGGTGGCGAGCCGTCGGACCGGCGTGCGGACCAAGGGGGATCCGGCGCACGAGGTGCTCGCCGGGATCGGTGTCGGGACCGTCGCCGACCTCCTGCACCACTACCCCCGTCACTACATCGACCGATCTCAGGTCGCGAGGATCGGGGATCTGCGGATCGGCCAGTACGGCACCGTGATCGGTCGGGTCGTCAACGTCGCCTCGCGTCCGATCCGCCGCGGCCGGCCGATGGTCACGGTTCGGATCTACGACGGCACGGGGTACATGCACCTCGCGTTCTTCAACCAGCCCTGGCTCGCGAGGACCTACCGCGCGGGCCAGGAGTTGGCGGCCTCGGGGGTCGCACAACGCTACGGCAAGCAGCTCCAGCTCGCGAACGCGGAGGTCGAGCTGCTGCGCGGCGACGATCAGGACCTGGTGCACACGGCCCGCATCACGCCCGTGCATCCGGCGACCGAGGGCGTCACCACCCGCACGATCCGTGAGCTCGTCTGGCGCGCGCTCGAGCGTCTCCCGGAGATCGCCGACCCGCTGCCGCCCGAGCTCGTGGAGGCCGAATCGCTCTCCTCGTACGACCAGGCGATCCGCACGATCCACTTCCCGGACTCCCCGGCCGAGCTGGAGGCCGCCCGCGAGCGGCTGAAGTTCGACGAGCTCTTCGTGCTCGAGCTGGGTGTGGCGTTCCGCAAGCACCGGGTGGAGAGCGCGCAGCAGGGGGTGGCGCACGAGCCCGGAGGTCCGCTGCTCGATCGGTTGCTCGCCGGCCTCCCGTTCGAGCCGACGGACGCGCAGCGACGGGCGATCGACCGGATCGTCGAGGCGATGGCTCGGCCGCGGCCGATGAACGTGCTGCTCCAGGGCGACGTGGGCTCGGGGAAGACCCTCGTGGCCCTGGCGGCCGCTCTCGTTGCGATCGGGTCGGGGCACCAGGTGGCGATCATGGCGCCCACCGAGGTGCTGGCCGGGCAGCATCTCCGTTCGGTGACGGCTCTGCTGACGGCTCTCGGAGCGGTCCCGTTCCTGGACTCCCGCGCCGAGGGCCCGGCGGCGTCGGCGCAGGTCTCCCTGCTCGGGCCGGAGCCGACCGACCCCCCCGTGCTCACCTTCGCGCTGCTGACCGCCGCCGTGACGGGTGTGGACCGGCGTCGGATCCTTGCGGGCGTGGCCGCGGGACAGGTCGACCTTCTCGTCGGGACCCACGCCCTCGTGCAGGAAGGGGTGGCGTTCGCCGATCTGTCCCTGGCGGTGATCGACGAGCAACATCGTTTCGGCGTGCACCAGCGGATGGCGCTGCGGGGCAAGGGAGCCTCGCCCGACGTGCTGATCATGACGGCGACGCCGATCCCCCGGACCCTCGCCCTCACCTACTACGGCGATCTGGACGTGGTCGTGCTCGACGAGATGCCTGCCGGACGACAGCCGGTGCAGACCCGGATCGCCAAGACCCCGGCCGAGCGGCGGGCCGCCTACGATCTGGTGCGCCGCGAGGTGGAGGCGGGGCACCAGGCCTTCGTGGTGTGCGCGGCGATCGACGAGGCCAACCGCACTGAGGTGCGGGCGGCCGAGGCCGAGGCCGAGCGTCTGGCGACCCAGGTGTTCCCCGACCTGTCGGTGGAGCTGCTCCACGGGCGTATGCGGCCGGCGGAGAAGGAGCGGCGGATGGAGGAGTTCCTGACCGGGAAGCACGATGTGCTGATCTCGACCACCGTGATCGAGGTCGGGGTCGACGTCCCCAACGCCACGGTGATGCTCGTGGAGAACGCCGAGCGATTCGGTCTGGCGCAGCTCCATCAGCTCCGGGGGCGGATCGGCCGGGGCTCGGCGTCGTCATGGTGCGTGCTGTTCGACGAGAGCCACCCTGACAACGAGGAGGCCCGGCGGCGGTTGGAGGCGATGGTCCAGACGACGGACGGGTTCGAGCTGGCCGACGAGGACCTCAGGCTTCGGGGTGAGGGCACCCTGTTCGACGTCCGCCAGTCCGGCCTCCCCGATCTTCGACTCGTCCGTCTGGCCGAGGACCTGGAGTTGGTGGAGCGGGCCCGGTCCAAGGCGTTCGGAACGATCGCCGCCGATCCGGAGCTGACCAGCCACCCGACCCTCCTGCGGGAGCTCCGGTCACGGTTCGAGCGCTCGATCGACTGGCTGTTCCATACCTAGGTGCTCGGCGACACCAACGCCGAGATCGTCCGGCAGGCTGCCGACGTCAGCCCGGTCTGAGCAGGCGGGGGGGCGGCATCGCCCGACTACAGTGGGCCGATGCGCGTGATCGCGGGCACCGCACGGGGCGTTCGACTCGCCCGCGTGCCACAGGGGGTCCGGCCGGTCTCCGATCGAGCCCGTGAGGGTCTGTTCTCCAGCATCGCAGAGCGGGTCCCCGGGGCGGCGGTCCTGGACCTGTTCGCCGGCTCGGGCGCCATGGGGATCGAGGCGCTGTCACGTGGAGCCGAGCGCGCGGTGTTCATCGAGCGCAACCGCTCCGCCCTCCGCACGATCGGCGAGAACCTGGCCCGGACCGAACTCGCGGGCCGGGGTGAGATGGTCGGGGCAGAGGTCGGCCGGTTCCTCTCCCAGCCCCGCCGCGGGCGGGGACCCTTCGACCTGATCCTGTTGGATCCCCCCTACGACGCCGATCCGGGAACGGTGGAGGCGGCGCTCGCCACCCTGGATCGGGGGTGGCTCGCCGCGGATTGGACCGTGGTCCTCACCCGTCGATCGGGGAGTTCCACGCCTGTCATTCCGCTACACTGGCTGCTCACGAGGCGTCTGGTGTATGGCGACACCCTCGTCCTGATCTTCCGGGAGGCATAGATGGGCTTGACCGCCCTGTGTCCGGGGACGTTCGACCCCGTGACGAACGGTCACCTCGACATCATCGAACGGGCCGCGGAGCGCTTCGACGCGCTGGTGGTTGCGGTGCTCGACAACCCTGAGAAACGGCCGCTGTTCTCGGTCGAGGAGCGGGTCTCCCTGCTGAAGGAGGTCACGGCGCGACTGCCCAACGTGGAGGTGGACTCGTTCTCCGGCTTGCTCGTGGACTACGCGCGTCGCCGGGGGGCGGAGGTGGTCGTCAAGGGGCTCCGGGCGGTCTCGGACTTCGAGTACGAGATCCAGATGGCCCAGATGAACCACCGGCTCGGAGGACTCGAGACCCTCTTCATGACCACCGACCCCCAGTGGTCGTTCCTGTCCTCCTCCCTGGTCAAGCAGGTCGCGTCGCTGGGCGGGGACGTGGGAGGGCTCGTGCCCGACGCGGTGCGGAGCGGGCTGGCCGACAAGCTCGCGAGGACGTAGGTGGACCTCTCCGCCCGGCTCCAGCAGTTCGAGGACATGGTGCGCGACGCCAAGTCGATGCCGCTGTCCTCGTCGGCGCTGCTCAACCGGGATGAGGTGCTCGAGCTGATCGAGCAGATGAAGGGGGCGATCCCCGAGGAGGTCAAGCAGGCGCGGTGGGTCGTCAAGGATCGGGAAGAACTGCTGGCCAAGGCCCGCCGGGATGCCGAGGGGATGGTAGAGCAGGCCCGTGCGGAACAGCTACGGATGGCGAGCCGCGAGGCGGTCGTTCAGCGGGCCAACGAGGAGTCCGAGCGCATCGTCGCGGAGGCGGAGGAACAGGCTCGGACGCTCCGCCTTGAGGCGGAGGACTACGTGGATGCCAAGCTGGCGCAGCTCGAGGGTGCGCTCCAGAAGATCCTGGAGGACGTCGCCGGCTCGAACCAGGCGCTGTCCCGGACGATCGATCAGGTGCGGGCGGGACGGGACAAGCTGCGGGGCGCCACGCCCGGGGCGAGCGTGGACCTAGGCCCCGAGTCATCCGTGTTCGAGGAGGAGGACGAGGAGGCGTGATGCGCGCGATCGACGTCCGCGATCTGCTCGACCACCCGGGCAGTGCGAAGACCGTCCGGGTCGAGGAGCCCGTGCCGGGGTTGCAGACCGAGATGGTCGCGGTGCCGGAGGACGAGCCGCTGGCCGGCGAGCTGGTGCTCGAAAGCCTGGTCGAGGGGGTCCTCGTGTCGGGGAGCGTCGCGGGCAGCTTCGCGATGCGCTGTTCGCGGTGCCTGAAGGAGTTCCGCAGCGGATTCGAGCTGCCGATGCAGGAGCTGTTCGTCCGCGAGCCGGACACCGAGGACGAATACATGCTGACGGCCGACCTCACCCTGGATCCGGAGCCGATGGTCCGGGACACGGTCGTGCTCGAGATGCCGTTCTCGCCCTTGTGCCGCCCCGACTGCCAGGGGATCTGCGAGGTGTGCGGGGGCGATCGCAACCTCGGGGAGTGCCCCGGACACCGGAACCTGGACCCGCGCTGGGCGGCGCTCGACGGGTTGTTCGACCCCCCCGCGCGATCCTGACCCAGACCGAGAGGAACGAGACGAAAGGACGTCGAGATGCCGGTGCCCAAACGGAGGCAGACCCACGCACGGAGTGCGAAACGTCGCGCGAACTGGAAGGCACAGCCCCCGACCTACTCGGAGTGCCCGCAATGCCACCAGCCCAAGCTGCCCCATCGGGTATGCGGGAACTGTGGCTACTACGCGGGTCGGCAGGCGATCGAGGTCGAGTAGCCGCGTGGCGGACGACCGCGCGGGCGCGAAGGCTGCCAAGGCGCTCGACCGGGTGCTCGGCATCCGGTTCCGCGACGCGTCGCTGCGCGAAGCCGCGCTCACGCACCGCTCGCACGCGTTCGAGAACGGGTTGGACGTCAACAACGAGCGCCTGGAGTTCCTCGGCGACGCGGTGCTCGGCGTGGTCGTCACCGACATGGCGTTCCGAGAGTTCCCCGACATGCCGGAGGGCGAGCTGGCCAAGCTGCGCGCGGCGATCGTGAACATGGAGGCGCTGGCGGATGTCGCGAGGGACCTCGGGCTCGGCCGGTTCATCCTGCTGGGCAGGGGCGAGGAGATGAGCGGGGGCCGTGACAAGAGCAGCATCCTCGCGGACGCGCTCGAGGCGCTGCTGGGAGCGATCTACCTCGACCGCGGCCTGAAAGAGGTCTCGAAGGTCATCGAGCGCCTGTTCCGACCCCGGATGATCGCGTACGAGAGCGGCGACGGCCCGCGCGACTACAAGACCATCCTGCAGGAGCTCGCCTCTGCGGAGGTGCGCGCCCTCCCCGAGTACCGGATCACCGAGCGCGGGCCGGACCACGAGAAGGAGTTCACCGCCACCGTGTTCCTGGCCGGACAGGCGTGGGGCCGCGGGATCGGTCGATCCAAGAAGGAGGCCGAGCAGCAGGCGGCTCACGAGGCGTACGTGCGGCTGACGGAGCGGGCCACACCCGGAGGAACGGAGGGGGCGTAGGTGGAGCTTCCCGAGGTGGAGGTGATGCGTCGGGACCTCGAGAAGGACGTCGTGGGACGCAAGATGGCGGAGGCCGAGGTCCGTCCGTCCCGCAACGCGATGCGGGCGATCCGACGTCACGGGAAGCGTCGCGAGTTCACCGACCGAGTGGTCGGGCGCAAGTTCACCAAGGTCGAGCGGCGCGGTAAGTACGTGCTGCTCCACATGGACAACGGGGACGTGCTGGTCGTGCACTTCGGGATGAGCGGGCAGCTGCTCCGGGGGAACAGGCGGCAGGCGCTGCCACCACACACCCACGTGGTCCTCACCTTCACGCAGGGCGGGGACCTCCGCTTCGTCGACCCCCGGACCTTCGGCGAGATGTTCGTGACGCCGGCCGACGAGCTGGGGAAGGTCAAGGACCTCCAGCACATCGCGATCGATCCCCTCGACCACGTGTTCACCTGGCAGGCCTTCGCGGCCGAGCTCTCCCAGCGCGCGGCCAAGATGAAGCAGCTGCTGATGGATCAGAAGTTCATCAGCGGGCTAGGCAACATCTACTCCGACGAGGTGCTGTTCGCCGCGGGGCTCCGGCACGATCGGATGTCCGACTCGCTGTCGTCACAAGAGGTCCGCCGCCTCTACCGAGCAATGCAGGAGGTCCTCCAGGAGGCGATCCGGTTCCGGGGGACGACCCTGGAGGACGAGGCATACGTGGATCTGTTCGGCAAGCCCGGGGAGTTCCAGGACGAGCTGAAGGTCTATGGGCGAGCCGGTCTGCCGTGCCGCCGGTGTCGCACGCCGATCGAGGCCGTGAAGATCTCAGGGCGGAACGCCTACTTCTGCCCACAGTGCCAGAGCTGAGGGGATCGGCGGCCCTCAGGCGATCTCCGCTCCGGACCCCCGCATCCGGTCGATCGCTCGCTCCGCGTCCCCCCGCTGCAGCTCCACGGCCCGGATCCCGTCCTTCAGCACCGTGACCGGGAATCCCAGACGTCGGGCATCCTCCGTGGTCTCCACCACGCAGTAGTCGGTGGCGATCCCCGCGAGGACCAGACGCTCGATCCCGCGTTCACGCAACAGCGATTCCAGCTGGGTCGCCGACACGTCACCGCTCCGTGGATCGCGGACCGAGAAGCCCGAGTAGCCGTCTTTCCCGTCGGCCCCCTTGCGCACCACGGGCCCTTCGACCCGCAGGCTGGGGAGGAACTCCGCGCCCCACGTGTCCGTCACGCAGTGCACCGGCCAGACGCCTCCGTCCTTCTCGAAGTGCGGGGTCGTGGGCGGGTGCCAGTCCTGCGTGTACACCACCGTCGCACCGGCCGCGAGCGCCTGTTCGATCTCGTAGTTCACGAAGGAGACCACCTCTTCGCCGCCCTCCACGTACAGGCTGCCCTTGGGGTCGGCGAAGTCGTTCTGGACGTCGACGACGAGCAGCGCCGTCTTGGGGTCGTATCTCGCCATGGACCTAGTATGCGCACGTGAAGCGCGTCCGCGTCATCGTCTCGGGGCGGGTACAGGGTGTGTTCTTCCGGACGACCTGCGCGGCGCGGGCCCGACAGCGGGGGCTCGGCGGGTCCATCCGCAACCTGCCCGACGGTCGGGTCCAGGCCGTGTTCGAGGGCCCCGACGAGGCCGTCGACGCGATGGTCGATTGGTGTCGGCGGGGACCCGAGCTGGCGGAGGTCGGTTCGGTAGAGGTGATCCCCGAGGAGCCCGGCGGCGAGGTGGGGTTCCGCGTCACGGGCTGATCGGCCCCCCGAACTTCCGGGCGGCAGATACCCGGCTCTGCACCGAGGCACTGCTAGCATCGCCCCGCATGTTCCTGCGCTCGCTCAAGATACGAGGCTTCAAGTCGTTCGCGGACAAGACCACCCTCGAGTTCGCGCCCGGCATCTCCGTCATCGTGGGGCCCAATGGATCCGGGAAGTCGAACCTGGTCGACGCGATCAGCTGGGTCCTGGGTGAGCAGGGGGCTCGGGCCCTGCGGGGGGGCCAGATGGCCGACGTGATCTTCGCCGGCAGCCCCCAGCGCCCGGCGCTCGGTATGGCCGAGGTCAAGCTGGTGATCGACAACTCGGCCGGGCTGATCCCGGTGCCCATGACCGAGATCGAGATCAGCCGGACGATCTTCCGCTCCGGCGAGAGCGAGTACCGGATCGGCGATCAGGTGGTGCGGCTCCTCGATGTCCAGGAGCTGCTCTCCGAGAGCGGGATCGGCCGGGCGCTCCACACCGTGGTCGGGCAGGGCCAGCTCGAGGAGGTGCTGTCGGCGCGCCCCGAGGATCGCCGTCGCTACGTAGAGGAGGCGGCCGGCATCGCGAAGCACCGCCGGCGCAAGGAGCGCGCCGAACGCAAGCTGGTCGGGCTGGACCAGGACCTGCTCCGTCTCAAGGACGTTCTGGCCGAGCTCCGACGTCAGCTCAAGCCGCTCAGGCAACAGGCGGACGTGGCCCGCCGCCACGAGGAGCTCACGGCCGAGGCCGACGCGATCGCCGTGCGCCTGGCCGCCAGCCGGGTTCGGGACCTGTGGACCGAGCGGGAACGGCGCACGTCCGGCTGGGAGGAGGGGCTGGCGCGGCGGACCCGGGCGCGGGAGCACCTGGACGGGCTCGATGAGGCCGTACGGACGGCGGCCGACGAGCGAGCCCGCGCGGTCTGGGCGTTCCAGGAGGCCGAGGGGGCGTTCGGGCAGGCGCAGGAGGCGCGGACCGCGGCCGAGCAGGAGGTCCGGCGGCGTGTCCGGTTCGAGTCCGAGGCCCGTCAGGCGCTCGCCGCCGAGGCGAGCCGGGGGGCGCGGCTGGGCGCGCTCGACCAGGATCTGGCGCGGCAGGATGCCCGGCGCGCCGAGGTGGCTCGCGAGCTGGAGGTTCGGGAGGTGGAGCTGGCCGAGGCCGAGCGTGCGTTCGCGACCGCGGTGACGGCTCGACGGGAAGCCGAGGACGAGCGACATCGGCTCACCGAAGAGGCGGCCGCCCACCGCGCAGAGATCGAGACGCTCCGGCGATCCCTCGCGTCGACCGAGCGTGAACGGGTGCGGGTCGAGGAGGCGGTTGGGCAGGTGCGCGACCGGCGGACCGCGGCCGAGACCGAGCGGGACGGGCTCCGAGAGCGCGTCGAGGCACTGGACGCGGAGGTGGCGCCGTGGTCCGAGCAGCGATCCCAACTCGAGCGGGAGCGGCACGCGCTGGCCGGGAAGGTGGCCGAGAACGAGGCGGCGATCTCGGGGCACGAACGGCGACGGGAGGTCCTCCTCGCGCGGCTGAACGACCTGGAGGAGACGCCGGGCTCCCGATTCAGGGAATCCCGCGCCGATCGCACGCTGGGTCTCCTGGGCGAGCTGGTCCGGGCCCGCCGGGGATGGGAGCGCGCCCTCCGCGCCGGCCTCGGTCCGCTGGCCGACGCGGTCGTCTACCCGGACCGGTCGCACGCGCTCGCCGACGCTCCGGCGGGCGACGGTGCGACCCTCACCACGCCCGGGGGTGGGCCTGCCGGGGTCACGCTGCACGGCGAGCGCGCCCTGCTCTCGATCGTCGAGGCCGAACCGGCCGTTCGGGGGCTCATCACCGCGGTCCTCGCGGACATCTACCTGGCCGAGACGCTCGAGGAGGCGGAGGCCAAGCAGACGCTGCACCCGAAGGCGTCGTTCGTGACCCGGGAGGGCGTCCTGGTCGGTCCGGCCGTGATCCGCACGACCCGAGCCGGGGACTCGCGGGCCGCGGAGATCCGACGAGAGCTCGCCGTGGTCGAGCACGACCTGGCGCAGGCGCGGGCCGCCCTGCGACCCCGCCGGCAGCGTCTGGTCGCGATCGCGGACGAGCTGGAGCGGCTGGACGCCAGCATCGAGGAGGCGGACGAGGCCATCACGCGGACCGCCGAGGTGCTCGCCCGGATCGAGACCGAGCTGGTCTCGATCGATCGGGAGGAGGAGATCCACGCGCAACGGCTCGGGGCCCTGGAGGAGGCGGCGGCCGGCTGGCGCGAGACCCTGGCTACGACGACGCCCGCCGCCCGCGAGCTCCCGGAGCTCCCCCGGCACCCCGAGCCACCGATCCAGGCCCGCGTGGCGGTGGAGACCCTGCGGCGCGATAGGAGCGGTATCGACTCGCGCCTGGCCGCGGTCCGGGCCGAGCGGGATGCGTTGGCCTCGCGCGATCCCGACGAGCTTCGGGCGGCCGTAGAGGCGGCCGAGCGTGAACGGGTCACTGCGGAGGAGGTCCTCGCCGGCGCCGAGCGCGAGGCGGGGTCCGCCACCGACGTGCGGCGGGAGGCCCTGGCGGCCGAGCGCGCGGCCACCGAGACGGAGGCCGAGGCCAACCGCCGATGGCGTGAGGCCTCCACCGAGCTGGGCCGGCTCCGTGAGGAGTACGAGGAGGACGACCGCCAGCGTGGGGACCTCGAGCGACGGATACGGGACGCCGAGCGGCTGCTCCGCGAGGGGCTCGGGCAGGAGCCGGCGGACGCGGTAGCCGAGCTCGGGTCGGAAGACACTGTCGCTGCGCTCGAGCGCCGGGCGGAGCTCGTGCAACGCCGTCTCGGCCTGCTCGGAAGGGTGAACCTCCTCGCGGGGGGCGAGTTCGAGGCGCTCCAGGAGCGGCACGACTTCCTCCAGCGCGAGCTGGAGGACGTACGGAAGGCCCGTCGCGATCTCCTGGAGGTGATCCAGCGCATCGAGACCGAGATCACCACGACCCTCGAGTCCGCCTATCGGGATGTGGCGGCCGAGTTCGAGCGCCTGATCGCGGAGCTGTTCCCCGGCGGCGAGGGGCGCCTCGTGGCCACCGAGCCCGGGGATCTGCTGAACACCGGGATCGAGATCGAGGCGCGTCCGGGACGCAAGCGCGTGCGCCGGATCAGCCTGCTGTCGGGAGGGGAACGGGCGCTCACGGCGCTCGCGTTCCTGTTCGCGATCTTCGAGGCGCGGCCGAGCCCCTTCTACCTGATGGACGAGGTCGAGCCGGCCCTGGACGACGTGAACCTGCACCGGTTCATCAGGCTGGTCGAGGGCTTCGCGCGCGACGCGCAGGTGCTCATCGTGACGCACCAGAAGCGCACGATGGAGGTCGCCGAGATGATGTACGGCGTCTCGATGGGCAAGGACGGCACCTCGAAGGTCCTCGGTCAGCGACTGGATCACCCCGGGAACGAGCCGGGAGGGGGCGAGCCGGTCGCGGCCGAGCCGGTCGCGGTGCCGACAGCCGACCCCGTCCGATAGCCTGAGGCGCCGTGGAGATCGCGATCGCGGTCGTCGCCATCCTGCTCGTCGTCTTGGTGGCCGGGATGGCGGTCGCCCGGCGGCGCGCATCCGCATCGCGGCGCGGCGTTCGCGCGCAGCCGGAGGCACCCAGCACGCCCCCGAGGCCGGCCGCTGACTCCCGGGGTCTCGGCGCTCGCGTGCGCGCCCTGTTCGGAGCGCCGGAGATCGGCGACGACGGGTGGATTCGCTTGAAGGACGTCCTCCTGAGGGCCGATGTCGGTCCCGGGACGGCGGAGCGGATCGTCATGCAGGTGCGCGAGCGATACGAGCCGGGTGCCGACCCGGTCGCGCTCGTGGCCGAGGAGGCGGTCGAGGTCCTGGGCGAGGACGCATCCCTGAACCTCCCCGAGGACAGACTCGCGGTGGTGATGGTCGTGGGCGTGAACGGCTCGGGGAAGACCACCACGATCGGCAAGCTGGCGACCCGGCTGGGCCGCGAGGGTCGGAAGGTGAGCATCGCGGGGAGCGACACGTTCCGTGCGGCGGCTTCGGAGCAGCTGGCGGTGTGGGCCGACCGGGCGGGGGCGCATCTGGTTTCTCAGGAGCGCGGGGCCGATCCCGGATCGGTCGCGTTCGATGCGGTGCGATCCGCGCGCGCCAGGGGCTCGGACGTCGTGATCGTCGACACGGCGGGACGCCTGCACACCAAGACGCCGCTGATGGATGAGCTGCGCAAGGTGCGTCGGGTGCTGGAGAAGGCGTCTGAGCATCCGCCCGACGAGGTCCTGCTGGTTTTGGACGCCACGACCGGTCAGAACGGGATCGCCCAGGCCGCGGAGTTCGCCGAGGCGGTCGACGTGAGCGGTGTGGCGCTGACCAAGCTGGACGGTTCCGCGAAGGGCGGGGTGGTCCTCGCCGTACGCGAGCGGCTCGGGTTGCCGGTCAAGCTGGTGGGGGTCGGTGAGAGCCCCGACGATCTCGAGCCCTTCCGAGCTTCCTCGTTCGTCGCGCGCCTCTTGGAGGATCGATGACGTCCAAGGCGCAGATCCTGATCGTCGAGGACCATCCCACGATGCGGGAGGCGATGCGACTGATCCTGGAGCACGAGGGGTTCGTGATCCGTGAGGCTGGGGACGGGACGACCGCGCTCCGGATGGTCCGGGAGGAGCCCGCGGACCTGATGTTCCTGGACCTCAACATCCCGGGGACGAGCGGAGCCGATGTGCTGTCGCAGGTCAAGGCCGACCCCGCGACCAGCGGTGTTCGCGTGATCATCGTAACCGCCGTGGGCGAGGAGGGACGGGACTACGTCCTCTCGCTCGGTGCCGACGCCTATTTCACCAAGCCCTTCTCACCCACCTCCCTCCTGCGGACGGTGGAGCAGGTCCTGGCCCCCGACCCCTAGGGTCGGCCGGCGCGCTGCCGTGAGAACCTAGGGGTCGAACCGGAGGACGGGGGACGATGTTCGACAGCCTGACCGGCCGCCTCGACGGTATCTTCCGTAGGCTCCGCACCCGAGGGAAGCTGCATCCCAAGCAGGTCGACAACGCGCTGAACGACCTGCGCATCGCGCTGCTCGAGGCCGACGTCGCCGTGGAGGTGGCCGACGACCTCCTGGAGCGCGTCCGCTCCCGGGCTCTCTCCGAGGAGGTGATGAAGAGCCTCACCCCGGCCCAGCAGGTGATCAAGGTCGTCCGGGATGAGCTCCAGGCCACGATGGGCGGGACCCAGGCCGCGCTCCAGCTCCCGAGCGCGAGGCCGGCCGCGATCATGATGGCCGGGGTCCAGGGATCGGGGAAGACCACCGCGTGCGCCAAGCTCGCCCGGCTGTACAAGGAGAAGGGCAAGCGCCCGCTGCTGGCCGCCGCCGACCTGTGGAGGCCCGCTGCCGTGGAGCAGCTCGTGACCCTCGGCCACGAGGTCGGTGTCCCCGTCGTGTCCGACGGCAAGGACGCGACGAAGGTCGCCCGCAACGCGCGCAGGCAGGCCGCGCGGGAGGGGTTCGACGTGCTCATCGTGGACACGGCCGGCCGGCTGCACGTGGACGAGGAGATGATGCGCGAGGCCCGGCGCGTGCGCGATGCTCTCGAGCCGCATCATGTCCTGATGGCCTGCGACGCGATGACCGGCCAGGACGCCGTGGTGCAGGCGCGTGCCTTCCTCCGGGAGATCGACACGACGGGGTTCGTCCTGACCAAGCTCGACGGCGACGCTCGAGGAGGGGCCGCCCTGTCGATCACCGCCGTGACCGGCCGTCCCGTGTTCTTCGCGGGCGTGGGGGAGCGGCTCGGCGATCTTGAGCCCTTCTACCCAGACCGGATGGCCTCGCGCATCATGGGGATGGGCGACCTGCTCTCCTTGATCGACAAGGCGCAGGAGACCCTCGACGCGGAGCAGGCGGCCGAGGCGGCTCAGCGGATGATGGAGGCCCGGTTCACGCTCGAGGACTTCCTCGTCCAGATGCGCGAGATGCGCAAGCTGGGACCGCTCCAGGACCTCCTGGCGATGCTGCCCGGCGTGCCGGGAGGCAAGAACGCCCTCAAGGACCTCGAGATCGACGAGGGCCAGCTCACCCGGGCGGAGGCCATCATCAGCTCCATGACCGGGGAGGAGCGGCGGAACCCCGCTATCATCGGTGGGTCCCGTCGCCTGCGGATCGCCCGAGGCTCGGGCACGACCACCGCGGACGTGAACGCGCTGCTCAAGGAGTTCGAGCAGGCGCGGAAGATGATGAGATCGATGATGGGTGCCAAGGGTGCCGGGTTGCCCCGGATCCCCGGGATGCCGAAGATCCCCGGCCGAGGGCTCTGAGAGGCGGTAGGAGACGGCAGATGGCGGTTCGCATCAGGTTGAAGCGGCTCGGCGCGAAGAAGCGCCCGTTCTACCGGGTGGTGGTCGCGGATCAGCGCAGTCCTCGCGACGGCCGGTTCATCGAGAGCATCGGCAAGTACCACCCGCTCGAGGATCCGTCGCTGATCGAGATCGATGAGGAGCGGGCCCTCCACTGGCTGCGCGTCGGGGCCCAGCCGAGCAACACGGTCAAGGTGCTGCTCACGAAGTCGGGGATCTGGGAGCGGTTCGCGGCCGAGAAGCAGGCGCGGAAGTCGGCCCCGATCTCCTGAAGGCTTCCGCCGGATGCCCCCGTCGATGAGAGAGCTACTCGAGTACCTGGCGCGCGGTTTGGTCGACGACCCGGACGCCGTGGAGGTGACCGAGATCCCGGACGACCGGGGCGTACTGTTCACCCTTCGCGTGGCGCCGGACGACATGGGCAAGGTGATCGGCCGGGGTGGCCGGACGGCGCGAGCGATCCGCACGGTGGTCAAGGCGGCGGGCATGCGCGCGGGGGTCCACGGGACCCACGTCGAGATCGTCGACCAACCCTAGGCGGTGGACGAGCCGACGGTGGTGGTCGGCCGGATCACGCGGGCGCACGG
>CAZXFA010000016.1:0-5028 GCA_964640085.1 uncultured Actinomycetes bacterium | reverse complement strand
CCTAGGCGGTGGACGAGCCGACGGTGGTGGTCGGCCGGATCACGCGGGCGCACGGCGTTCGCGGCGAGGTGGCCGTCCAGGTGCTCTCGGAGGTCCCCGGGCGGTTCGCGGAGGGGGCCGTCGTGTACCTGGAGGACGGCCGCCGACTGACGGTCGACGCCGTGCGCCCGCACGGTGATCGGCTCTTGGTCCGGTTCCGGGAGGTCGGGGATCGGACCGAGGCCGCTGCGCTGGCTCGCTCGCTCCTGGTCGTGGCGGAGTCCGAATCGCCACCGCTCCCCGAGGGCTCCTGGTGGGACCACCAGATCGTCGGCTGCCGCGTCCTCACCGAAGCGGGCGCAGATCTCGGCAGGGTCCACGAGGTGATCCACACGGCGGCCAACGACGTCTGGGCGGCGGTCGACGCGAGCGGGCGCGAGACGCTCATCCCCGTCCTGCGCGACGTGGTCCGCTCGGTGGACGTGGTCGACCGCGAGATCGTGGTCGACGAGATCGATGGCCTAACCACGCCGGCGCCCTGAGCCCGGACGATCACCGCTGCTAGCCTGCGCTCGTGCGGATCGACGTGTTCACGATCTTCCCGGAGCTCGTCTCCGGACCGCTCCGGCAAAGCCTGCTCGGCAAGGCGATCGAGCAGGGCGTCGTCGACGTCCGCATCCACGATCTGCGGGCGTTCGCCACCGATCGGCACCGGCAGGTCGACGACGAGGCCTACGGCGGGGGTCCGGGCATGGTGATGAAGCCCGAGCCGGTGTTCGCCGCGGTCGAGTCCCTGGGATCGGGGTCGAAGCGGGTCCTGCTGCTCTCGCCGGCAGGTAGACGCCTGGACCAGGCGCTGGTCAGGGAGCTGGCCACGGAGGCGTGGTTGGTGCTGCTCTGCGGCCGGTACGAGGGCGTGGACGAACGCGTCGTGGAGGGGCTCCCGGCCGAGGAGATCTCGATCGGGGACTACGTGCTCTCCGGTGGAGAGCTGCCGGCGCTCGTCGTCGTGGAGGCCGTCACCCGGCTCGTGCCCGGCGTGATCGGGCGCACCGAATCCCACGAACGGGACTCCTTCGGTCCCGAGGGGTTGCTGGACCATCCCCACTACACGCGACCGCCGGAGTTCCGCGGGATGCGCGTGCCGGAGGTGCTGCTGTCGGGCGACCACGCGGCGGTCGAGCGTTGGCGCCGCGGGGCGGCCATCGAGAAGACGCGGCGGAACCGTCCGGACCTGCTCGAACGCTGACCGGGGCCCATCGAGTGCCTGCTATCATCGGTGCTCCCGCGATGAACAAGACCGATCCCGTCGAGCAGTCGTTCCTGCGCTCGGACCTGCCCGAGTTCCGACCGGGCGACACCGTCAAGGTGCACGTCCGCGTGGTGGAGGCCGGGCGCGAGCGGACCCAGGTGTTCCAGGGCGTGGTGATCCGCCGCCATGGTGGCGGCCTACGGGAGACGTTCACGGTCCGCAAGGTCTCGTTCGGCGTCGGCGTCGAGCGGACCTTCCCACTCCACTCCCCCTCGATCGCCAAGCTCGAGGTCGTGTCGCGCGGGCATGTGCGGCGCGCCAAGCTCTACTACCTGCGAGAGCGTCGTGGCAAGAAGGCTCGGATCCGCGAGCGTCGGTTGGGCGAGGAGGAGCTGGCCGCCATCGCCGCCGCCGAGGCGGCCCGCGCGCAGACCGCGGAGCTGGCCGCCGGCGAGGACGAACCGGAGAGCCCCTCGGAGGAGACCCACCCCCTCGAGGGGGACGAGGTCACCTCCGGGATCGAGGTGGGCGAGGGCCCGGAGGCGAGTATCGCCGAGGAGGCCGGCGCCGACGAGGCCGAGCGAGCCCAGGCCTAGCAGCGTGGCCGAACGCCCGTCCGGCTCCGCCGAGCCGGGGCCGGTCGCGACCCCCGCCACCCCCGAACGGCGCTCGCGGTCGTGGAGTTCACGGCCGGAGGGGGGCGATCGCGGCCGTGGATCCTTCCTGCGCGAGCTGCCCGTCCTCGTCCTGGTCGCACTCGGCCTCGCGATCCTGCTCAAGACCTTCGTCGTCCAGGCCTTCTTCATCCCGTCCGGCTCGATGGAGCCCACGCTCGAGCCCGGCGACCGGGTGCTCGTCACGAAGGTGTTCGACGACCCCGGCCGCGGCGACGTCATCGTGTTCGCCGACCCGAAGGACGGACGGACGGAGGATCGGGGGATCGTCGGCGGGTTCGTGCACTGGCTCTCCGAGGGGTTGGGCTTCGCCCGCCCGGAGCACGAGGACTTCATCAAGCGGGTCATCGGTCTTCCCGGGGAGACGATCGAGATCCGCGGCGGCAGGCTGTACGTCGACGGAGAGCGGATCCCCGAGCCGTACCTCCGTGGTCCGACGGACACCCGCGACTACGGCCCGACCGAGGTTCCGGCGGAAAGCCTGTTCGTCCTGGGGGACAATCGACTCAACTCGAACGATTCGCGGTTCGGGCTGGGGTTCGTCCCCGTGGACAAGGTGATCGGGAGGGCGTTCGTGATCATCTGGCCGCCCTCGAACGTGGGATGGGTGCACTAGCGCTCGACCTGGGGCGCTACGAGCGGGGGCTCCGCGCTCAGGGGTTCCGCCTGATCGCGGGGGTCGACGAGGCGGGTCGGGGGGCGCTGGCTGGCCCTCTGGTGGCCGCGGCGGTGATCCTGCCGGTCGCGTTCGACCTGGAGGGCGTGAACGATTCGAAGGTGCTCACGGCCAAGCAGCGTGAGGACGCCTACGGGCGGATCGTCCGGGATGCGATCGCGTTCTCCGTGTGCCGGTGCATGCCGTCGCGGATCGACCGCGTTGGGCTGCACCGCTCGAACCTGTGGCTCCTCCGACGGTGCGTGACCACCCTCGGCGTGGAGCCCGACTTCGTGCTGACCGACGGGTTCCCGATGCGGCGGCTGCCGGTCCCGGCACTGTCGATCAAGAAGGGCGACGCGGTCACGGCCTCCGTGGCGGCGGCCTCGATCATCGCCAAGGTCACGCGCGACCGGATGATGGACCGGTACCATCGGCGGTTCCCCGACTACGGGTTCGACCATAACCGCGGCTACGGGACGCGCGAGCACCGGGCGGCGATCGCGCGGATCGGCGCCTCTCCGATCCACCGACGCTCGTTCAGGGGACTGCCGGCGGAGCCGACCGGCGTCGATAGGGTGGAGCGGTGAACCACGACGGGGACGACATCGAGCGCTTCGAGGAGGAGCGCGAGCTCGAGCTCTACCGGGAGTACCGCGACGTCCTGCCGATGTTCGCCTACGTCGTGGAGACGGAGCGACGCTTCTACCTGGCGAACCAGGTGCAGGTCGACCAGCGGGAGGACGGGTGGGTCGAGGTGCGCCTGTCCGATGCATGGGTGTGGGACATGTTCCGCCCCGCCCGCTTCGTCTCGAGCGTACGGGTGATGACCCAGCGGGACGTGAACGTCGAGGAGCTCCGGCGCGACGAGGAGCCGCCGATCGTCTCCTAGGCGTGTCGGTGCGGCTCGCTAGCCTCGCGCCGTGGACGCGATCCAGGGTCGCCGCATCGCGGTCGGTCGCACCGGGGAGGACGCCGCCCTCGCCGTGTACCGACGGATGGGGCTCCGGCTCCTGGCCCGGAACTGGCGGTGCCCGATCGGCGAGCTGGACCTGATCCTCGAGCGTGACGGGCTGATCGTGTTCTGCGAGGTCAAGACCCGCACGGGGGTCGCGTTCGGCGGCGGGTACGAGGCCGTTACCCGATCCAAACGGCGCAAGCTCCGGCGGCTCGCCGAGGCGTTCCTGGCGACGCGACTGCCTCCGGGAGGGATCCGGTTCGACGTGGCCAGCGTTTGGCTCGACGGGAACCGTCCGGAGGTCGAGGTGTTCGAGGACGCGTTCTGAGGTGTCGCTGGCGGGGAGTAGGGTCCACCGACCGTGTACGGGCGTGTCATCGGCGTCACGCGCCCAGACCTGGGTAGTCCTACGGACACCTGATCCCGCGCGCCTCACGGGCACCGGTGACTTTGCGAACTGCAAGAATGCCCGCATGGCGCTTCAACGGATGGACAACGTCGGCATCGTGGTGGAATCGCTTGATGCCGCTATCGCTTTCTTCGCCGAGTTGGGCCTCGAACTCGAAGGGCGAGCGATGATCGAAGGAGACTGGTCAGGGCGCGTCACTGGACTGCGCGACCAGCGCGTCGAGACCGCCATGATGCGTACGCCCGACGGCCACAGCCGGATCGAACTCTCGCGATTTCTCGCGCCGCCTGTGGTCGCCGATCACCGGAACGCCCCGGTGAACGCTCTGGGCTACCTGCGTGTCATGTTCGCCGTGGACGACCTCGACGATGCGCTCGCCCGGCTCCGCGACCACGGCGCGCAGCTCGTCGACGAAGTGGTCCAGTACGAAGACGTGTATCGGCTCTGCTACGTCCGAGGTCCCGAGGGCATTCTCATCGGGCTGGCTGAGCAAATCGGCTGACGCCCGACATGCGCTCAGGCGTCATTCCCGAACGCTAGGGCAGCCGAGGGTAGATGTACGTTCCTGAAGCGCCACCGGCGTCGCGCGCCCACGTCTCAGATCAACCGAACCGGCGTCACGAAATCAGGTCCAAGTTCTACTGTGGGGCTGTGGGGAAAGCACTCCTGGTGCTCGCCTTGGCCCTGGTCGTCGCCGTGGGCTGGTTTTGGCTGGCGCACCGCCCGAGCGAAGTCGAGAAAGCCGTGCTGTCGGCAGCTGAGGCCGGTGCCTTCCCGATCGCGGGCGGCCACACGTACAACGGTGAGGTCGAGTGCCGAATCGAAGAGGTGGTGGGGTTCCACGGACAGGATCTCTACCTCTGCAAGCTGGGATTCAAGGGTCTCGATGTTCCGGGCGGGCAGTACATCTACGCGGCCATGGTGGGCGGGAAACTGCACACGCACCAGACGGACCCGGCTGAGATACCGGCAAGGGTGTTCGACCCAAGCTTCTAGGGCGTGAGCACCATATACGTTCTGGAAGAGCGACCGGGGTGACCGTCGTTGGGGTCCGCGGTCACATCGTGACCGTCGAGGCCTCGATCGGACGCGGCCTGCCCT